>JAAEOI010000095.1 GCA_024244665.1 Bacteroidota bacterium | reverse complement strand
TTCTGCCAGTTCCAAAGATTTTTCAGCATAACTCAAGCCTTTTTCCGGATCATTGCTCCTCGATGCGTATGCAATATCATTTAACAGATTAACCCTAACTGTATCTTCGCTTTTATGATTTTCCAGTAAGTTTATCAAACTGTCAATTTTCGCATTTTGGGCATTTAAACCTTGGACTACTGATGCGATTATCAGAATGCTGACAATTATTTGGGGTGTTTTCATATTGCTAAATTCAAAAAAACATGAATAGAATGAGGATAGCGGTCAGGCTTGAATAGAACTTCTACCTCATGGTCGAAAAATTATACAGGTGAAGTTACTGAAGTTTCCTAGTTCTTAATCTATTGTTATATTTTTGATTCCTGTCTCGATACGCATGTTATATATCAAAGAACTTTATCGTGTCTTCCAGGCTAAGACATGCAATGCTTTTTGCTTATGTATTTATCTCTTTATCAATATCTTATCGACAAGGAAACTTCAGTTAATGATTTTCTGAACATGGGTTCCATTCCTGCCAGTCAGCCGGATCACCAGCAGCTTGCCGGGTAATTCGTTTAATGATATGACCTCCTCACCGGAAATCGTCCGGCTCAGGTATTTCCGACCGTCGAGGCCGTATATCTCAAGCAGCGACTCTTCAGTTACTCCCTTGATATATAGATGGCCTGCCTCTATTCCCATGTACGGAGAATAATTATTGCGCAGGGCATGGCGATCATCGATTCCCACCACCGAATCGAAGTAGTCCAGTGTATCAGGAACAGTGGTACTCACCGCCCTTTCCACATCCATCCAGTGAAACCTGGCGCGGTAATTCCTGGTATCGTTGAATATGGGCCAGAAGTCGCTGTTATTCACATTATAGGAGATAAGAATATCTTCACTCTGGCTAAAATGAGGATGGGCAAACAGGTTGTAGGTGAAGTTCTTCCCATGGGGTTTGATCACAGCAAATTTATTTTCGATACCCCCCGTGCTCGCCCTGTTCCAGGGTCCGGTCAGCTGTTCCGACTCCAGAATATACAATTCTCCGATAAGCCATATCTCATGCATGATCAGGTAAAACTTCCCGTTCTTCTCGTAAACAAAGAAAGATTCGCTCATGGGGCGGTCACCAACAGGCACTGCCTCACTGCAACTATCTGACCACCTGTCGTTCCCAGCATAGAACTGCCAGGGCTCATCCACACTGTTTTCCACCCTTGCCAGCATGGGAACAGGGTATTTCAATCCATCCACGAGGGTATCCTTCTTTCCGAATATGTATTTGAAGCCACCATTCTCAAATACATGGGTCCCGAAGCGCATGGTAGAATCAGTAATATCGGCTATCTCCTCTGTCCTGATGTGCTCCATTCCCGGATATTTGAAATAGGCCATGTGGGTTGTGCCCACACGGAAGTTGAAGCCCGGAATACCTGTGTCCTCATGAATGATCCGGATTGCAAATATTTTTACTGTATCATTCTCAATAGTGGCGTGTTCAGGCCAGAATATGTCATCACCCTCCCCGGGGATCAGTGAGGAAGGATCTTCCATGCTACCCTGGTAATAAGCAGTCAACACATCGTCTTCCTCAATAATAGCCGAATTGTTGATCATGGTTGCAGACCCGTTCTTCACATCAAAGGTCGACTCCTTCTCACCGATGATGCAATCACCCCACAGCCAGAGGGTATTGCCATCGGGCAGCAAAAGAGAGATGGTGGCATCGGAGGCACACCATCCGTTCTCCACATTGTTGAATTTATTAAAATGCTCCGGGGCGGGTGTAAGCACAGGTTGAGCCTGGGCAATGGACGTTACGGCCATAGAAATGCACAATATGAGTCCGCGTTTAATCATTGAGTTCTGCAATATTTTCGCTTATTAGCCTATAAAACAGCATGTCATTGTATATCTCATGGCCTTCAAACTCCTTTTCGGCGAACCGGCAGTTGATTCAATGGTATGATCGTCAATATAATCAAGCCATATGACTTTTCCCCTCCATTCTTCAGGGAAAAGCACCCTCTTCCAGAACCAGTTCACCCCGTGATATCTCCAGCTGTTTATTCCTTCGCTGAAAATCTCTTCTATGGATGCAGGGATTATACAGTCTGTCCCCTTTGAATCCAGTCTCTTCCATCCGCATGAAGGTGGAATTACAGGCAGGGAACTATGAAGAGAAGGATGATGCTAAAACATATCGCAAAAGCCAGGCTTTTACTGTGAATAGCCATCGTTCTGAGTTAATAAGGGATTATAATACCTCTCCTTCTGTGGAATGGGGAACAGGATGTGATGGTCCTTCACATTGGCCTCGGGCTTGGCCTCCAGCACAGCTTCATGAAGCTTGCCAAAGCGTACCAGGTCATACCAGCGGTGTCCCTCCATGACGAACTCCCACCTTCGCTCCACAAGGATTGAGTCTTTAAACTCCTGATAGGTGAGTCCGGCCGAAAGATCGCTGATACCCGCCCTGAACCTGACCTGGTTCATGGCATCATACGCCGCATCATCAGGCCCATTGTTGATTTCGTTAAGTGCCTCTGCATACATCAGCAGGACATCGGCATAGCGCATGTAGATAAAATCTGCATCCGACTCCCCGTTTTGCTTACCCGGTTCTGCTTCCCTGTCCCAGTACTTCTGGATGTAGGGTTCACCGAAGTCTTCTCCGTCAAACTCCGTAATGAATGTGGCATCTTTCCGCTTATCACCCGGGAAATAGCTGTCAAAAAGGTGCGGAGAAGGACGCTCCCAGCCCTGCCCGTTCCGGATTCCCTCGGACGATATGGTGGTGGGCATCAACCTTACCAGGAACTGGTTGGTGGTCCATCCCTCACCCAGGGTACCACTGAAGTTCACAGCCCAGAGGATCTCACCCTTATTGGCATTTGTAAATTTGAAGATATCGGAAAACTCGGTTTCCAGTTCATACTGTCCCACCACCTTATCCAGATAGCTCTTTGCGCTTATGAAATCGGCCGGATCTTTGTTCAGCGCCCCCCTGGTTAGGTATACTTTTCCAAGCAGAGCAGCAAGGGTTGCCGGGGTTGGCATTCCCAGTTGCCGGTCCGAAAAAGGATTCACCGCAAGAAGTTCTTCAGCCATCTCCAGGTCTGAAATAATAGTTTCATAAACCTCGGAAACTGCCGACCTTTCAAGTTGTGAACTCTCCACCGTCGTGGTCGGAAAGGTCTGAAGGGGGATATCTCCGAAAAGCTTCACCAGCTCGAAATAAAGCATTCCCCGCATAAAATACGCCTCCCCCTGCAGATGATTTCTTACCTCCGGACTGGAATATTCGGTGATATTCTCCGATTCCACAAGAAGGACATTGGCCGAATTGATAAGGAAATAGCACCCCCGCCAGATGAAATCAAATACTGTATTATTCGGATCGAATGTAAATTTCGACAGGTCGTGCATATCAACGGAAGGACCCATTTCAAAGCAATTATCAGAGGCAAGGTCCTGTATTACCCAGTAGTTATTGAAGAATAAGCCCCCTCCCTCCCAGGTCCAGGTGATCAGGCCACCAAACATTCCATTTGAGAACATGACCAGGTCATCCTCCGAATGAAAGTAGTTGTCGTAATTGTGGGTTGAACGTATATCTTCATCCAGGAAGCCTTCACATCCTGTAAGCAACAGGACTGCCAGCAATATGAATCCTTTCTTCATAGTTTTACTTTTACGGATTAAAATGTAAGGTTCAGGCTGACCATAAGTGTCCGGGCCATGGGATAAGCTCCGTAATCAGCACCCTTCCCGAAAACACTGCCACCAAAAATTGAAACTTCCGGGTCGTAGCCTGAATAGTTGGTAAAGGTTAACAGGTTAGTCCCGCTTACCGAGACCAGGATATTACTGATCCCTATACCACTATACCATTGATCGGGAAGGTTATACGAAAGAGTCAGCTGTTTCAGCCGGACATAAGAGCCATCCTCAACGATGACATCAGACATAAAGTTCCCGTGCGGGGAGGCATTGGCCCTGGGATAATCGTTTGTCGAATTGTCTTCGGTCCATCTTTCCAGGGCTACTTTTGAGTTGTTCTGGTATCCGTCAAAACTTTCCAGCTGGAACTTGTTAAAGTTGACCAGTTCGTTTCCGATATCTCCCTGGAAATAGATATCAAGCGCAACCCCCTTATAGGAGAAGTGGTTGTTGAATCCGAATGAAAAATCGGGATTTGCATTCCCAAGTTCATAATAATCCTCGGAAGTAATAAACCCGTCCTTATTCTTATCCACATACTTCCTGTCTCCGTGACGAATGATCTTCGAGGGGAAGAATGGCTGTTCGGCCGGATCTTCGTCCAGTTGCAGAACCCCATCGGTCTTATAACCGTAGATTACTCCAATGGGCTGCCCCGCACTGATCTTGGTCCAGTCGAGGATATTCATGATGGGGATTCCATAGATATCTGTTGATTGGGCAAGGTTGGTGACCTCATTTCGGTTGACGGCCATGTTCAGCCTGGTCCTCCAAATGAAGTCCGATGAGATATTTACTGTGTTCAGCGAAAATTCAATGCCCCTGTTGGTCATATCCCCCACATTCGACCAGGCATATTCAAATCCGGACGACCGGTTGATCGGGATATAGAGCAAAAGATCAGAAGTATTTTTCAGGTATGCTTCCACGGTGAGCATGATTTTTGATTTGAACATGCTGAGGTCAAACCCGGTGTTATACTGGGTGGTAACCTCCCATTTCAATTCATCATTCTTAAGAGAATATACATAGGAGCCAAGTACCTTGGAGCTGGGCATCTCTCCGAAGAAGTATGGTACTGTTCCCATCAGGCTGACAGTACTTCCAGGGGGTATCCCCTCATTTCCCACAGAACCCACACTTGCTCTGATCTTCAGACTGTTAATAACTTCAGATGAATTGAGGAAATCCTCCCCGGTCACACGCCAGGCAAGGGAGAGGGATGGAAAAAATCCCCATTTGTTCGAACTGCCGAATTTGGAGGATCCGTCAGCCCTGCCCGATACGGTCAGGTAGTACCTGCTGTCGTAGTTATAAATGGCCCTCCCGATCCCTGAAAGCATGGACCATGTACTGAAACCTGTAATCACGGTCTTGTCCAGCCCCAGTCCAAGGTTGTAGTACCCCAGCCTGTCATCATCAAAGCGTTCGACGGCTATATCTGTATCCTCAGAAGTATACTTCTGTGCAGTCTGCCCCACCAGCAATGTAAAATGATGTTTTTTAATGTCTCTTGTATAGGACAGGGTATTTTCCACCAACCATGTATTGCCCTGCATATTCACATTATAGCCCTTTCCCTTGTCCTGTCCCCGTCTGATATAACTTGGGATATACTGCTGCTCCTTTGTGAAAAATGCGTCGACACCCAGCTTCAGTTTGTATTGAAGTCCGGGAATAATATCCCAGTCCACGTAGATATCCCCTATGGCACGGTTTGAATTAATGATGCGGTCTGTTTCGTTAATCTCTGCAACCGGATTTGGAACCCTGTTAATGGTGTTACTCTCATAGGTATATCCACCCGGGCCATCTTCATCATAGGGTTCCTGTGCAGGATTAAACAGCATGGCCATTGCCGTCACGCTGGAAGCCTGGTTGGGCACCCCGGTAATAACACCATGGCTGATGCTGTTTGTGAAGTTCAGGTTTACTCCCGTAGTAATCTTGTCAGTAAGGTCGTTGTCCAGGTTGATCCGGAATGTACCCTTATTAAAATCTGAATTCCAGATGATTCCATCCTGAAGCATCAGGTTGGCAGACATGAAATAACGGGTCTTTTCGCTGCCTCCACGAAGCGACAACTGGTGATTCTGCATCCAGGCCGGCCTGAATATTTCACCCTGCCAGTCCGTTCCTTCACCAAACCTGTCAGGAAATGCAAAATTGTCCCCGTAAGCGATATCCGGATAATACTTTCTGGCGTCAGTAACGGCATCATTCCCAAGCTCAGCAAGTTCCTTTGCATTCAGAAAGTCCAGTCTCTTTGCCAGTTTCTGGATCCCCCCAGAACTGATCAGGTTGACCTGCATCGTTCCTGGCTTGCCACGCTTGGTTGTGATGAGGATCACTCCATTGGCTCCCCTTGCTCCGTACATGGCTGTGGCTGATGCATCCTTTAGTACCTGTATAGATTCAATGTCGGCCGGATTAATGGTTGAGAGCGGGTTGATATCGGATCCCTGGAGTGTGCCTGAGGTCAGTTCCTCAGCTTTAGTGATAATGGGTATCCCATCGACCACATAGAGGGGTTCATTGGTCCCGTTAATGGAGGTGGTACCCCGGATCCGGACCGATACGGGTGATCCCGGCTTACCTGTCGACTGGATCACCACCACACCTGCAGCCTGTCCCTGAAGGGCCTGGTCAAGTGATGTATTGACGGGTGAGGAGACATCTTCTGCTTTAATTGATGCTATGGATACAGTTACATCCCCTCTCCTCTGGGTACCATAACCAATCACCACCACATCATCAAGTTCTGTATATTTCGGGGAAAGGCTGATATCAAAGGAAGTAACTCCCCCGGATAACTCCCTCGTTTCAGTATTGAATCCAATGAAAGAAAAACTGATGACTTCAGCCACCGACCGGTCAACCTCGATACTGAACTCACCTTCCAGGTTGGTAATCACCCCCCTGTCGGTTCCTTCAATGGTCACAGAAACCCCCGGAAGAGCTTCTTCGTTGTCATCCTTCACGGTTCCTGTTAAAATAACAGTCTGGGCTACAAGCATCACCGGGAGGATCGCCAAAATAAATGCTGTTATCGTTTTTTTCATTGAGGCAGGATTGATATAAAAATAAAAAAAAGCACCCTGGAATGACGACTCTGGTCCACCAGGATGCTTCTCTACTACATACTCTACTAAATAATAAGATCCATCGGTAAGCTATTCAAAATCCAGCAAACTGTCATCGATATGGGAACAATCAAGTACCGTGAGCATGGCTACGCTGTCGGCATATGCCTCGGTTCCATAAGGCTCGAAAGCACCTTTGGCCTGACTCTTGAAAGTCCGCTTGATATCAAGCAGGCCCCAGAAGGCAAGATCCCAGTACATGGTCATTTCCGATTCATTGGCTGCGGTGATCCTGAAATCATAATTCTCATCAAGTCCCTGTTCACCGGACAGGAGCCTCCTGATCAGCCTAAGCTCAGCCAGGGTATCCCCGTTTTCCGGCGTCTCCTTATAAACCCAATAACAGAAATGATGGTTATAGGCAGCATGATCGGGACTCAGGTCCACCTCATAGGTGCCCTCGTTATCGAACCTGAAAGTCTTTGCGGCATCATGATCTGCCAGAACACTTTCACCCAGCCATTCCTCAGCAGTAATCTTCCAGTCGTATTTGACGAACATTCCCTGAACAGATAAGTTAGTGGTGATCAGGATGGCCACTGTCTTGATCAGATCCTGGTCGTCTGTAACCTCAAATTCAAATCCCAAAGTACCCACATCATCACCCTGCTCGAGAATATAGGAGAATTCATAGGTGTAGGTATTGCCCGACTGGGATAAATGCGACATGGCATTAACAGGGTCTGATTTCACCTGGTCTACAACTTTGGAGTAGGTAAAAGCTGTGACTCCCTCTGCTGTAACAGTAACTGTGGCAGTAACCGTTTCTCCAATGTCATGGGGACCGGTCTCTGTTTTGTCAAGGGTAATCGCTGTGTCGACCGGATCATCTTCCTTGTCGCAGGAGCTAATACTTAAAGTAAGGCCAACGGCAACCATTACCGCTACCATAAGTAAGTAGTGTGATTTTTTCATAATTCAATAATTATTGGTTAGTATTTATATGTCCATATGTATGGACATAACATAGTATAAAATTAACCTAAATATTAGTTAATTGCAAATTAAAATTTCGCCATTGCCTTATATGACTGGATCCTCAGGGTAGTGACTCCGTACCCAGGAAGTTCGATCCTGTTTTCAGCCTTGCTGGTCGGATCACCGGACGGGGTGCAATAATGAATGCTCAATTCAGCTTCTTCAATGCCTGTAATCTCCGCAGCTGCTTTGCCCGGATCCGGATTGTAGAGTCTGACCATGTAAGAATTTTCTCCGGGCAATGATGTGAGGGATGTGGCCACCACCCGATCCCCGGTCAGCACAAAGGGTAAACCACCTGCCTGAAAGGACGGTCCTGTTTCTATCACCTGCAAGGGCTGGCAGAATCCCCGCCCCCTCTTCTCGGCCTCAGATCCATCAAAACTCCCTTTATGGGGAAATAGAAGATATCTGAAAGTGACCGGCCCCTCCTGGAAAGCCTTATAATTCACTTCCCAATGATTGTTCATGACCCAGGAATAGAACGACTGACCGGGAATGATGGATTCTTTCCACCACGACCGCACTCCGGCCCTGTCAAATTCTGCCATAAATCCGCTGTCACCCCTTCCTTTGCCCACCAGGGAAAGAGGGGCAAATTTCATCATCGGGGCATCGGCTGTGACCCACGTGAGACCATAATTTTCATTGGAAATATCGATCCATCGCTGAACCGCAAAATAGTTCCTGTTTGCCCCGGGAAGCTGATCTGTTTCAGGCCGTACCACACCCCATGGAATATCTATCCGGGCCGTTCCACCGGGAATGTTCAGTGGGAATGCGAAATATACCCCCTCCTGTTCCAGGTTCTTTTGCTTGTCGACCGTGTTTATGATCTCAATCTTCTCCTGTCCCATCACCAGCCTGATCAGCCTGGTAAGCCTTCTGCAACCGGGTGCCCCCGATTCAATTCGCAGGGTTCCCACCAGGGGACCGGGATCTTCTACACTGATCACAACATCCTCCGGGGTACACTGCATGCCCCTGCCGCTTTCCCGTCCCTCAACATATACGTATTCATTAAGCTGGTGTACCGAGGTATCTACCAGTTCCTGGTCCGTATCAAGGATCCGGATACTTCTGACTGAACCTGTTTTACCATCAATCTTAACGCTTAGAAAATCACTAATGATCTCTCTCTCGCTGATCAGGATGCCCCCTGCTTCTTTCGCCTTGCCCTCTTCTATCCTGTATTTCCGGCTACCAAATCCGGTGATATGTTCTGCCAGAAATGCAAGCTCACCCGAAGCAAGCCGCTGGGAGACTACTGCCTTTCCCTGATCATCCAGCACCCTGTCCCCGGTTGAGGATTGTGCAGGGGAAAGGAAAACCAGCCCGGAGCGCTGCCATGACAGGGTATTCACTACATCCACCCATCCCGATCCCGGGCTTTCCACCTCCCGGAGCACTTCTTCAATAAGCATATTTGTTTTATCATATGCATCCAGGGCAAACTTCTGCTTGTACTTTTCCTGGCTGACAGTAAACGGGGCGTAGGGTTCACTCTTGCTGCACCAGGCACCCCAGGTATGTTCATCGTACATGATAATCTTGTTCCATGCATCATCAACATCCCTTGCATCCAGTGAACCAGGCTGCAGGATTGCCTCAAGTGCCCTGGCCTGAATCAGAGACTCGCCCGCTTGCCTGTTCAGGGCAAGGTCTGCCGCGGTTGATGCTGCACCATCTTCCCAGTAGGGAGTCAGGTCACCGCTGTATACAGGGATATCCTCCTCATATCGCTCAGTAAATGTATCATACAGCTGTGAGTTGGTACTCAGTATGATCCTTGGAAATGCATATTTCTCGTTCCATTCCTTCACCATGAGGGGCAGGAAGGGATCGGGATGGCCGTTATCGCCACCCACTTCGTACCTGAGCATGGCAATTTCATATGGAAATCCTGACCGCTCCAGGTTGCCAAGGAATCTGGGGACCCGGTTGAGCTTCTCATCCGAGTTCCAGAAGTAGATATAGGCATGCGATGCCATCCAGGTAAGTACACTGCTGTAACCATCAGGGCCCAGCCAGTAAAAGGGTTTATCGGCCCAATGGAACAGATATCCCAGTTTGTAGTTGTTATTGGGCGCCATATTAAAGAAACGGATGCCCTGCATGGACATGGCAGGAACCATGCCCCAGGAGTAGCCGGGAACGTCCGATCCAATGGCTGTTTTGACCGGGATGCCGTACTCCTTTTCAAATATTTTGGCCGGCTTCACCAGCTCAAGCAGCTCCTCCCCGGTGGCCAGTCCTGACAGCAGGTGTACATAAAAGGCATCCAGGTGAATGGATTGTTCTTTCAGCGCCTTCATAAACCGCAGGGAGTCTTCAGGGCTTGCATTCCTTAGGAACTCATCGATGGCCCACATCCCCTCGGGATGCCATTTAAACCGGGCCTCTTCCGGATAATTCCTGGTGCTGTCTATCAAATCCAGGGCCTGGTACAGATATCCGGTCTGCATTTTTAGTACCTCCTCCTGCGTATGGGTAAATCCGATATCCAGGTGGGTCTGGTGGATCAGGTGCACCTCCCACTTCCTGACTGGTTCAACGATTGTGGTGGAAAGTGCCTGCAATTCCCCCCCGGCCATGAGTTCTACCTTCACCTCCTGCGGCTCCTCCGTCTCCGGGATCCATATCTCCACCCGGTTGACTCCAGGGGAGAGGTCCATCTTCACCGGTGATGATCCACTGACTAAAATAGTGCCTTTTTTTGCTCCGTCCGAATGCAGGATCTCCACCTCCAGGGGCTTCATCAGCGAATTGTCACCTTGTTTCAACAGCTGTTTCTGCCGGATTGAGCGGATCACCGATCCGGGGTCTGGGTTCCCGCCGACAATCCCTTCAGGTGCCTCAAACCAAAGGGCATCCCAGAGTGCCCATGAGCCCTCCAATGCTTTGATCCTGACCCGGTTCTCTCCCGGTCGCAGTGCATGAGAGGGGATGGTAAAAACGGCCAGGTGCTCCATTCCGGTACCACGTGGAGCTGCCATGAGCCAGTCATTACCGCCCGCCCTGGTCTGATGCTCAAATTGAAGGTCATTAATTTCCACCTTTAGCAAAGGGGGCATGGCAGAATGTGTGTCCAGGAGATCCAGGGTGAGCCTGCACTCCCCGCCTGATGAAACCTCCTCCAGGTAAAAGAGGATCTCAAACGACCGGGGGGCAGATCCTGCCCAGGAATCGAGTTTTCCCGGCAAAATATAGGGCCAGTCTTCTGAGGGATCCGTGACACCAACCACATGAACGCCCGGGAAATCGTACTGATCAAAATGATTTGGCGCCAGGTAGAAACTACTGTTATCATCATCGGGTTCACCTATTTGCCAGAGTATTCTGTTTGCCTGATCGGGTTGGTAACCAGCAGAAATAACCGGATGAGGTACTGCTGAAATGACCAGCAAGCACAGAAACAGCATTTTACGTCCTTTCATATCAGTCTCTTTAATAAGTGTCAAAAAAATCTACCCATAAACAGTGGCAACCCGGAATTATTTCCTCAATTCCAAAACGATGATTGTATCGATGGGCTTTAGCTTCTCTGCCGGAATGTTCAGCACCAACCCTGTTTTACCTTTCTTCACTTTCACCTCAACTTTTGAGCCGTCGTCGAAATACACGGCTGACTTAATTTTCGGTAAATATCCTTTTATCTCGACAGAGCCTTCCCCCGGATCCAGGACGTGCACATAAACCGTCTGCCCCTTTGTTGTCAGCGCCCCCCACTCCTGCGGTTTCACGGCACCCTTCCTGGTGCCATATACTGTCTCACCATAGCTTTCCAGCCACTGTCCGATGGCCATAAGAGTATCCACATTCTCGGGCTGGATCTGCCCGTTGGGCATGGGGCCGGTGTTGAGCAGGAAGTTGGTTCCATACCCGGCAGCCCGAACCATGGTCTGCACCAGTTTCTCAACAGACTTGTAGTTCTGATCAACAATATTGAAACCCCAGGATCCGTTCATGGTCTCGCACATCTCAAGGGGCACATCAGTGGAAATACCCGTATTGTTAAATCCCATGGAGTTCTCACCGGGCAGATCGCGTTCAAACATCATAAAATCCTCGCCCGGGTAGGGCATCTTATGGTGGTTGCTCCCAACCAGGGCTCCAGGCTGAAACTTGTGAATCAGCGAATAGGTCTCCGCCAGTCGCCACTCTGCATCGGGCTTGTCCCACATGCCGTCAAACCAGATCCCTCCCACATCGCCATACTGTGTGAGCAACTCGGAAAGCTGGGTGTTCATATAATCAATGTAGCTGTCCCAGTCGCCTTCAGTGGAGCGACCCTCAATTTCCTTTCCTGTCCGGCCCTGGGGCACATAATCGGGATGGTGCCAGTCCAGCTGCGAGTGGTAGAAAAAGAGCTTGATTCCCTGACGATCGCACTCGGCCTTGAGCATGCCGATCACATCCTTCCCATATGGGGTGGCATCAACGATGTTGTAATCACTCACCCTGGAATCGTACATAGCAAAACCATCGTGGTGTTTGCTGGTAATGGTGATGTACTTCATTCCCGCCTTTTTTACCATGGAGACCCACTCGGCCGGATCAAACTGGGTGGGATTAAAGAAGCCGGGTAATTTCTCATACTGCTTAATTGGAATACTCTTTTGACTCATGATCCATTCCGCGATTCCCTCATCACCTCCACCGCCCATGATGGAATATACACCCCAGTGCAC
The DNA here is from genome assembly GCA_024244665.1 of Bacteroidota bacterium. The sequence goes on along the minus strand of JAAEOI010000095.1, from coordinate 38,236 downwards.
GAATAAGCCGTATTTGGCATCCTGGAACCACTCCCGATTATCCAGATTCTCCCGGGTGGGTACATAACCCTCCTGTGCATTCAGCAGGTTTGAACACAGGATAGAAATAACTAAAGCTGCAAGAAAATTTCCTTTAAGTCTCATGAATTCAGGTTTATTAATGTGCTATTTATTTGTTTCTCAAACTTATTCGGGGTACAGGTAGATTCAGAGTTGATGCAAAATAATATATTTATCCTTTCGATACCCGTACCCCGGTATGAAAAACACATTCCTTTTCCAAATAAGTTAACAGGCCAAAATGACAAGCGGGCAAAGAAATCCCTGGAGTCAGCCATGACCGTGAGAAAGGCTCTGAATAAGAACAGCAAATACAACTATTCCGAAATACATCAACATTTCGTGAACTGTAAATACGATTTTTCAGGATCTTTAGTTCCTGTATTGGCCTGATCCCTCTGTCAATTCTTCCGGAACGACAGGCCTGACCGAAACTCCGTCTTTAACCGGGAACAGGGCCGATTTACTCTCCAGTTCATGAAGCATTTCCAGCATCAATTCCCTTACTTTTTCCGGGTAAGTCACAGCCAGATCATGCGACTCGGAAGGATCATCTTTCAAATTATACAGCAGGTAATGAGTGCTCATATTTTCGGCCTCAGGGAAATAATGGTAAATAATCTTCCAGTCACCACTCCGATAGGTGGTAAACATATTACTGCGATGCCAGTGAGGAAAATGGGAAAGAAACTTGTCCGTCCTGCTCTTATCTTTTTTGCCGGATAGTAATATGGATAAATCACCACCATCCAGGATGTGGTTTTCAGGCAAAGGCGTATCTAACAATTCAAGAACGGTTGGGAAGATATCGTAACAGTACCCGGGCTGTTCCTGTATGCCTCCCTGTCTTATCCCAATTTTTTTCTGCCACTTATTTTCGGGATTACACTTGGCCCATGCTGCAATAAATGGCACCCTGGTTCCACCCTCCCATTTGCTTCCCTTTTTCCCTCTCAGGGGAGCGGAGCATGCGATTTCATTTTGATTGCCCAGGGGAGCATCGGAGCCATTATCGCCCATGAAGAAAATGAGTGTGTTTTCAGCAATACCAAGATCATTTAACAGATCCATAAGCTCACCCAATGATTGATCCATCCCCTCGATCATGGTAGCAAATGCCTCTGCTTTCACTGATTTGTCAGAATCTGCATAATTGGCCATGAAGCGATGATCCGCCTGAAATGGAGCATGAACAGCATAATGCGACATATAGAGATAAAAGGGTTTCTCTTCTATTCGCGATTTTTCAATTTCACTTCTCGCCTCCCGGGTTAAAGCCTCTGTTAAGTAGATCTCTTTCCCATGGTATTTTTCCAGGTGGGGAACGGCATGTGGCCTGCTCCCTTTAATATGGCCATATCCATCCTTCCCATAATAGCTTCCCGGCTGGCCATAAGAACCACCACCAATATTAACATCAAATCCAAGATTTAAGGGGTCCGACCCACTGGTATTCAGGGGACCAAAATGTGCCTTGCCAATATGAATGGTTTTGTACCCTGCATGCTGAAGGATATGGGGCAGGGTGACTGTCGTATGGCTTAAGCCTTCCCAATTCCATTGATCCGGACCAAAGTCTCCCTTATTATTTCTATCGGGCCGGATCCAGTTTGTAGTCCTGTGCCGGGCTGAGTTCTGACCGGTCATAAGAGAAGCCCTGGTTGGAGAACAAACTGTATGGGCATAAAAGTTACTGAAGCGAATTCCCTGATTGGCCAGACGCTGCATATTGGGAGTTTGATACCAATCATTCAATGCCTGTTTAACCGGATTGCCATTGCCATCGGTAATAAAAGGCACCGATGAATCCATTAAACCCATATCATCAACCAGGAATACGACAATATTTGGAAGGTCACTTTCCTGAAGGCTGAATTCCGATTCTGTCGGGAAACTGTCTGGCACCTCATAGGAGGAAAAGCCAGTGGCCAGCCACTCCGTGGCCCGGATTATCGTGGTCTGAAATCCCACACACCTATAACCTGGCGGATAGGACTCACCTTTCCAAAGATGGCCCATGCTGGAATTATAGACCCGCCCTTTTCCATAGGCAACAGTCCATTCCACCGGCCAGTTAATGTCTGTCTCATCATCCCTGGCATAGGAAAGCACGGTCAGGTTTTCGGCCGGACCCCTGGCAAATTTATAGAGCTCCATATTCGGGGTAAGCCATTTCTCTGGGAAATCCCTGTTTATAGGATGATCATTAAGTATACAAATCATCTCATCATTCCTGGGGCCATGGTAGGTTTTTCTCCCTTCACCAATGGGGATTTCTATAAGCTGACCATCACCCCCCACCTGAATGGCAATTCCTTGTTCCGGCGATCGCCAGCCCAATCCAATCATAAGGTTATATTCAGGCCAGTGTGCAAATGCATTATTAGCAGAGTGAAGCACGAAGAGGCCACCGCCTGTTTTAACATAATCCTCCAATGATTTTTCCACTTCACGGGGCCATCTGATCTCTTTATTATGGATGTTATTGCTATTCTGGATAACTACATCAAAGTCATCAAATACCGGCTTCCACGAGTTCCACCCTTCATCACCGGGTTCCGAAGGTGAAGTAGAAACGGTAACACGAAACAATCCGCTCTTCTCCAGGATGCTTTTGACAACAAGAGTCGTTTGCTTCCAGTCGTGATTGCTGAAACCATCCACGATCAATACCTCTGTTTTTTCTGCATCTGCCTGACTAAAAGTTGGTAAAGAAAAAACTATCAGGCTTAAGCAATTCAGGATGATCTTTTTCATGATGATGAATTTTGAATTAAGATACAATTCTATCCCGGAAAATTTGAATTCTTTTCTGTTTAGGAGAGGCATTATGCAGAAACGGACAATTATCCGCTTGAAATCAGCAAGCCACAGATTCTTGGAATATGTAATTTTAGCCAGAGAAATAATCAAATCCCAAAACAAGATTAGCTATGACTAGAATCCTTTTATTGCTTTTCCTGACTGTTATGATCTCAGCTTCATTCAGCCAGGACAACTTAAAAAAATATCCACCATTCAACTGGGATAAGGTCCCGGTTTACATTCACTTCGGGGACAATGACGGACTAAGCGATGAGGAGATCGAGTTCGTGGCCACTCACTCCGGTTTTGTTTGCTTTGAGAAGGGACATGGAATCAATGTACATGGAAGCACCGAGAAGGGGATCGAAGCTGATGCAGCCAGACTTAAGAAGATCAACCCGGATCTGAAAGTAATCTACTACTGGAACACCTTTCTGGATTACCCAATGTACGATGCCCATGGTGTATATGCACAGCACCCTGAATGGTGGCTCAGGAAGCTGGATGGCTCGCTGGATAAAAAAAGAGGGGATCTGATGCGCTATGATCTTTCCAATCCGGAAGTGAGGGAGTGGTGGACCGAAGAGGTCCGGAAAGCCGTAATTGAGGGCTCATGCGATGGGGTATTCATGGATGCTTTTCCCCAGATTACCAGTCCGGCAAACATAAAACTGTGGGGGCAGGAAAAATACGATGCCATTCAGGATGGACTGATCAAAACCATAGAATTAACCAGGGAGAAAATCGGCCCGGACAATCTGATCGTCTATAATGGTATCAGAAATACCAATGAACTGCATTATGGAATGCAGTTCCTGGATATTACCGATGCATCAACCATGGAGCACTTTGACCAGTTCGCCAGCCGTGACAAGGAAAACCTTGCCCTGGATATGGAAAACATGATCGAAGCAGGGAAGCAGGGACAGATGGTGATCATGAAGGGCTGGCCCGGGTTTAACTGGACCGAAAAGGCGATCAGGGATGTTCCTTATGAGGATCTGCTCCAGAGAGCCCGCGACAGCATCACATTTCCGCTTGCATGTTTCCTTGTATCCGTGCAATCCAATTCATACTTTTGCTACTCATGGGGATACCGGGAACAACACGGCTCCCTGGACTGGTATCCCGAGTTTGATCTTTCTCCCGGAGAACCAAAGGGGCAGGCCAAAAGGAAGGGCTGGGTATATACCCGTGAGTTTGAGCACTGCCAGGTGTGGATTGATATTGAAAGTAAAAAGGCAAAGATTAACTGGAATAAATAAAAACAGAAGAACAATGACTTCCAAAGAGCGCTTAATGATCGCCTTGAAGGGTGGAAAACCGGATCGCATGCCGGCAACGGTACACCAGTGGCAGGGATACCACCTGGATAAGTACATGGGAGGGATCAGTGATATGGAGGCTTTTAAAAAGGTGGGGCTGGACGCTCAGATCCAGTATTTTGAGGATATGGCTCAGTTCTGGCTGGTAGACGCCGATTTCACCAAATTTAACACAGCTTCCTGGAAGGATATCCCAGAAGTGATCTCGGCTGATCCCGACAACAGGATCGTGCATCATACCATTGAAACCCCCGGCGGTATACTTACCTATAAAACGGCAGGTGACCGCAAGACTACCTGGATCAATGAGTACCTGATCAAGCGGGATGAGGACATCAAGCTAATCAGGGATTATATGCCGGTGCCCAGGCTAAACCTGGCCCCCATTGAAAAGAAATATAATGAGATTGGTGATGAGGGTATCCTGCGTGGTTTCGTCTGGGGCGACCAGGCCGGTTGTTGGCAGCATGCAGCCTGCCTTATGGATATTACCCAGCTGATTTATGCAACCTTTGACAAACCCGATTGGGTTCATGAACTGCTTGCCATTTTACTTGACAAGAAAATGCAGTTCATTGATTCCATGAAAGGTGCCAGGTTTGACCTTATAGAAACCGGCGGCGGCGCATCATCCAGCACACTGATCTCACCCGAGCTGCACGAGGATTATTGCCTGCCCTATGACCGGAAGATGCACGATGCATTGCACGATCTTGGATTCCTTATCACCTACCATACCTGTGGCGGAACATTCGGAATCGAAGAGCATATCGTGGAAAACGGTTGCGACGCCTCGGAAACCCTGGCGCCACCCAGCGTGGGCGGGAATCAGGAACCCTGGGAGTTCAGGGATAAAGTGGGTAGGCGGATTGCCTGCATCGGAGGTGTTGACCAGTACAGTGTGCTTACCGCCGGGACGCATGAGGATATCAGGAAAATGACACACAAACTGTTTGAAACAGTCGGCAAAGATGGCGGTTATGTTTGCTCCGCCTCTGACCATTTCTTCGACACATCACCCGACAACCTGGTGGCCTTCGCCAATGCAGCGAAGGAATGCAATTACTAGCCTGGAATGGAGCCGAATAACTCGTCCAGCAATCCTGTTATTTCATCACGAACAGATTCATATTCCGGGAGAAACTCTTGTTTTACCTGGTGCGCCAGGCTATTTTCCCAGTTCGAGCCAGGTCTGCATCCTGAATTCACCCGGTTCCAGGGGGCCGGTCATCAATCCCGACCGCGTGGGAGCACAGATGGTGCCCACGTGGAAATCGGTCAGACGGAAGCTCTCCCGGGCCAGTTGGTCCATATGGGGAGTTGATATCCATTCATTCCCATGATCGGATATCAACAATTACTTGTTCGATTTCACCAATGGTATCTTATTTCATGCAAAATAGACAACATATCTAATATTTTCGTGATATTCGTGATCAGTTCAAACAAGTACTCGATTATGGCAGGCAATATTAAACTTGGGATAGCCCTGGTGGCCCTCCTTGTTCCATTTCTTACATTAAAAGGGCAAATCCAACAGGAAAAAACGGATGACCCTGTACGCGCCGAACAGATCAGTGAGATGAAATTCGGCATGTTCATCTGCTGGTCATTCAGCACTTTTTCTGGACAGGAGTGGACCCCCACGCTGGATAAGGATGCCTCCTATTTCCGAGCCACCGGCTGTGATACTGACCAGTGGTGCCAGGTGGCAAAAGATGCAGGTATGAATTACATTTTGTTCCTGACCAAGCACCATGATGGCTTCTGTCTGTGGGATACTGAAACCACCAGCAAGAAAGTCACCAACAGCCCATTGGGAATCGATGTGCTTGCCAGGCTAAGGAAATCATGTGATAAGTACGGGATCAAACTGGCCTTCTATTTTTCTGAAGGGGACTGGAACTGGCCGGGGGCTGCGGATGGTAAAAACTGGAAGGCCGGAATGAGTATCAATCCTGAAATGAAAAAGGCCCAGCTGAAGGAGTTGTGCACGCAATACGGACCCGTGGAATTTTACTGGATGGATCATGCGGTGGGTGACGGTGGATTGAGTCATAAGGAGACTGTTGAATGGGTGCACCGCTTTCAGCCAGACTGTTTCGTAGGTTTCAACCACGGAGATGCTGCGGGTAGATTATCCTTAAGGGAAATGGGGAAACCAGGGAAAATCGGAGATGCAAATACAACAAGATATAACAAAGAGGCTGAAGCAAATTATTCAGGCTACCTGGTGGCCGAATTTACTTACCCCATTCTACCCAAACACGAAGGAGGCGCCATGTGGTTCTACTCCCTACCCGAACATGATCATCTGTGCAAACCCGCTGAAGATATCTACAAAGATTACCTGGGTGCTATGGAATACGGCAATATCTTCTCCCTGGATGTGGGACCTGACTCTGAGGGAAGGATCAGGAAGATCGATGCAAAAACACTTCGACAGGTAGGTAAACTGGTCAAAAAATCCAAGTAGAATCGAATCCCGGCAAACTCAAGCCCCGGAAAATCAACAAGATACATGATATCCAAAGAAAGAGTACTGACAACTTTTGATTTCAGGGAACCCGACCGGGTACCTTCGTGGCTGGGTGCATCCCCTGAATTCATCATCAATGCCATTGATAAACTTAAGCTTAAAGATGAAGAAGAGCTGCGACAATTCTTTGGCGATGATTTTCGAAGGATTACTGCTCCGTACAGGGGTAAAGATCCTGATGGCCATGATAACGGTCCTTTCGGGATCCCCAGGGCCGGAGTTGGTTATGGAATGGCCACCACTCATCCCCTCTGTAATGCAGGCGTAGATGAGATCAAAGCATTCCCCTGGCCCGATCCGCATCATGTGGATGTGTCTGATCTTCGGAGGGATGCAGAAAAGTATGCCGGCCAATATGCCATACTTGGTGGTGAATGGTCTCCCTTCTGGCACGACCTGGCCGATCTGCTGGGGATGGAGAATATGTATATCAAAATGTACATGGAACCAGAACTGGTGACTCTCGTGCTCGAAAAGATCGTGGATTATTACGTCCGGGTAAATTCCCGGATCCTTGAGGAGGCTGCTGACCTGATAGATATCTTGTTCATTGGAAACGATTTTGGAAGCAACACTGGTTCACTGCTTGATGTCAGCCTTTTCGATCAGTTCATTGCTCCTCATCTGGGGCGCCTGGTGGATCTCGGACATCAATATAACCTGAAAGTGATGTTGCATTGCTGCGGGGGATTCCGTGAGCTGATCCCTTCGATGATTGATCTTGGTCTGGACGGGCTACATGCCATACAACCCAGTTGTCACGGGATGGAAATTTCTGCATTGAAAAGGGACTTCGGGGAGAGGATCCTATTTAACGGATGCATTGATTCCAACAATGTCCTGATCCAGGGAACCCCGGATGATGTACGCAGGGAAACTATCAGGACCATGGATGTTATGAAACCAGGCGGTGGTTTTATTGCCGGAGCAAGCCATGATTATCTGCTTGAGGAAACACCGGTGGAGAATGTGCATGCTATGTTTGACACCATCAAAAGAGATGGTATATATTAAACTCTTATAATCTGATCAAATGAATAATATCTCTACAATCGATTTTATCATTATCCTGGCTTACCTGGCCGTAATCGTGGCCATCGGGATTCTCTCTGCACGTAAGAAGAAAACCAGCAGCGAAGGCTTCTTCCTGGCTGGTCGTTCGCTCCGCTGGGGAATGATTGGCGCAGCACTTTTTGCAGCCAATATCTCCACCATCCATATGGTTGGACTGGCCGCCAACGGATTCAAAGATGGCATCGTCTGGGGAAATTTCGAATGGATGGCCTGCTTTCTGCTGATCATCCTGGCCCTCTTCTTTGCTCCTTTCTATTTCAAGAATAAAATATCCACCTTGCCCGAATTCCTTGAAAGAAGATATGGCCCCCGATCAAGATCGTTTTTTGCATTTATAGTCATACTCACCGCCCTTTTCTCACATATCGGAATCAGTCTCTACGCCGGTGCGGTGGTTCTGAAAACCTTCTTTGGGGTCGATATCATGGTCTCCATTATAGTTATCTCATGCATCACGACCCTCTATAGCATCCTGGGTGGTTTGCGGGCCATTGTGGTGATTGAATCGTTTCAGTCTGTCATACTTATCGGGGGAGCCTTGCTGCTGACGATCCTCTCCATTTCACTGCTTCCCGACCATGGGATCCACTCCATGGAAGAGCTGAAGGCTGCTCTGCGCCCCAACCAGCTGGACCTGCTTCAATCCGGTAAAACCACCATATTGCCCTGGTACGCAATACTGCTTGGATACCCGGTCCTGGGAATCTATTACTGGTGTGCTGATCAAACCATCGTGCAGAAAGTACTGGGGGCTAAAACAATGAATGATGCACAGAACGGACCGCTGTTTGCTGGATTTCTGAAGATCCTTCCCGTATTCATCATGGTTTTTCCGGGTATCCTGGCCTATGTTCTGTTCCAGGACAGAATCACAGACCCCAATGACACCCTGATGGTACTGATTTCCAACGTTCTTCCTGCAGGACTTGTTGGGCTTATGACAGCTGCCCTGCTGGCAGCATTAATGAGTACCATTTCTGCTGGCTTGAACAGCGTGGGGACGATGGTTTCCATGGATATCCTGAAACGGATGCGCCCGGGCATGTCTGATAAGACCGTATTGAGGTCTGGGCGAATCGCCAGCCTGGTTGTCATTATCCTCGCCATATCATGGTCTCCCTGGATCGGCAGGTTCGAAAGCATCTTTGATGCCATTTCCGTCATCCTGTCGATGCTCTCCCCGCCGGTTGCCAGCGTTTTTATCATGGGAATCCTCTCCAAAAGGGGCAATGACAGGGTCGCGCTTTCAACTATGATATTTGGTCTTACTGCAGGGACCATTGTGTTTTGCCTCGATTTTGAGCCCATCTCAGGAGCTAAACTGATCAGCGACGGATTGGGTATCCCCTTCCTCATGCAGGCATGGTGGTTGTTTGTCCTGTGTATTGTATTCCATTCCATCCATAGCGCCTACACCAGTAGTCGTCCAATGGAAGAGATCAGGAATCTTGTTTTCACAAGGGAACACCTGCAGGGATTCAAAACAAGGATTGAGAGTGCCAGGGATCCACGGATCTGGGCCGGCGTATTGTTGGTTATTATGATCCTGCTCTATATTTATTTCGGATGATGTTTCGGATGATGCGATCATCGCAGAGCAATGTAAATCAAGTCCATTTCACAATAATCCAGAGAATATGAAAACAGAATTTCTCCAAGCCGCAAAATCCATCATCCTGGTCCTCCTTGGAACGGCAATCCTGACCTTTGCCTGTCAGCAGGAGGAGAAAGCGCCGGAAAGACATGCTTTCGTTATCGGACTGAAGCCCGAAAAAATGGCCGAATACAAAAAGCTTCACGCCGAAGCGTGGCCGGAGATCCTGGAGCTTCTTGGAAAATGCCATATCCGGAACTATTCCATTCACCTGGGGGAACCCGAGAAAGGAAAGTACTACCTCTTTGGCTATTTCGAATATGTGGGCAGCGACCTGGACAAGGATATTGCCGCCATGGCTGAACACGAGGTGGTACAACAGTGGTGGGAACTGACCGATGCTTGCCAGATACCCTGCCCCACACGCGAGGAAGGAGAATTCTGGATGGAACTGGAAGAGGTCTTTTATATGGATTGATCTGGATGCAAGATCTAAATATCTACCCTGATTATCTCTCCTTTTTTAGTTGAAATATCATATTCAAACACCTCTTTGAGATTCATTGGCCTGGCTCCTTCGGTCAATTCTTCTGAGATTACTGGCTTTACAAATCCCCGTTGATCAAACATTTGATTGGGGTTGAATCCTCTTGCCGCCTTTAGGCCTGGAGTGTCTTTCAAGGGGTGATTGACCCTGATCCTGCAATTGCCTCCGATGGTTGACTGAATTTTTAGCGAAGTAAGCTTTCCATTATCCCATGCCATATCAATTTCAAAACCTCCTTTTGTTCTGAATCCTTTAAAAGCTCCCTTATTCCATACTTGTGGTAAGGCAGGCAGCAAATGAATGGCATCGGTATGGCTTTGCAGCAGCATCTCGGTAATTCCTGCCGATCCTCCAAAGTTTCCATCAATCTGGAATGGAGGACAGGCATCAAGAAGGCTATGGTATAATCCTCCCCTATTGTCGATATGCACACTATTATCCAAAGGCTTGCGCACATCAACAGGATTAAAAAGTTGTTTGATTAATTTGTAGGCATGTTCACCATCTTCAAAACGTGCCCAGAAGTTTATTTTCCATGCCCTTGACCATCCTGTTCCGCCATCGCCCCTGTACTGTAAGGATTTTTTAGCAGCCTGGGCCAGCAAAGGGGATTCACGGGGTTGAATGGAGTATCCCGGATGCAAACCATACAAATGCGAGACGTGACGGTGGTCGTCTATTATATTATCCCAGTCTTTGTACCACTCCTGCAGCTGACCGTGTTTACCAATGCGGGGCGCATATAGTTTGTCTAAGGCAACTTGCAATTCTACTTTAAATTCCGGTTCGGTATCCAAAACTTCAAGTGCTTTTATACTGTTCACAAAAAGTTCGCGTATGATGGCCATATCCATGGTAGAAGCCATGCTGATGCTGAATTTACCATTTCCTGAGTTTCCATTTCCCATTAAATAAGGCTCTATATTTAGCTCATTTGAAATTTTTGTTGTGTCAAACTGATTTTCGGGTGAAGTAGAAGGAGAGGTTACCAGTTCTCCGGCAGGTCCTTCAATCAACCAATCTAAATAGAATTCTGCGCTACCACGCATGAGTGGCCATGCCCTATTTTTCAGAAAATCTTTGTCCCCGGTAAATTCATAGCGTGTCCATAAATGTTGGCAAAACCAACCACCTGACATTTGCCAACAGGCCCAGAAGGGACGGTTGGTATTTTTATCCCAGTTAAATCCCCCGGTAGCTGCGGTTTGTCCCCAGATATCTGAATTATGATGCGCTACCCAGCCATCAGCTCCATAGTTAATCTGAGCCGTTTTTGCTCCGTTGACAGCAAGTTTTTCAATCAAATCAAAAAGCGGTTCGTGACATTCAGATAAATTGGTGACTTCAGCCGGCCAGTAATTCATCTCGGTATTTATATTGGTTGTATAGTTTGAACCCCATGGTGGTTGAATATGCTGGTTCCATAAACCCTGCAGATTGGCAGCAACAGTACCGGGGAGCGAGCTGGAAATCAGCAGATAACGTCCGAACTGGAAGAATGTTACCATCAAATCATTATCAATTTCCCCTTGATTGAATTTGATTAAGCGTTCCCTTGTGGGCATTTTACGGCGTTCTTTGTTACCCAAAGCCAGCGAAGCGGTTCCAGACAAGGCAGAAAAATCGTCCACATGTTTTTGTTTCATCTCTTCATAATGCTGTCCCTCTAATCTTTTCAAAACCTGAGAGGCCTCAACATGAGGCTCTTTTCCTTCAAAACCAGGCGATTTATCAAAACCATTGAAGCTTGTTGCAGTGGAAATGGCCAATATAACTTCACTCCCATTTGTTAGGTGCAGTTCACCATCTGTAACAGAAAATTCACCATCTGTATTTAAAATCTTCAGGTGAGTTTCATATACCATTCCATATGGAAACTGCCAGCTTAGGAGTTTCGCCGCTAATCCTGGCCAATCGCGTCTCAAAAGATTCATCCCCGTAAAGGTTCGAAAGGTCGCCCTGCTTGACCAATTTTTTTGCCCGAATATGGATCTCAGCATTTAATTCATCAATCACATCCTGCAGATCCCCATCCTCTAATACCCTCTCAACGATCAAGAATCCATTTTCATTGAAATACTCTTTCTGTGCATTTGTGATTATTATCACTTGATCAACACTTAAAAGGTGAAAACCTGACTGGATTAGCTGGATGGAATTAATTCATTGTGCAAATAATGTAAATTATCGCTTAAATACTCCTCCCCTTTCAGGGTTTCGGGCTTTTCCCTATTTTGTCATTGAATTTGAACCCATGTTGTTTTGATCCTCGCTGATCATCATCGGCAGCTAGTTCTGTATTGTTTATCTGAATGAATTAAACACAATGACACCACGCGAAAATATTCTGAAAGCACTTCGAAGAGAAGGATTTGAAAGTGTACCCGTCGATTATGTTCTGTGCGAATCTCAAATAGAGAACTTCCGGAAAAGATTTGGCCACACCGATTATGAAACACATTTTGGCTTGTGCCATCGTTCCTTTGAAATGAATGTACAGCGGAACTATACTTCAGGCGCCGACCAGTTCAAAAGGGAAAGCCTTCCTGATAGCACTGTTTTCGATGAATATGGAATAGGCCATTCAAAAGGTTCGGCATTGGCATTTCACATGACACGAATGCACCACCCGCTTAAAGGTGCAGATATGAATGAGATTCTGGATTATCCATATCCAACAGTACCGGAGGGAGAGCTGGAGAACCTTAAAGAGAAAGTGAATGTACTTCACGGTAATGGCCTGGCTTCATTTGCCTTTATGCAGATGACGGTCTGGGAAGCATCGTGGTATTTACGCTCCATGGAAGAGTTGATGATCGACATGATGATGGAGGATGAAAAGGCCACTGCCCTGCTTGATTTGCTTACTCAATTTGCAGTTTCGAAGGCTACATGCTATGCGAAGGCGGGTGTGGATATCTTGTCACTGGGCGACGATATCGGGACACAGAATTCCCTCATGATCGATGTGGGTTTGTGGGAAACCTGGCTGAAACCCCGTTTGGAGAAGGTTATTCAGGCAGCCAGAGAGGTGAACCCCGATATCCTGATTTTCTATCACTCCTGCGGGCAAATAGATCCTTTTATCGACCAGATCATTGAAACGGGAGTTGACATTCTGAATCCCGTTCAACCAGAATGTATGAGCTTTAATGAGGTGCACGATCTCTATGGCGATCGTTTATCATTCTGGGGAACCCTTGGAACACAGGAATTACTGCCTTTCGGGACCAAAGAGCAGGTTTTCGAAACGACCCTTTCCAGGTTGAACAGATGTGGAGAAAAAGGTGGAATTGTAATCGGGCCAACACATATTGTGGAACCTGAAGTTCCATGGGAAAATCTTACAGCAATCATTGAAGGCGTAAGAAAATTTGAGCAAAACCGGAAATAATGAGCAATCTGGACATCTTCATTTTTATTATTTACGGCCTTGTAATTATTGTGGTTGGCAACTGGCTTTCACGATCTAAAGGGAAAGAGCGCAACAGTAGCGACTATTTTTTTGCCAACAAATCGCTCCCCTGGTTTCTGGTGGGGAGTTCAATTATCGCCGCCAATATTTCTGCAGAGCAGTTCATTGGAATGTCGGGTTCAGGATTTGCCATTGGACTGGGCATAGCCACATACGAGTGGATTGCCGCCATCATTCTAATTGTGGTAGCCAAATATTTTCTTCCTGTTTTCATTGAAAAGAAAATCTTTACCATGCCGCAGTTCCTGGCACTTCGCTACGATAACCGCATTAAAACCATACTTGCCATATTCTGGCTCAGCCTGTTCGTATTTGTCAATCTAACCTCCATTTTGTACCTGGGTGCACTGGTATTGAAATCCATTTTCGGAATAGAACTGATTTACGGAATAATCGGGCTGGCCGTTTTCTCATTGCTATACACCATTGTAAACGGCCTGAAAGCCATTGCCAGCACAGACATCATACAGGTCTTCTTCTTATTGGCCGGCGGACTGATCACCACCTATTTTGCTGTAAACCATGTGGGTGGAAACACAGGGATTTTCAATGGTTTTGAAATCATGTTTGCCGAAATTCCCGATAAGTTTCACATGATCATTAAGAAGTCGGACCCAAACTATTTTTACCTGCCGGGTGTCCGGGCCATTTTTGGAGGAATGTGGATAGCGGGCATCTATTATTTTGGGGCCAACCAGTACATCATCCAAAAAGCATTTGGCGCAAAAAGCCTGCGGGAGGCTCAAAAAGGGATGGTGTTTGCCGGATTCCTGAAAATGATTTTACCCTTTGTGGTGGTCATCCCCGGAATAGTTGCCTATCAGCTTGCTGCTGATATTGCCAAACCCGATGAGGCCTATCCATGGATACTTGAAAACATTGTTCCTGCAGGCATTAAAGGGCTGATTTTTGCTGCCCTGATTGCGGCCATTGTTTCGTCGTTCAGTGCAATCATAAACAGCACCTCCACCATCTTTACAATGGATCTGTACAAACCCTATATGAATCCCAAAGCGTCCGAAAAACGGCTGGTAGCGGTGGGACGGATCTCCGGGGTGGTTGCCATGGCCATTGCAGTGGTTGTTGCGCCTCTGCTTGGCAGCATCGACCAGGCATTTCAGTTTATCCAGGAATACACTGGGATGATCAGCCCGGGGGTAACAGCCATTTTTGTATTCGGAATGTTCTGGAAAAAAACCACCTCCACGGCAGCTCTCTGGGGCACGATTTTGTCGATCCCAGTCTCGGCAGCCTTCAAATTCCTGATTCCCGGAATGCCCTTCCTCGATCAGATGATGCTTACCTTTCTGGCCATTTCCCTGGTTATTATCATCATTTCAATGTTGGATAAGAAAGAAGGAAAAGGCCTGGATATCAGTCGCGAAATCTTCCGGACCGATAAGGTGTTTAACCTGCTTTCAATAATCATCATTGTACTGTTTTCGGCTATTTATATAGTGTTCTGGTAGAATCTGTTGTTCAAATGAAGAAACACAGGCTCCAGCAAGTAAACTTGTAGGTGGCATAAAAGGGCCTTCTCCAGATACTCAATCGATCAGGAAGGGATCTGAAGTCTTCTTTAACCAGATTAGCTGTCTTCAAAAACCTGAAAAGATATATCTTCAAAATACTAATCTCTCATACTTATTATCTGAGAACCAACCGGACATAGGCAATTTGAGAGAGACTTTCTTTTTTAGCCAGATGGAGGTACATTATCGTGTAACAACCAACAGATATAGTGATTTTACTATTGATGATATATATACATTTGAGATAGGAGGTCCTTCCAAAACGGCAGCACAAATAAGGGGAATACCTAATGCATATATTGCTTCTGACAGGATAAGGGGCTCCGGGAATAAAATCCCATTATGGCTCTTTGGCTTTTTATACTAAAATTATTCAGGTTGAAACAGAGGATGAAACCCTGATTATCAGATGATTATTTTTTTACATATGAAGCCATAGGGGCCATCATCTGAGCTCACATACTTCTTCGGTGCCATTTCCATATCATCGGGCCACCGGATCTCTTTTGTATCAATATTTTGCCTATTCCGCTGAAAGAAATTGCAGAAACAAACAATTGTCCGGGTGAAATAAGCAAGTCCCATACCTGTGATAGACCTATTTTTGCTCTGTGCAGAAATCAAATAACCACTCTATAATGAAACAGTTTTGCAAGAACTCGGGAAAAATATGGATGCTCATCATTGTCCTGCCTCTCTTCTCATGCGGCGAAAATCAGATGAAAGTATCCAGCTTTTGTGAATCACTTGAGGGCGTACACCGGATTATGGAGGACCCGGAATGGGCAAGTTGGGACATGGCACCCATGTATGATGATGATGGAAATACCCACCTGTTCGTTGGTCGGTGGCCGAGTGATGGAAACTGGCTCGTAAACGCCCAGATTGTGCATGCAGTTGCGAAAAGTCCGGAAGGACCCTATGAGGTCCTTGATACCTTATTCCAGGATGACACCATCTCCTACTTTAATCCGCATATCAACCAGGTTGATGGCCAGTATGTAATGGTCTATGCCTACAAGGAAGCATCCCTTCCCAGGATGAATCAAAAGGTGGGCCTGGCCACATCCTCATCTCTGGAAGGACCATGGGTGGAGAGCTCATATAATCCTGTACTTGCCCCAAGCTATAAAGCGGGAAGCTTTGATTGCCTGCATGCCTCCAATCCCTCTTTTCATAAAGACCTGGAGGGCAAGTACCGAATCTATTATAAAACGGCTTCTGACCAGCCTGATGCCCCATATCTTCGTACCATCTCGCTGGCAATCTCAGATGAAATCGAGGGCCCCTATGTACCTCACCCTGATAATCCCTTGATTAGTTATGTGGAGCATGACCTGGATGTGGAAGACCCATACAACTTCATATACAGGGGTAAATATTATATGATCCTGGAAGACCGGATGGATGTGGCCAGCACCTATACGGACAAGCCTGTGGATCCTGATACGGTAAGACCGGGAGGATGGAGACCGGGACTGATCTTTGAATCTGAGGATGGAGTGAACTGGGGGGAACCGGAAATAGCCATTCAGACCAATGACTTCTATTTCCATGAGCCGCTTGTCAGATTTGAGAGGGCACATATCTTATGGAAAGATGGTGAGCCTGATTACCTGTTCATGGCCCTGGCCAGGAATGAAAGAGAACTGGGTACCGGTGCAGTTCTAAAGATTAACAATTGGAATCCAAAATAAGAAATTTTGAAAAGAGCATTTACATCAATTATCATTTGTGTACTCGCCTCTGCCCTTTTCGCGCAGGGCACAGCTGAGAATTACCCCCCCTTCAGCTGGGATAAGGTACCGGTTTATATGCATTCCGGCGACCGGGACGGGCTCAGCGATGAAGAAGTTGCATTTGTGGCCACCCACTGCAGCTTCTACTGTTTTGAGAAAGCACACGGGGTTGATGCTCTGGGATCCACCGAGGCCGGGACCGAATTTGATGCTCAGAGATTAAAAGCTGTCAATCCTGACATTGCACTTCTGTACTACTGGAACACCTTCCTGGATTATCCCTTTGCAGAGGCCCATACCGTGTATGAGAATCATCCCGAATGGTGGCTCTATAAGCAGGATGGCACCCTGGACCTTAAAAAAGGCAGGTTAAAGCGTTATGACCTCTCAAATCCTGAAGTCAGGGAATGGTGGTCGGAAGAGGTCCGGAAGGCTGTTTCTGAGGGATCATGTGATGGTGTGTTTATGGATGCCTTTCCCCAGATTGCCAGTGAAGCAAATATTACCCTGTGGGGTCAGGAGAAATATGACTCCATCCAGGACGGACTTTTGGAATTGATCCGGCTCACCCGGGAAAAGACCGATACATCTGCCATTTTAATGTTCAACGGAATCCGGAATACCGATGGCTTTCACTTTGGCATGGATTACATTGACATCACCGATGCCTCGGCCATTGAACACTTTGACCAGTTCGCCAGTACTTCCAAAGAGAATATCCAGCGCGATATGGAAGCTATGATGGAGGCAGGCAAAAGGGGTAAGATTGTAATTCTAAAGACCTTCCCGGGATTTAACTGGACCGAGAAGGAAAAGATGAGCCAGCCCTATGAGGAACTGCTTGAAGAAGCAAGGGAAAACATTACTTTTCCTCTGGCCTGTTTTCTGATAGCCGCTCAACCCTACTCTTATTTTAACTACTCCTGGGGCTACAGTCCCAATTACGGAACCCTGGAATGGCACAAAGAACTGGACAGGCCCCTGGGCAAACCCCTGGGAGATGCGGTAAATGATGGCTGGGTGTACACCCGTGAATTTGAACATGTAAAAGTTTGGGTGAATCTTGAAACCAAAGAGGCAGAAATTGAGTGGGGTGATTATGTCCCCCTGGGCCAGGAATGCGATTCAATGCTTATGGAACGCTTGCCCGGGGAAATGGGTGACAGCCTGCTGTTCTCTTTTATCCCTGATTACCGGAACGACAGCATCCCGGCTTACTCAGGGAGCTCTGTGTTCACCACCGAATACCAGCCCTCGGGGAGCCAGTGGCATGAACAGTGCAAGGAGGAAGATGTATACCTGGCAAGGCTGTCGCACCGGGTGGAGCCCGATTCTTTGCTCTGGGACCTTAGGATTGGCAAGGGAGGTGCCATCTATTCCTTTATCGGGCCCTATGGGGAAGGTGTACCACCCCAGTACCGTTCCTGGGACTTTAATACAGCACGCTGGGTGGATGACCTCTGGCAGACCGTCTGTCTGTCTACCGAAAAACACAATGCAGATGAGATCGTTGCCCCACCGGGTTCCACACTTGGAAGGCCCCAGGTTCCCAGTATGCGCTACTTTATACATGGAGCGGGCGTATATATGAACGACACCATGTTTGCCCGGACCAACAAACCCTTCTACAGTCCCCTTATGGCTGCCTGGCATGACAGCACCAACAGGGCCCTGCACACCATGAACTGGGGACAACAGGCACATATTCCAAGCATACACAGGTCGCAACTGCTGTACACATACAAATACAAAGACCTGGGCAGCGGGATTATGGAAGCGAGCTACATCATCCAGAATTTCGGCGATCACAAAGTGGACTATATCAATGCGCCCTGGGGCGGGGTAAGGGCTCTCAATCTGCCCCAATGCTGGCTGTCCCATCCCAATGATTCCCTTGAAAGGACCTATAAACAGTTTGGTGGCACCGGAGAACATGGCCTGCTGGATGATATTAACGAGAGCGGAGGATATTTCATCTGGGCCGCCGGGGGCGATGATGATAACCGCCCTGCAATGGCCATTGTTTTTGGGAAGGATAGACATTACGATGAATATCAGTCGACCTACAACATGAGACCTACCCGGATCAGGTGGGGAGACGGTAGTGCTGATATAAACAGGTCTTACTCTGTATTTACAGTCAATCCCAGGCTTGATATCAATCCCGGGGCCACCTTTTATTACAGAGCCTTTTATATCAACGGCACCATGAAGGAGGTACAGCAGCGGGCAAAAAGCCTGGTGAGTGCATCCGATTACGGATTTATTTCCATGAATCCCACCGACATGCCCACCAGTGTGATTCAGGAAGAGGAACTGGACAGTGCCTTCACACAGGATATACAGCTCTTTGCCTCCCCGGTGGAGCATATGGTGCCCCTCTTCCTAATGGAGGATCGTGAAACCGGGAAGCGCTTCATTTCGCCCGATCTCTACCACAATGCCAGTATACTGCCCTTTAGCAACCCTTATGGCCCGGCCCATGAAAAATATGAGACATACCAGGACCGGGTGGTCTACCGGCCCTATTCCGGCAATATCAAATACATCCGACTACTGGGCTACGGGGTAAACAAACCAGAGCTGATCCCGGGAATCCGTTTTGCCCTTCTTGATGCCCTGGTACGCGATACCGGCAGGGTCATACTGGAGGATGAATATATCAATGCGGTATGGGTCCCGGTGGAACCCTGTGATACCTGTGGGACAAATCCCACACCCGAACCCGGTTTTATGTTGTATAATGACTTTGGGGAAGTCCAGCCGATCCCGTGGACAGACCCCGTACACATGAGCTTTACAGACCGGGAGCTGAATCCGGAAATTTCGGAAGACAATCCCAGCGAACTTACCGGGAAAGTTGTCAGGGATAGCGGATTGTGGGCCAATGTGCATTTTAATCTGCCGGAGACTGTGGATCTCACCACCTACTCCAAATTCAGGGTAAAGGCTTATTACAAAGGAGATGTACCTGTTCCGGATATCTGTAAGGTGAGGTTAATTCTCCGCAATGATGGGAATGGATCTACTCAGTATTCCCTTGAAAAACCTGTTCCGGCAGCCAATCAATGGGTGGATTATGAATTTGATTGCTCTGGGGCCCTTGGAAGGGATGAATATAACCAGGCGTGGCTCTTTGTCAGTTCGCCTGATATTAATAATACAGCCATCGGACATACCTATTTTATTGATGAGCTGAAGGGCCCACCGGTGAGAATACCGGAGAACTATACTGCAACATTCTCCATTTCTTCTAAGGATACAGGTGGAAAGCTGTCAGGAATCCCTGTGACAATCAATGATCTGATCAAACAATCCAATCTCCGGGGAGAAGCCGTTTTTACCCTGCAGGAAGGATCCCACAACTACAGTATCAGCGAAAGTGGCTACTTTCCCGTGGAATCCTCTCTGGAACTGCAAAGGGATACAACTGTCCATATTGAGCTTTACGAATCCACTTCATTTCTGAAATTCAGAATCTACTCAGGTGATCTTCCGCTGAACCAGGTCCAGGTTAAAGTGGGTGATTCCTTGCAGCTCAGTAACCAGGTTGGGATTGCTGTCTATGAAAACCTTCCCCGGTTTGAGGAGTATACCTATAGCATAGAGAAAGAGGGATACCTAGCCGAAAATGAGCTAATAACAATAGTGGGAGACACCACGGTTAATGTAAATCTACAGCTGCTGATTTCCGCTGCTCCGCTGCTCAGCCCTTCCATAGAGCTCTATCCAAATCCAACTGATTTCAGACTATTCCTGAAATCAGACCTGCTACTTGTAAGGGCAGAGCTATTCACAGTGGAGGGTACCATGGTTAGGGCCTTCAGCCGGGAAGAGCTTTCAGAAGCGTTGAATCTTACAGGCATGTCATCGGGTATGTATCTCCTGAAAATCTACCCTGAAAATGAAGTCCCGCTTTTAAAGCAATTCATCCTTTCCGGAGGTGCTAACTCTCCATAAGATCAAAGGACACCCGTATGAGCTCTTTGGGTAAAACCCTACTTGAGCCTTGTCACATAGACAAAATATGCTCCTCTGCTACCGCCATCCATATCTTCGAGCCAGGTCTGCATCCTGAATTCCCCCGGAACAAGGTCAAAACTGAACCTCACATCCTGCTGGTCCGGATCCACCTGACTGCTTTGCTCCTGCTCCCCAACTTTTATGCGGGCTCCTGTGAAATGAATTGAAACACCGGCCGGCTGAGCTTTCCCACCGGGAACAGGCTCTGATGGCGGCAGGGATCCATTCAGGGGAAGCCCGGTTTCCAGGGGCCATCTCCTTAATGCGAATTCATAGGTCCCGGCAGTTGCCACATCCACTACCCAGAAACCGTTTCCGGGGATACCTGAACGAATATGTCCCTGGTTCCAGGGTGGAATAATAGCAGAGTGCCAATCATGTGACCTGATACAGGTGGGATTTTCCTCCTCCGTGTTGATGATAATTTCACAATAGTCATCAAAATCAACTGAGGTTTCCTTCCACCAGATTTCATATGCATCCTGAAGTTTTTCCACAACCCCGGGGTGCTCGCCGGCCACATCAGTGGATTGTCCCGGATCGGCATCCATATCATACAATTCCTCTCCCCTGATTAGATGCCATCTGTTGGTCATCACTGCACTCTGCTTCCCCTTCACCGGTGTGTCTTCCCGTTGGGTATCTGTAATAATGATCCTTTCAGTCCAATCCGGGAATTCCTCGGTTAATAGTGGCACAATACTTTTCCCGTCATATTCCACCTCAGGTCCCTCAAGTCCGCAAAGATCCACCAGCGTGGGCAGTATATCTGTATAGGAGCTGATCTGCTCCATATCCTTTCCCGTCTGCATATCTCCATCCTTCCAATGAATAAAGAAAGGCACTCGGTGCCCCCCGTTGTATTCCGATCCTTTCCTTCCTCGCATCCCGGCATTATACCCCCTGGTAAGGAACCCATCCTTGTCCAACTCAACACCGGCTGCAGTTCCGTTATCTGTCATAAAGATCAGGATGGTATTGTCGGCCAGACCAAGCTCCTTCAGTTTTTCCCTTAAAACCCCCAGGTTCTCATCCACATTAGTGATCATCCCATAGAAGTTGGGATTGGTGATATCAGGGTTGTCCTTGTACAGGTCAATGTATTTTTGTGGCACATGGAAAGGCCCGTGTGGGGCATTGGTGGACAGGTAGCAGAAGAAGGGTTTCTCCCTGTTCCTATCCATAAAATCAATTGCATTTTCAAACCACACATCTGTGCAGTAGCCCTTCACCTTCTCGGGCTCACCATTCCTGAAATAGGTATCGTCAAAGTAATCGTTGTCCCAGTAATCGGGAGCCTGGGTCACTCCTCCCCCGCCATGATAAAAGGCCTCATCGAATCCCCTGTCGTGAGGACGGTAGGGATAATTATCACCCAGGTGCCATTTTCCAAACATGCCTGTGCTGTAACCATTATTCCTGAACACATCGGCCATGGTCACTTCACCCTTCCGCAGCAGCGAACGCCCCATCACTGTATGCCATACTCCCACCCGGTTACAATTCCGGCCGGTCATTAATCCTGAACGGGTGGGTGCACAGGTGGTACCCACATGAAAATCAGTCAGACGATAACTCTCCTCTGCCAGCCGGTCAATGTTCGGAGTACTGATCCATTCATTCCCATGGAAGCCTATTTCGCCATAACCCTGGTCATCGGTGATAATAAGGATTACATTGGGCTTAGTGACTGGATCGGGATGCTGGCAGGAAGCCAGAGCCAGAGCCAAAAGCATCACAATTATGGATGTCCGGAAGAATAATGCGGTTCGTCTCATGTGTTCTCAATTTATCGAGTAGAGCCAAAGTATGAAAAACTCCTGTTCCCATGTCACAGAATACTCAAACGAACAATCGAATGCAACATATGAGCAACAGAATGAAGCGCCGGCAAGCTATGTTTGAGCATTATACAGCTGGTTGAATTTTATCAATAATAGTTTACCTTGCATACAGAGATAACGGTGATGAAACTCATAAAATCCTTCATAAGAATCCCTTTGACCCTGGTCCTCCTTTTCGGCCTGACACAGCTATTCGGACAGGCCGAGAACACATATCAATTTGTCACTTATTCCAACAGTGAAGGGTTTAATCAGAATACGGTAAAATGCATAGAGCAGGATAATACTGGTACATTGTGGTTGGGAACTTCGAACGGTCTCATCAGGTATGACGGCTATTCCTTTCAAAATATCACATGGGAAAGCAAACACCAGTCGGATGTCTACCACGGACGCATTGAAAGTATCCTTTCAGATAACAGTGGAATTGTATGGATCGTATCCAGTAGTGGATTAAATCTCTTTTGCCCTGACATGGAACGCTTTTTTAAAGTCACTTCCGACTCACTGGACATGCTTCACAGGACCATTGAAGATACAAACGGATCCATGTGGGTGGTGGGGAATAACTATCTGTCCAATGTAAGTGCTGCACGGGATAGAGACAGCATCGTTTCTGTATGGAGCCCGAACCTGCTGAGCGGCGCTTATGCCGGGCTTGATATCCTGGATCTCCTTGAGCTTGGCGATGGGCTCTATCTTCTTGCCACAGCTACCGGTCTGTATAAAATGTCGATGACAGACAGCCTGATGAATGTGAAAATTGAACCCGAGGAACTCATCCCTTCAGGCCACATAAGCTGTTTGAAACGCCATAGTAATACAATTTGGATTGGCAGCCATGAAGGACTGTATAACATCGTCGAGGGTGGGAGTAAATTCATCTTAATAGGAGAATACCTCCACGATGGACAGGATCCGGGATCTATCGCCTCCAATTATATCACGGATATCCATGTGGACAATAAGGACAGGATCTGGGTGGGAACCTGGCTTGGAGGCCTGTCCCTCTTTCACGATCAGGATGAGACTTTTTCCAACTTCAGTCATGATCCCAGGAAAAAAGGAGGGGTCAGCGGAAATATGGTTAACTGCATCTATGAAGACCCTTTTAATGTGCTCTGGATCGGGACAGCCCAGGCCGGACTGTGTAAACTGGATTTAAATCAGAAACAGTTCACCAACCTGGAGTACAATCCTTATGATGAGCATACCTTATCTGGAAACCTGATAAATAGTGTGCTTGAAGACAGTGAGGGCTATCTGTGGGTATCCATATACAATCGACCCCTTTGCAGAAGTACCCAACCTGTGGGTGACAAGAACCTGTCTGAGCTGAAATTTGACCGTTTTAGTCACTGGTTTAATACTTTTCCCGGTAGGAACATTTTCTCTTTGTATGAAGACAAACATGGGAATATCTGGATGGGATATGACGGTTATGGAGTTGTTGTATACAATAAAAGAGATGAATCTTTCACCAGGGTGGAGTTTGATTTAAATGACCAAATACTCCCTGTCAGTCAGTTACGACATATTGTCCCCGTAGCCCCGGATAAAATTATGGTGGCCGGATCCCGGATCATCGTCGTGAAGGATCCATGGAATTACCTGCAATCAGGAAAGATAGTTAGAATCCCTGTCCACACCTCTTATGCCTTTGATGATACCCGGAGTATTATGGCTGTGAATGTGGAGAACCATGAAGAGATCTGGATTGGTTTCAATAACAATGGATTATCAAGGTTCAGCATGGCCGGCGGGTCCCTGCACATGGTGGAGCACCATGAATATATTGAAAGTGATGAAAGCAGCATCAGTAACAATGCAATATTCTGCTTAAACAGGGACCGTGAGCAAAGTCTCTGGATTGGAACATTTGGCGGCGGACTGAACAGGCTGAAGGATATCCAGGGAAGCGGTGAGAGGGAATTTGAAAGGCTCCAGGATACAATCGGACTGCCAGACAATGCCATTTATGGTATTGTTCAAGAAAATGATTCCACTTTGTGGTTTGGAACGGATATGGGTATTTCTGTACTGAATACACAGACATTCAAGACCACAAACTATAATATCCATGACGGGCTCCCTGGCAATAATTTCAGGCAGTTTGCCTATCATAAGGGTAGCTCAGGATTCTACTATTTTGGGGGATTAAACGGCTTAACGGTATTTAAACCAGGACAAATCAAGGCAAATCTAATCCCTCCTGAAGTCCGTCTGACAAATCTCAAAATTAATAACAAAATAGTTCAGGTGGGTGAAACTGTTGGTAGCAGAATCATTCTTGACAGGGATATTTCAGAAGTTGAGAAGTTGGTTCTTAGCAGGGATGACAGGACCCTTACCATTGAAGTGGCTGCTTATCACACTGCTATTCCGGAGAAAAACCGCCTTTCCTATATTCTTGAAGGATTTGACAAGGAGTGGATTCATATCAACCAGGGATCTTTTGCACCCACCTATACAAACCTGACTCCGGGTAACTACACCTTCAAAGTCAGGGGCTATAACTGCGATGGTATTATATCGGAAGATGAAACCTCACTTCAAATTACCATGCTGGCTCCCTGGTTTGCGCGAACTTCAAGCAAACTCCTCTTTTTTATACTGGCCCTGTCTCTGATTTCAGGGATTTCGCTGTATGTGGTCAAACTGAAGAACCTACAGAATAAACTTCATTTTGAGCAACTGGACAAGGAGAGGATCAAGGAGGTCAACCATTCAAAACTGCGCTTTTTTACGAACATTTCCCATGAATTCAAGACCCCGCTTTCACTGATATCAATACCCCTGCAAAAGCTTCAGGAACTTGTTCATGGTGAGGAGGAGAAAGAGTATGTGGCAATGATTGAAAAAAACAGCAACAGGCTGATCCGGCTCATGGATCAATTACTCACTTTCCGAAGAATTGAGCAGGCAGGCCTGAAGCTGAAAATTTCCAGAACTTCGCTGGATGGTTTCATCTATCCGGTTGCCGATGCCTTTGAATCACTTTCAGTGAAGAAAGGCATCCAGTTTTAC
The DNA here is from genome assembly GCA_024244665.1 of Bacteroidota bacterium. The sequence continues at coordinate 12,652 of JAAEOI010000095.1, read as the reverse complement.
TACCAGGTAAAAGATCCTTCATTTCAGATTCACCTGGACCTGGAGAAAATGGAACAGGTGCTGTTCAACCTCCTTTCCAACGCCTTCAAGTTCACTCCCCCCAATGGAACGGTCAGATTGGAAGGCAGTATACGCGAACACGAAGGAAAAGAATACGCCTGTTTTGATGTGACTGATAACGGGGTGGGTATTCAAATGAATGATCTGAGTAAAATCTTTGAAAGGTTCTATCAATCGGGATCGGAGTTAAGAAACATGGGGACAGGTATAGGGCTTTCCTATAGCAAATCCATTGTTGACCTCCACAAAGGTTATATAAAGGTAGAAAGCATTCCCGAAGAAAGGACCTGTTTCTCGGTATTGATCCCCCTTGACGAATCACATTCGGACATCCATAGCAAGAAGGATATCAAGAGACTTAATACCAACGAATTACTGGAATATGAAAATATAACCAACGATTTAAACCAGGGACAGGATCCAGCTGATCATCAGAAACCCACTGTACTGGTTGCTGATGACGAGAGTGAATTCAGAAGCATTATTAAGAATGTACTTAAAAAGAAATACCGGATCCTGGAAGCGGCAAATGGAACAGATGCACTGGATATAGCCAACACAGGTGAGGTGGATATTATAATCAGTGATGTGATGATGCCCGGCCTTAACGGTTATGAATTATGTGAAAAAGTCAAAACGGAAATACAATTGTGTCACATTCCTTTTATACTCCTTACTGCACTTGAAGAAATGGATAGCCATATCCAGGGCATGGAGCATGGTGCCGATTCCTATATGTCTAAACCATTCAACCTGAAATACCTGGAAGTAACGGTGCAAAAACTGATTGAAAACCGTGAAAAGCTCAAGGCCCATTTTAACCAATCCAGTTCCTTACCTGCCGATGTTCAAATATCCGGAATCGACACCGAGTTCATTGAGATGGTAAACAATGCTATTCGGAAAAACCTGGACAATTCCTCCTTTGGCGTGGAAGAACTTTCGCAAGAAGTTAGCCTGAGCACCTCCCAGCTATACCGGAAGCTGAAACTCCTCACCGGACAAATTCCCAATGCCTACCTAAGGAACTACCGTTTACAGGCTGCTGCAGACCTTTTTGCCGATAATCCGGGCATCAGCGTAAAAAGCGTCATGTATGAAGTGGGCATTGAGTCCGCTTCCCATTTCAGTCATGCCTTCAAAAAGAAATTCGGCTACTCCCCTTCCGAATTCTCCTGATTTCATGAAATAAGCAAGTGAATGCGAGATTTAAACAACATGAATCAGACTCATTAAAATATATTTGCCTCATTCGAAGAAAGTTTAACTAATTGATTAATTCACTTAACTGCTTACTTATGAAAAAACTGAAACTACTTTTATTGCTACTCGTCTCCGGATTCATTCTCGGAGCTAATGCTCAGGACACGATCAAAGGTCTGATCTTTTCGGAACACCGCTTTATGGATCCGCATCAAGGTTACCTTGAATTGTGTAACACAGGAACAGAGACGGTTGACCTGGCCAATGTTACTCTTGCTAATGTCACGGGTAAGACCCTTTCTAACGCGACCGGCCAATGGAGAATTAATAGTGCGCCCAATAGCGGTAATCAGCTCAGGTTATCCGGGGAACTCGCCCCGGGCGGGACCTGGGTGATCATGGGTGTCAGTGACAGATTTGCTCCCGGGACCCAATTGCCAGACCACAGGTTAGATTTGCTGGCCCTGGCAGATGAGTATTGCATGACCGGCAATGCCTTTGGTGTGACAGATACCATAATCCCCGAATGGCAGATGTGGGGAGACTCTGCATCAATCCACTCGGGCCTTATGTGGAACTGGGGTTCCAAGGCTTATGTTATTTTTGGTCACCTGGCCAACGGGGATTCCATCATGCTGGACCAGGCGAGACTGCTCCTGGATGAAAACAACGTGGCAGTCAATGGATGGACTGACGTAGCTGGTATTCCCGAGGCTTCCCGTTATTATACACTGGTCAGAAAGGCGACCGTCACACAGGGGAATATGGTCTGGAATAACTCAAAAGGTGCCACCCTCGAAGATTCGGAATGGATCCCAATCCCCAACCAGCCTTCCAGTAGCAGGATTTCTTTCAATACCATCAAGAACCACGGCGATTTTCATATTGATGTACAATCCACCACAGTTGATGTGGACATGGATAACTCCAAACTGACTGTTCCCTGGGGAATCTATAAGGGAGATTCCATTCTTTCTTATCTTGAGCTGGGACCCGGTATGGCCTGGGGATATGTGGAGGATGGTGATGTAGCAGACTCTACCCATGCCATCATGCAAAATGGCGATACCCTGATCATGTATGCTGCAGGAAATAATCTGGAGCAGGTCAACTTCGAGATTCAGGTACTGGATCCGGCAGCAGACCAGGCAACAGTATATCCCCTGAAGTACAAAGTAATCGGAGGAGCCTACTGGCATAATCCTTTTAACCAACAATATGAATGGACTGATGATGATATGTGGATCCAGCCCTACTATGTAACCGTTGGTCAGGGGGTAGATTCCATTGGAAATGTGCCCTATGCAACCAGGGTTGATTCACTGTTTAAGTACCTGGAAAAAGCACCCAACGCAAATTGGGAGATTGTCTGGAAGGATGAGGTAGTCCATGCCGACCTGCGAAATGGAGATATCCTGAAGGTAACAGCCCAGGACGGATCAACAATAACAGAATATTATATTGATGTGCAGGATTATGCTGCCGGTGAGAATGCCCTTCTGGGTGCCATTACATGGCCCGACAAACAGGAATTCCTGGAAGGATGGAAGGGAGATACCATTCCTCATTTCGGCTCTCTTAAAACAAACTACAACGTACTGGTTCCCTACGGAACAAAAAATGTTCCTGCTCTTGTGGCCCATGCGGAGGATATCAATGCTGAAATAAGTGTTGAGAGAGCTGTTTCGCTTACGGGTAGCGCAGCCAACCGGACCACTGTATTTACAGTGACTGCCCAGCTCGATACCATTTATGAAACATACTCGGTAACCTTTGAGCTTGAAAAGGATCCTGTCAAAGTTCAGAACTATGAAGGAACTCCCTTCTTTTCCGAATCTGCAACACACCAGCGCTCAGCTATGCATTATCTTGAGATTTGCAATCCGGGTACTGTGCCCATGGACCTCTCGGAATACATGATTGTGCAAAGTACACTTGTGAACCCTGCCGAGGCAATAATGGGCCTCATTCCGGATGTGCCTTCGGAAACAAATTTCAAACTGCGGTACGCCAGTTATGTTCCAGGATTCAGTTATATTGAAGATACCTCAGAATGGATAATTAATCCAGGAATCCTCAGTCTGGATGCCAATGTGAATCCTGAAGTGGAACCGGGCGGGGTATTTGTGATGGCTGCTACCTGGGCGAACAGAGCACAATATCTAACAGATTTCCTCCTGGAAGACATTGACAAACGATGGAGTGACTCAGAAGATGTGCTTGGTATAGACGAGCAACGTAGTGCTGCCGCTCCAAGATGGGCGAATGCCACGTATTTATTCAAGATCGTCGGTGATTCGATCCTTGATGGTAAAAAATCCATTGGTGATCCTTCAGACTTTGAGCTTGTAGATGTACTGGGAGATCCCATAGCCGATTTGGAATGGACTGTTGCGGGACGCAGCGTTAAGGGCGTTCACAGGGGATGGATTAAGCCAAAACCATACGTATACACTGGTTCCCGTTCACTAATTGAGTGTTCAGAGAGTTTCGGTACCCATGCCGATACCAGCGACTGGATTGTAAATACCTATAACAATGAGATTGCCCATCAGGATCATATTCCTAATTTTATCGGCTCTCATGTGATGGATCCGGTGACTGTCTACATCTCAACGATCACATCACCGGTCTACCTGGTGAGTGATGGCTACAGTGACAATGAGACCCTGCAGGGAGATCTCACAACTACGACAGTAGAGGCATTCCTGGGGAACATTGATGAAGCAGATCCCGAGCAGGTTCTGACTGTACTCAGCAGAACAGATGGAAGCCAGAAGGATGCAGCCATGGCTGTGGAAGGAAATGACACTCTGAAGGTGGTCTCAGCTGATGGCACGAATACCACCAAATATGTACTGACTGACCAACCGCTTGATAACAATGCGGTTCTCACTCTGGCTGATGACCCATCTGATTTTTCCATTGAGATCAACGAATCTGTGGGTACAATCTCAGGCGTTACTTACGGAAGCCTTCTGAAAGATGTGGTTGCAGGAGTGGTCGTTCCGGATCTTGCAGTGATGAATGTCATTGACAGCGATGGTAAGCTGCTCCCGCTTCAATACATGAACTACGATTCAGTCAAGGTGGATGTACTTGTGGGAGCTGATATTTATTTTGAAGTTGTGGCACAGGACCTGGTAACTATTATTACCTACAAACTTGAGCCTGCCTCACTTTCAAGTGATGCTTATGTCATATCATCCATTTATGCTGTGGACGAAGAAAGCGATGAGATCAGTCTTATTGCAGAAGGTTCGACCGTTGGACTCTTCTTCAGAAATATTGAAGTAGTGAAAGGCGCTCAGGCTACAGCGTATACCAAGCTGGGACACCAAAGAGTGGATGGGGTCTTATCACATGATGACGTGCTGAAGGTAGTCTCGGAAGATGGAACAAACACTGCTGTTTACTTCCTTACCTTCCTGAATGAAGACAATCCTGATGCCAATAACGCACCGGAAATTATATTGGCATTCAGTGATACAACCTTGACGGAAGTGGGAACCATTTTGTTGTCAGCCACTGCCAAGGATGATGGATTACCACCACCGGCGAACCTGACTCAAATGTGGGAAGTTAGCAGTGGTAATGCTGCAGACGTGGTAATCGAAAGTGCAGACCAGTTGTCAAGCAATGTGACTTTTAATGCCAATGGTGACTATACGCTTACTCTTTCTGTAAATGACGGAGCGTTAACAAGCCAGGCAGATGTAACTGTTTCTGTAGGAGGTGTTGGCATTGATCAGATCCATGCTCCTTCCATGCGTATTTATCCAAATCCTGCAACTGAGAAGTTGACACTGGAGCTGATGAATATGCCTGGAAGCACAAGCATTGTTTCAATCTTTAGCATCACAGGAAGTGCTGTCTTCAATGCGAAGCTTAACTCTGATAAAACAGAAATTAACCTCAGCTCGTTTGAGTCCGGGTTATATTTCGTGAAAGTTTATTCAGAAGGCCACTCGTTTACGCAACGGATTGAGATACAGAAGTAGTATGTATCTCTCGTAGTAGTAGTTTTCTCACAGGGGCTGGTCTGCCGAAACGGACCAGCCCCTTTTTTTTTGATCTTATACACCTGCCTTGATGATAAAGATTATTTCACTGTCTGCTCTGCTGCTTTTTAGCTCAAGCCTGTTTGCAACTACTTTATATGTTTCCCCTCTGGGTTCTGATAAGTGGTCGGGAACACTAAGATGCAATCTGCCATCCGAACTGACGGCGGACAAACAGGTACTTTAATCACAGAGAACCTGCTGTATAAATGTACTTCCCAGGGCATCCTGCTGAAGTTCATTGATGAGCTTCCAGCAGGACCGGGGGACCTGGCAGAGGATCGAAGGGGACGTAAACTGGCCCGGGTAAAAGATGCAGATACGGATTACAATATATACTTTTGCAAAGCCAATCCCGAAAAGGGTAAATCTCTGCTCAGGAAAAACCAGGCAGATGGCGTAGATAAAAACAGCCGGTCAGAAGATCCTCTGTTTGAAGATCCTGAAAATGGGGATTTCAGGTTTAAACCTCATTCTCCGGCTCTGGACATGGGGATTGTGCCGATCGATATATCAAAGGCCGGATTACAGAAATAACTCATTATGGCCAGCCGGGCCAGTATTATGACAGGAATGTATGAATACAAAACCGGATGCAATTTCGAACATGGTGACCTGAGTGTGGAGAAATTTGAAAACAGCTACCCGGTGATCCTGCAGAGGGCAGGCTACTTCACCGGATTTGCAGGAAAGATCGGGTTTGGCCTGGATGTCAAAGAATCAGATAGAGTTGAGAAAGGAAAGCACCGTGGGCATATGATCAGGTAAAACAGACAACGAAATGAAACGAACAGCAGCTTTATTTGCGCTTATGGTATTTGGACTGCTGATACTATCAGCCAGTGACTCGAACAGGCCAAACATTATTCTGGTGATGGCCGATGACCAGGGCTGGGGGCAGACGAGTTATAACAAGCACCCTGTACTAAAAACACCCAACCTGGATAGAATGGCTGAAAACGGACTTCGGTTTAACCGTTTTTATGCAGGTGCCCCGGTTTGTTCTCCGACGCGGGCAAGCGTTTTAACCGGACGGTCAAATGATCGAACCGGTGTCTATTCGCATGGGTACGCCATGTGTAAGCAGGAGCTTACCATTGCGCAGGCCTTAAAAAAAGCGGGATATAAAACAGCTCATTTGGGAAAGTGGCATCTGAACGGTCATCGTGGTCCGGGAGTCCCGATCTTTGCGAATGACCCGAGGAGTCCGGGAAAATTTGGGTTTGATGAATGGCTGACGGTTTCGAATTTTTTTGACATCAATCCCATCATGAGCCGGAATGGTAATTTCGAGGAGATCAGCGGAGAATCGTCACATATTATTGTAAACGAGGCACTTCGTTTTATTGAAGAAGAGAAAAATAGCAATCAACCACTGTTCGTGGTGATCTGGTATGGCAGTCCGCATGCTCCCTGGCGGGCAGGTGAAGAGGAAAAAAAACCATTTGACAATCTGGATGAAAAGTCTCAGAATCATTATGGTGAATTGCATAGCATGGACCAGAGCATCGGTAATCTTCGCGATGGTTTGCGTTCCATGAACCTGGAAGAAAATACCCTGATCTGGTTCAACAGTGACAACGGCGGATTATCCCCTTTTGGCCCCGAAACCGTAGGTGGCCTTCGTGGTTTTAAAAATAAGATCTATGAAGGAGGCATACGTGTACCCTGTGTGATTGAATGGCCCGCAGGTGTAGATAAGAATCGCGTTACTGACTATCCGGCTTCCACCATGGATATCTTTCCAACCATTGCCGAGATTGTTAATCTGCCGGAATCAAGTATGCTTGCACCCATTGACGGAAGCAGCATAAAAGAGTTGTTCACCCATGATATAAAAACCAGGAAAAAACCGATTCCATTCAGGCATGAAGGAAGGTTTGCTCTGATTGACAACAACTACAAGCTTCTTTCTCTGGATATTGATAAGGGCGAATTCGAATTGTATGATTTGGAAAAGGATCCCTACGAAACAATGAACCTGATTGATGAAGAGCCAGGAGTTGCCAGGAGAATGATCAGGGAGTTTAACAGCTGGAATAAATCTGTCGAAGCAAGTATCTCTGGCAGTGATTATCCCGGGGGGCTTACTGAGCCAAATGGATATCGTGTGTTCTGGAATACCTTGCCAGCGTATGAGCCTTATTTCGAACAGTGGAAAGACAGGCCGGAATATAAAGGCACCTTAAACAAAAGCAAGTAAACCAATATCATCTTCATTTTTTCCAGGGAATCGAAAGAAGAGTTGTGTATCAAAAACAGGGGATTATGAGAAAGATTAGCAGAAGAAATTCACTTAAAATTCTGGGGACCATTGGCTTTGGCTCATTATTCTTATCTGAATTAACAGGTCAAACCATTGCCATCGGATGTGATGTTTGCAAAAAGGCCTGGAAAAACCTGGGTAGATTTACAGCAAAAAGATACGCCTTCAGATACATTGAACCGATAGCGGATTTGCCGAAAGTATTTATCTATGGAGACTCCATATCCATAGGCTATACCGAATATGTAAGGGCTTCCCTGGAAGGTTTAGCCTGCGTTTACCGGCTGCACGAAAACGGAGGGTCAAGCAATGACTTCATTGGCAAAATGGAGACTCTGAAGAAAGCTATGTTTAGGCCCGATCTGAAGCAGGGATGGGATTTTGAGTGGGATGTCATTCACTTTAACGTAGGGCTTCACGACCTTAAGTATGTGGTGAATGGAAAACTGGATAAACTCAATGGAACACAGGTCAGCTCCCTGGAGACCTATGAAAACAATCTTCGGTCCATTATCCAATACCTGAAAAACACATACCCGAACACAAAGTTGATTTATGCCACTACAACCCCGGTACCTGAGGGTGAGCCGGGAAGGATAGCCGGTGATGCAAAATCTTACAACAGGGAGGCATTGAAAGTAATGAAAGAGCATAAGGATATACACATCAATAAGCTGTATAAATTTTCCATTCCTGTTTTGGAGGAGTATGCTGTCAGGCCGGGTAATGTGCATTTTAAGCCCGAAGGCTCGCGTCAGCAAGGGATAGAGGTAGCAAGGATAATCGCTGAAGCCTTGGGGAAAAAACCGCTCAAATGCCCCTCTGTAGAATTTATAACAGACCATTCCAGGCAATATGAAAGTGCTTTAAAATAGTTGACGTTTGGCCTTATTGTTCTTAGTTTTGCAATCGACAGCACTTTTAACTAACATGACTTATTCCAGAACTCAGAAAATGAACAAATCAATATATCTAATCATTCCGTTTATTGCTTTCGCGTTGTCTTCATGTCAAACGAAACAGCTAAAACAGCCCAATGTAATCTTTGTTCTGGCCGATCAATGGCGCGCCTCTGACCTGGGTTATGCCGGAAACCGGGATGTTCAAACACCCCTGCTGGATAAGCTGGCAGAAGAGGGTATTAATCTGGAAAATACCATATCGACAGTACCGGTTTGTTGTCCCTATCGTGCATCCTTGCTTACCGGACAATATGCACTGAGTCATGGTGTTTTTTATAACGACAAGCCACTGAAAAATGAAGTGAACTCCATGGCTGAGATTTACAAAGCGGCAGGCTACAAAACAGCCTATATTGGTAAATGGCACCTGAACGGCACACCTGAACCGGAGTGCGAGCAGGAGCCCTTTATGAACCGGACCAGGCCAGTTGTGAAAAGCCGCCGCCAGGGATTTGAATACTGGAAAGTGGCGGAGTGCACACACGGCTATAATAATTCCTTCTATTTCGATGAAGACAACCAGCGCCATGAGTGGGAAGGTTACGATGCGATTGCACAGACTGAGGATGCTATTTCATACATCAAAGCAAATACAGGCAATCCATTTTTACTCTTCCTTTCATGGGGACCGCCGCATGCGCCCTATCATACAGCACCCGCGAAGGACAAAGAAAAATATGTAGATCTGGAAATTACCCTGCAGCCAAATGTGCCCGACGATGAGATTGAAGTGGCAAAGGAAGAAATAAGGGGATACTACGCCCATTGTTCAGCACTGGATGCCTGTATCGGGGAGTTGCAAAGTGCCATAAAAGAGGCTGGGATTGAAGAGAATACCATTTTTGTATTTACCTCCGATCATGGAGATATGCTGCATTCTCACGGACAGGTTAAAAAACAACAGGCTTATGACGAATCCATCCGGGTACCCTTCCTGTTAAAATACCCTGCGCTCTTCAAACAGGCCAACACCATTTCAACACCCTTTGCAACCGAAGATATTCTGCCCACATTGCTGGGGTTGTCCCGACTGGAAATACCCGGAACTATAGAAGGAAAAGATTTCTCGGCTCACCTGAAAGGAGGAACAACGAATGTAACTGCCGCACTGATCTCCTGCCCTGTCCCTTTCCATCAGTGGAACAGGAAAAAGGGCGGTCGTGAGTTCAGGGGTATACGAACACAAGGCCACACCTATGTGCGTGATCTGAATGGGCCATGGCTTCTATTTGACAATGACAAGGACCCCTATCAGCTAGACAACCTGGCAAATAACTCTGATTTCAGCGAGTTACAGCAAGAACTTGAAAAAGAACTTCAATCATTGTTGGACCAGAAAGGGGACAAGTTCAGAGACGCGCAGTATTATATGGACAAGTGGGGGTATTCCTGGGCTCCTTCTGATATCACCAACTAAATCAACATACTATGAAAACCTTAAAGATATTCCAGCTGTTAATGGCAGTTTTTCTGATCATTGCTGTTTCCTGCAATTCGGTCAGGAAGGAATCTGATGACAAAACGAAACCCAACATTGTCTTTATCCTGGCCGATGATCTGGGTTATATGGATATTCAGGCTTACGCCCAAAAGATGTTGGGAAGCGAAAAGGAAAAGATGTTTTATGAGACGCCCAACATTGATCGCTTAATGAATGAGGGTATCTCTTTCAAACAGGCTTATGCTAACCAGCTTTGTTCCCCAACCCGGGCAAGTTTGTTAACCGGGAAGTACCCGGCAAGATTGGGATTCACAACAGCCACACCTCTCACCAATACATATTACAACCAGAATATGACTGTGCCCGGGCAAAGTTATGCCCACGATGTGCTTGACCATCATGATAATATTTTAATAGAGCAGGCGCTTCTGAACGGCAGTACAAACACTGCACTTCCTGCGGGTGCGCCAGCCGATAATGGATGGGACGAAACGACCATTGCCGAAGCATTGACAGACTATCATTCGGCCTTTATTGGCAAATGGCATGTAGGTGGCCATGGGGCTGAGGGCTATACACCGGCCAATCAGGGATTTGAACCCATTGCATGGTTTGACGCGGGTGGTTCACGATATTTCGACTGGAGCAAGGATTGGAATAGCGGGGCTAAAACAAGATTGCCGAATATTCCCCAGGATACTCTATGTGCAGGAAATGCAGGAGAATTATCCGGAGAAGAATATTTAACAGACGACCTCACTGAGCAGGCCCTTAACTATATCGACAAACGATCAAAGATTAAAGGCCAACCTTTCTTCCTCTACTTTTGTCATTTTGCTGTACATGGCCCATGGCAGGCTAAACAGGAAGATATAGACTATTTTGAGAAGAAAGATAGCAGGGGCTGGAACGACCATGTAAACCCCAGTTATGCCGGAATGATACGCGGCCTGGACAATTCAGTGGGTAAGATACTGGACAAGCTGGAGGAGTGCGGGCTGGAAGAGAATACCCTGGTTGTTTTTATGTCTGATAACGGGGGAATCGACTCCAGAATCATCCCCAGGGGCGAGATTACCAGCAACTTTCCCCTGATGGGAGGCAAGGCCTGCCTGACCGAAGGAGGTATTCGTGTCCCCCTGGTATTCAGGTGGAAGGGAAAAATAGAGGGTGGGCTCTGGTCTGAAGTCGCGGTAGACTGTAATGACATTTTTCCCACTCTGTTAGAAGCAGCAGGTTACGATCCAACTCCATATTATAAGAGCGAAAACGGCATTGACGGCCGAAGCATTACCGGCTTATTACAGGATCCTGAAAATAATAATAAGAGCTATCAACGCAACACACGCTACTGGCACTATCCCTTCAATGTAATCTACAACAATCCTTATGATGGCCTGCCCTTAACACCACACTCGTCAATTATGGAAGGAGATTACAAGCTGATTTTTGACTGGCATGGCAGGTTAAAACTGTTTAATATCAGGGAAGATATTTCCGAAACAGATAATCTCGCCCATGAGATGCCGGAAAAAACAAACGAGCTCTTTGACAGGCTGATGAAGTGGACTGATTCGAATGTAAAAGAGAGATACCTCCCTTATAAAAATGGAGACTATCAGCCTCAAAATGAGGCACGGGATGTCCCTTATCTGGACCTGGTAAAGGCCTACAGGGATGGTGAAAATGTTGCAGAAATTGCAAACTAACTCAATCTACACAAATGAAAAAAATCCCCCACAATATCCTGTTAACAATTCTACTGGCATCATTCTGTTTACACAGCTGCGCCGATCCACTTGAAGATGAGTTCAAAAATCCTCCGGATTGGGCAAAACCTCATACCTGGTGGCACTGGGTTGACGGCAATGTTTCAAACCAGGGCATCACAAAAGACATGGAGGCGTGGAAAGAGGTTGGCATCGGAGGTTTTCAGCATTTCAACATCGGGTGGAGAATTCCATTTGGTGGTACTGAATACAACTCTCCTGAATTTCATGAAAATATGGTTCATGCCATGAATGAGGCAGAACGCCTGGGATTGGAGGCTGCTTTCAACTCTGCAGCGGGCTGGTCGTGTACAGGAGGGCCCTGGATCACACCGGAGCATTCCATGAAGATGATCGTGTGGAGTGAAACAAAAATCAAGGGTGGTTCAGAACTTACTAAAGAACTCCAACTTCCGGACCTCAATGAAAAGCAACAGGCATACAATTTCTATCGCGATATAGCGGTTATGGCATTTCCCACTCCGCAGAATGACCAGTATCGTCTGGAAAACTGGGAAGCAAAATCCTTGACGGAATTAAGGGCGAGATCCGATATGTTCATTCCAACATTTGAGAAGGCACCCCGGGATGCCGTGATTGCAGTCGAAGATGTTCAGAATATCACCGGTGAAATGGACAGCAATGGAGTGCTGACATGGGATGCCCCTGATGGTAACTGGACCGTACTGAGGATTGGATATACCACCACAGCCGCTACAACCAAACCCCCTTCAAAAGGTGGACTTGGTCTTGAAATAGATAAAATGAGCCGGGTAGCCGCCGATATTCACTGGGACGAATTGGTTGAAAAAATCATTCAGGATGCAGATGGGAAAAAGGCGCTTACAACCATTTTAATCGATAGTTATGAAGTCGGACATCAAAACTGG
>JAAEOI010000094.1 GCA_024244665.1 Bacteroidota bacterium | reverse complement strand
TAAAAAAATATGCACAGCGTCTCTGATTTTCAGGCGTTCCGCCGTTTCAGAAGAGACTGAAATATCAACCTTGATGGGATCCATCATAACAAGATGGGCTACCGGCTCTCCTCTATTTACATAACCGCCTGCTTCTATATAAACCTCAGAAACCTCACCTGAGAATGGGGCATAGAGTATACATCTATCAACATTGTATTGGGCATGCTCGAATTCTGCCTCACTGGCATCACGGTCTGCAGTGCCCCGAATGAAATCCACTTCAGCAATAGCTCTCTTCTCCCATGCCTGCTTTTTCCTCACGTATTCGGCATATGCACGGTCTCTTTCTGCCATGGCTGCCTTTGATCTTATTTTATGATGCTCTTCATCAATGCGGGCTAAGACATCACCCTGGACATACACCACCTTATCCTCCTCCCAGCGTCCTTCAAGGTTGGTGCCCATCTCCACAATCCATTCTAAACGTCCATCGACCTCAAAGGAAATATCCTGATCCTTCCAGGATTCGACGGATCCTGTTAATTGTAATGGTTTGATCGGATTAATCTCATGCAGTTCCAGGACAGTAACAGGTCGTGGATTCGGGCCTTTATCGGCATCATCCTTCCT
>JAAEOI010000093.1 GCA_024244665.1 Bacteroidota bacterium | reverse complement strand
GCCGGAATTTTCACTTCGTAACCCAGCCGGGTCAGCAGCAGGATGGCCTTGATTCCAATGTCACTCTCATTGTAGTTGGTAAACTCGTCGTTGAAGAGGTGTATTTTGCCTTTTGGTGCTGTCTCAGGCCCGGGAATCCCCTTATGCACCCAACGATTCAGGGTGATCTTTGAGAGCTTTGGCACCCCTCGTTTTGTGGAAAATCCAATGGCTCTTTTAAGCAACGAGGTGTTCATTGCAAAATTGGAAATGTTACGGAAAACCATCGCCACTCTGTTTAAACGCGGCAGGTAAGCCACCAGTCTCGAACGAAGCGGTATTCCGTGTATATCGTAATAGTTCTGCAGGAACTCGGCCTTTAGCTTGGCCATATCCACATTCGACGGACACTCACTTTTGCATGCCTTGCATGAGATGCACAGCTCCAGGATCTCATAAACCTCCCGCTGGTCGAAGATATTATCCTTTTCATTGTTGTAGAGAAATTCGCGCAGGATATTTGCCCGGCCGCGGGTCGATTTACCCTCATCGCGGGTAGCCATGAAGGTGGGACAGAGCGTGCCTCCGATGATCTCGCTTTTCCGGCAATCGCCCGAACCGTTGCATTTTTCAATGCTTCTCAGGTATCCCCTGTTTTTTGAGAAATCAAAATGGGTTTCGATCTCGGGTTCCGGTTTTCCAGGAATCACCCTGAGGTTTTCAGTAATGGGCGGGGTATCCACAATCTTCCCCGGATTGAATATATTTTCATGATCCCACACCTTTTTCACCTCTTTCACCAGTTGGTAGTTCTTCTCTCCCAGCATGAAAGGGATAAATTTCCCACGCACACGGCCATCTCCATGCTCACCGCTCATGGAGCCGTGGTATTTTTTTACCAGGATGGATACTTCGGTCATCAGTTGATCGAAACGTTCCACATCCGCCGGATCCTTAAAATTTATGAGGGGACGAAAGTGGATCTCTCCCGTGGCAATATGGGCATAAAAAACACTCTCCAATCCAAGTTTTTTCAGCACCTGCTTGATGTCGGCCACATAATCGGGCAGATATTCGGGGTGAACAGCTGTATCTTCAATACCGGGCACACCCTTCCTGTCGCCGGGAATATTGGACAGCAACCCAAGTCCGGCCGTCCGCAGTGCCCAGACCCGCTTAATTTTGTCGGCACCGGTAACTAGTGGAAAATGGTAGCCCAGTCCGGCCGCCAGGAGATCTTTTTCAAGCGCCGCAGCGGTCCCGTTCAGCTCCTTTTCTGTATCAAAGGAGAATTCAATCATCAACATTGCACCGGGATCGCCCTTCACAAAGAACCTGTTTTTGTTCTGCTCTCTGTTTGCTTTGGTGCACTGCATGATGGTGTCATCCATCAGTTCGATGGCTGTCGGGCCGTGTTTTAAAGCCACCAGGTTTCCTTGCAGTGCCTGCTCCAGTGTCTCAAAGTGGGCGCAAACCAATCCTTTGTGTTTGGGTGGAAGCGGTATCACGTTCAACTTGATCCGGTGTGAAAATGCCAGAGTACCTTCCGAGCCTGCAAGCAGCTTGCAGAAGTTAAACGGCTCGCCTCCTTCTGTGAAAACTTCCGAATCCAGTAAAACATCGATGGCGTACCCCATATTTCGCCGGGTGAGTTTCGGATCGGGAAATTTGTCCCTGATCTCCTTCTGATTTTCAGGAGAGGTGAGAATTTCATTCAGTTTCTGATAGATGGCCTTCTCCAGCTTGTTGGGATTGTCCTCTAATTTCTGACTGAACTCACTTTTTGAGAGCGGCCCAAAGGTTGTTTCCGAGCCATCTGCAAGGATCGCATCCACCTCCAGGATATGCTCCCGAACGCTGCCATATGCCAGCGAATGGAGGCCGCAGGAGTTATTCCCCAGCATTCCTCCAATAACACAGCGGTTGGCCGTGGAGGTTTCAGGGCCAAACTGCATTCCGTGCCCGGCCAGGAAAAGATTTAACTCTGCCAGTACGACTCCCGGTTCAACAATTACATAACCCTCCTCCTTGTTGAACTCCAGGATCCGGTTCATGTACTTCGAGATATCAACCACAATACCGCTGCCCACCACCTGACCGGCCAGAGAAGTTCCACCTCCCCTGGGAATTACAGATGTATTATTTTCGGTGGCAAAAGCGATGATTGTTTTTACATCCTCTTTTGACTTTGGTATTGTAACAGCCAGAGGCATCTCCCTGTATTGCGACGCATCCGTGGCGTATAACAGCCTTTGCACCTTATCTAAAAA
The DNA here is from genome assembly GCA_024244665.1 of Bacteroidota bacterium. The sequence goes on along the minus strand of JAAEOI010000093.1, from coordinate 7,418 downwards.
GAGGTCGCCTTCAAGCAGGGATTCAAGTTGATCGAAATTCATATTGTCAGATCGAATTTATTGATTGGGGTCAAACTCCAGGTTCATGGGTGGATAGCCTCCCGGGGTGATATAGAGTCCAAATCGTTCCAGGTAATCCTGTTCGGGAAGAAACTCATCATTGGCAAGCTCCAGGGCATCCTTCAATTTCACTTTTAAATCGGCCTTCAGTGCATCATTTCCCTCCTGCTCAACAAGGTTGGTGAACTGGTAAGGATCCTTTTCATTGTCATAGAGCAACCAGGGACCTTCCAGGTCCTCCACATAGGTATAGCGACTGGTCCGGACTCCACGGAACTCACGCCTGACCACATTCTTAGTGGGGTTGGTAATGAGGGCCGCATTATCAAACTCGTCCTTATTCCCAAGCAGAATGGCGGAGAAATCACTTCCTTCAAATTCCACTTCGGCCTGGATACCACAGAGTCCCAACATCGTTGGCAGGATATCGGGCGTACCGATGGGCATCTCAACTACCCGGTTATCCTTAATTGCACCGGGATATTTCAGCAGGAAGGGCACCATGATGGCCTCGTCCCATGGATTCGATTTATACTTCATCCCCTTACTTCCCACCATATCACCATGGTCGGAAGTAAATATTAAGATGGTATTCTCTTCGATTCCCGACTTCTTGATCTGCGCTGTAATCCATCCCATGGACTCATCCAGGGCGGCAATGTGCGCATAGTAACCCTGCAACATTTTCAGTGCCTCCTCCTTGTAATCTTCCGGCACGTTCCCTCTCAATACGATTTCCTCCAGGTCAGCATACATATCCAGGTACTGTTGGGGAAGCTGCTGATAAGGATCATGTGGCGGTCCCCATGAAAGGACTGCAAGGAAAGGTTTCTCATCATCTGCATGGTCTGCTATCTAATTACACAAATCTTTTGACTGCGCATGGGCATCATATCCGTCCCAGCGTTTCCGGTTCCGGTCATTTCCTTCGTAGTACCACGAATCCATGTATTCATGGGTACACTCCATCACCTTCCAGTAATCAAATCCCTGCCTGTTGGCCTCAGAAATATAGGCCAGCCTGTATGGCCCCCCAACATGCCACTTGCCCCAGTAGGCCGTATTGTAACCTGCTTTGGTGTAGATTTTGGCCATGGACTCACTATCGGGATCAAGTAAGATATCGTTCAGCAAAAGGCCATGGGTAGTTGAATAATTACCTGTTAAAAGGCTGGCCCTGTAAGGAGTGCAGGATGGACAGGTGGAAACCGCATTTGTAAACTGAATGCCCTCCTGCGCCAGACGATCAAGGTTGGGAGTCTTTGCATTCACATCGCCCGCATACCCGGTTGCCTGAGCACGCCACTGATCTGCAAACACATAGATTACATTTGGTTTCTTCGGTGGTGTACCACAGGCCATCAATCCGATGAATGCCACCAGCAATGCGATAAACTGAATCCTCCTCATATTGTCCTTCTGATTTGTTAAACAGATAGTGTTTCTCATCCGTAAAAATACAAATCTGCCAGCGATTTCCATTAAAAATCGATCATCGCTTTCATTACTCCTTCGCCATATGAGGCCACCAGGTCAAATGCTTTTTTAGAATCGGCAAAAGAGAAGCGGTGGGTAGCCATCCTGCTCACATCCACAGTTCCATTCTCCAGCATCTCAAGGGTCTCTTCCACTACACCGTTCTGGCGGCGCACATTCACAATGGTCACCTCTTTATGCCGGCCTTTGTCAACCGGCAGGCTCCACCGGTCAAATTCAGGAATTCCGATAAGCATCAACACACCTCCGGGCTTCAGCAACTCAAATGCCTGGTCCACTGCTTCTTGTTTCCCACAGCATTCAAAAACCACATCCAAGCCCTTCGGCTCCAGTTCAAGAATTTCCTTAACAACATCGGTTTTATCTACATTTCCGACATAGGCTGCACCCGACTCATGCCCAATCTGCAAACGCTCATCTATTTTATCGGTCACATATACTTTTTCGGCCCCTTTTGCCCTTGCTGGCAGGAGTACGCTCATGCCAATGGGGCCAAAGCCAAGAATTCCCACCTTTGCTCCATCCATGGGTATGGAACGCTTCACAGCATATACCCCGATGGCAAGGGGCTCGGAAATAGCCGCCTGGTCGAAAGTCATATGATCGGGTATGGGAAAACAGGAGTGCTCGGGCATCACAATGTAGTCAGACATACTGCCATCAGCCTGGCCCGGGCAACCCAAAAAGGTCAACTTCCTGCAGGTGTGTGGCCTTCCGCTTTGACACTGGTCACATTCACCACAGGACATGGCCGGTTCAACGGCAATCCGATCCCCTGGTTTAACCCGGGTTACAGCCTCTCCCACTCTCTCAACTACCCCTGCACACTCGTGCCCAACCGGAAAAGGATACTGGACCACCTGGCTTCCGATTTTTCCCGATACATAATAATGAACATCGGAACCGCAAACTGCCACCACCTTTAGTTTAATTAATACATCTGTTTCATTTACCACCATCGGGGAGGGAACTTCTTTCATCTCCATCTCCCTGATTCCTGTTAAGACCATTGATTTCATATACTCCTCTTTTAGATTATTCTCTATGCAATGTTACAAATAGAATCAGAAAAATCAGTACTGAACAGTACTGAGCGGTACTATTTATAAAAGTCCTTAACTCTCAGATTATTACCAATACTTTCTATTTCCTTTTCAGGAATATCAAGCTCTTTAGCAATTTTAGACCATTGATTTACTGCTGTTATAATTTCTTCCAAAGTATGATTAGCTTTCTTGATACCGAATGATTTAGCAAAACTCAGTAAATCATCTCTTGTAAAACCATCAAATTTGCCGTTCATAGATGATTGATGAACATTTGTCCAGGTTCCACCATCTTTATATTGATATGTAATATCATAAGCTGGAGATATTCGCCATTTCCCCTCTTTGCTCATTAAAAAGGAGAAGTTCTTTACATGGTCATCATGATTTCTAGCTATAATATTAAATAAGACTCGCCTATATTGTTGCTCAAATTGATTATAAGGCAGTTGAAGCATTTTCATTACCCTGAATAATGTTTCATAGCTACTTGCCTTAGGGATTCTGTAATCAATGCCTGCCAGAGCACCAAAAGTTTGCATATGGATTTTCTCGCCACTATTCGTTCTGTCAAAACGTTTGGTCAGAAAATGAAACCGCCCGTTCTCCTCATATAAATGACTATCTGACATGTCAATACCTGCCTCTCCTGCCAACCTGTAATAGGCATATTCTATTTTTCCAAGACCAGCACCTTCACCTAATGTTTTTCTATTTGCTCCATCAATTTTCAGAAGCCAATATGAAAAACCTTCTGTTTGAATAACATCACCAGGTCTAATTTCTAAAATTCTATTATTTGAATCTGTTTTAATAGCAATTAAAGCTTTTGCTCGTGCTCCACCAACTGAGGTCCCAATTCTCAATATCTCTAACAAACTATCTTTATCCAGATCATTATAAGAGGTCTCTTCCTTGTCCTCTAATACTTTTTTTGCAACTTCTAATAATTCAGCAACATTTACATTGTAGTTACCAGTCTCTTTATGATTAACAGGTTCATACTCCAGCGCCCCCATACCTCTTTTCCCCACATAGCTTAATAGATCAACAGGATTTATATCATAAATAGACAAATTCTTCTGTCTAAGCCACTCTTTCATCATCATGTTGCCAAAATCATCTGGCATAGAATCCGATAATAGATAAGGCAAATTGTGAAAATTTATATGGTCTCGATTCGTCTCAAATACGCTCTCTTGTGTAGGCATTATTATAGGAGAAGGTTCTATTCTTCTATGTATGGCTTCATTGCTATATTGAAACACAGCACAACCTTTATTAGCATTCCACTCGGCCGAGCCTACTGTTTCACCATACAATTTCACTTCTACTATCATTGCTATTGTATTTTCCTGGATGCTCTTTTTCTTTCAGTTTTTAATTTTGCTTTTTCAAATTTCAACTTCAATTCTAAGTTTTCCCCAACTCTAAATACGGATTCTAAATCTTTAAGTCTGTTCAATCTTGATAAAATCCTTATTAAGCTTTCTGTTGTTGTAGATTTTCCTTGCTCTATCAGACTAATTGTTGACACACTTAAACCAACTTCCTCACTCATCTCTTTTTGAGTAAGATTCTGCTGCAATCTTATCTTTTTGAGCCTTTTGCCCATTTCCACCAAGATTTCTTGCTCTGTTAAAAACAACCAGTTATCCATTATCCAGGTATTGTAATTATTGATATATGAGTAGTTAACATATATTTTAATGCATAACTATCAATATATCGTAAGTTAATGCAAATCTAATAAATTTGCATTAACTATTCAAATATACTTAGTTATTGCCAAATAGCACAGATAACTATTGATACTTCATGAGTTATGCCCGAAAAAGATCAAGAAGCATGGCAGAAGAATTATGCTGCCTGTCACTAATTTTCAAAACGTATTCTCGGAAGCGAAACCCCATGGGTACTGTGTTTGATCTTCAAAATGGATGAGATGTCAAATTTATAAAGGTTTCCGGCATAGTCCGACACATACATATCATCTCCCTCAATCAGCACATCACTCAGAACGGGCGATCCCAGCTCGCGGCTCCAGATATATTCGCCTTCCTCTGTTCCAAGGCAATAGAGCTTGCCATCATTTGCACCGAAAAATACCTTGTCCCCTGCTATCTGGAGGGTAGATGCAACTCCGGCACTCTGGTTTTGCAGATAAGGCGCCGTATAAAAGAGGGAGGGATGGGTGTGATATACCCATTTTTGCTGCAGATTCTCAATATCATAGGCTACGACCCCTTTGTCTGCCGTACCGACATAAAGTACCCCGTCTTCTTCAACAGGGGCAGAAGCCGATATAAAATAATGATCGGTAATAAGCTCCCTGAGAATTTCCCCGCTTGCCGGGTCAGCTTCAACAATGGATCTGGATTTTGTATAGTACATTTTGCCATTGTAGAAAAGAGCACTGCTGTAACTGTAATTATAGGCAGTGCCTGTTCTTGTTCCTGACCAGGCCAGCTTCCCGGTACCTGCATCCAGCGCATAGCGCGCACCAAAGCCTACTGTTGCATGCAGGAGCCCTTTGTTTAATCCGGGCGTGGACACGGAGCTTTCCCCCCTGATCCGGTCTGCATATTTCCACAAAAGCTTGCCGTCCGACACCCTGAGTGCTGACAGGTAAGATAACTGACCGGCATAGACAATACCGTCCTGTACGCAAACTCCGTTCTTCAACATATTTTTCAGGTCATTACTCAACTTCTGTTTCCATTCCAGCCTGCCCGTTTTTGCATTTATGGCATACAGATTGTTTTCGGTATCACAGGCCAGTATTTTGCCTTCTGCATAAGCAATATCATTAACCACGGAGTTCCGGGTGTGAAAATACCAGATCTTTTTACCGCTTTCTGCATCCACGGCGTGAATGCCGCATTTCTCCAGATTGTCGTCATCGATTGAAGCAGTATATATAACCTGCTCATGCATGACCGGTTTTGTGAAGTACATATTCCCCCCGATATTCGCAACCCACTTCAGCGTGGAGTCGACAGCTACAGGGCAGGAGATCCTGTTTCCGTCGGCAAATGTTGCAGTGACTTCAATATCACCGTCCCGGTAAGGGAGCTCTGCATCCCAGGCAAAATTTGTCAGTTGGCGCATGGGAATGTTTTCTTCACCAAAACTAAGTGTGAGCTTTTTGTCCTTGCCGGTAAAATGGTAGGCCGAGGCAACAACTTTCAACTTCCCGTTTTCCCTGTATGCAGATGATACAAGATGATTATTTATGTCAGTGAATATCGTTTCCGAATGAACATCATCCTCCTTTCCTATATCATAGGTAAACTCCCTGCTGGCGGAAGGACAATGGTGCCGCCCACCCTTATCTGCCGTAGATGTGGTGTATATTCTTATGCCATTATCAAATCTTTTTGTGAACTGAACGTGATGGTGGCCGTAGATGAAGGCTTTCAGCTTGTAGTTTTTAAAATCTATTGATACGCCATCTGCTGATACGGTGCAGGTATCATCCCACAGCCAGTTATTGTGGTTGAAAATTACCAGGGGCTTGTCAGCAGGCTGCATGGCGATATCTTTCTGCATCCATTCCAGTATCTGCAGCTTATCGTACGACGCATGCTTTGGCTTGTAGGGTAGCATGGGGGTCACAATAAAGTGGGTATTGCCGATATCGAAAGAATAGTAGACCGGGCCAAATCTGTTTTCGTAATATTGTTCTCCGTAATCGCCACCAGCCTCCAGGTCATGATTGCCAATCGTGTAGACCACCCTTGTGCCCATTGTGCGGTCATTCACTTCCAGAGCGTACAGGTCCATCCCGTATTCCCTGGTGAGATCCCCTGTGAGGACAATAAAGTCCAGGCCATTGTTCCGGACATATCGTTTGAGGTTTCCAGCCCAGTCATCAAGCCTTTCGGAATGCATATCCGTCACCTGGATAAATCTTCCCGTTGTACGTTCTGCTTTCCTCAATCCAAAAGTCAGGTCGCCGGAATCCGGTTTCAGGTAAAACGATGTGGTATGCTCATAACCGGAAGGTGTGGTCAGTGTTATGAACCTGGCTCCAGGGTTTTCCGGCAGGCTGAATTTCCCCTGGCTATCGGTAAGGACTACTTCAAACCCATCCGAGACAAGGGCCCCGGGTATTCCCTGTTCATTGCCCCCGGGTATTCCCTGTTCATTGCCCCCGGGTATGCCGTCACCATTTTTATCTTCGTACACGAAACCATTAAACTGCGCATGCCCTGAACCGGTGAAAGCCAGCATGACTGCGATCAGCACCAGTCTGCAGACAAGAGAATGTACCATTGTTATCATTTTCTGAATATATGTTTATCACATAAACATAATGAAAATCATGGTATCTGCAGTTTACCCATCACATTACCATCACTATGCCCGGAATTAGGAATTGACAGGATTTTCACAACTCATTCAAGCTGGCATAACAGCAATGCCCAAATGGACTTACTATTCGAGAAAAAAACATCTATCTAACTATGATAACAACTTTCGGAGTAGTTGAAAAACTTCTCAAGCGATTCCATTCAGGCAATGTCCTGAAATACAAGGGATATATCGGCTCAGTGCATTACGCAGCAGAAGACAGGGTATTTTATGGAAAGGTAGAAGGAATTAATGATCTGATAAGCTTTGAGGGATCTACAGTAGACGATCTTGAAGACGGATTCCAGTACATGGTTAATGAACACATAGAAGATTGCAAAAAGAAAAATATTCCACCCGAGAGATCCTACAAAGGAAATCTTAACATCCGCTTATCACCTGATCTTCACAAGAAGGCAGCATACAATGCGACCCTGAAGGGCATCTCTCTGAATCAAT
>JAAEOI010000092.1 GCA_024244665.1 Bacteroidota bacterium | reverse complement strand
ATTTATAAAGGCCTTCTGGATATATTTATTCTTTTTGCTCGAACCTTGTGCAATCACTGTGAACTTCTTCCCATTGGTTAGATCTATAGTTACTTTCTCAAATACAGGACTACCAATTGTATATACAGGAATTCCCGGTGTTACCGGGTAAAATCCCATCATAGAAAATACCACAAAGGCTGTCATCCCTCCACCATCTTCATCGCCGGGTATTCCAAAAATATTATCCTGAAACCATACATCCAGGAGCAACCTGATCCTTTTCTGAGTTTTCCAGGGCGAGCCAACATAATTATATAGATAGGGAATATGGAAGGAGGGCTCGTTACCCATTGAGAACTGGCCGACTAAACCTGTGGCATCAGGAAATTTACACCAGAATTTGTATTTAGCCATTTCAATACCTTCATGGAACAGTTGATCAAGATTTTGTTCGAATTGATCCTTTCCACCCATTAATTTTATCAGACCGGGGATATCATGCTGTACATCCCAGGCATATGTCCATCCATTGTTCTCATCGTAATAGTCGCGTCCGCCGGGCCCACCATCAAATTTTGGATCAATATCTATCCATTCACCTTTATCATCTTTTGGCATAAACAATCTCTGTTCAGGATGCCAGAGGTTCTTATAATCCTTACTTTTCGGTGAAAATTCCTCATACGCCTCTTCCTTACCCATTTCTTTAGCCAGTTCGGCCAGGGTCCAGAAATCGTAACTTATCCCCAGCGTAACAGGAATTGCCTGGCGCTTCTCAAAATTATCTACCGTCGGTTCAGTCTCTTCCTCCCCGGGATGAAGTGCCGGGAAATAACCGTTTTCGTGGTAAAAATCATCAATCCACAGTTTAGGCATTCCCTGGCGCCATGGAATAAAAGTGCCCTCGGTAAGGTTCTTTTTTATCCCTTCGTATGCTTTTTCCACATCATAATTCCGCAATCCCTTGCGATACCCATCAATAAAACTTGCAGAGGTGTGGTAAGAATTCATTACCATTCTATTTCCAAGAACACCTGGGAAAGTTGGCATCCAGCCACTTTGTTCATACATCAGAACATATGAATTTAACATGTCATTCTCCATTTCAGGCGTAAGAATGGTGCGCAAAGGGTGCGTAGCACGATAGGTATCCCAGATCGCATCATTCACATAAAACGGACGGGTGCTTTCGTGCACTTTCTCATCATATCCACTGTAATAATTTCCTCCCTCATTAATATCAACCATGCGTACATAGGTCCGGTACAGCGAGGTATAAAACGATCTTCTTTGAGCTTCTGTTCCCCCTTCAACCTGGATCTGGTTGATTACTTTGTCCCAGGCTTTCTTTCCAGCCCCGGCAAAATCTTCAAAACCAACTGAGGTAAACTCTCTTTGGAAATTAATTTTTGCCTGTTCGTGACTGATGTATGACACTGCGGACTTAACAAGCACCGTGGATGGAGCATCTTTGGATAATGAAATGGAGAATTTCCCATTCTCAGTATGAATCTCAGCATCTTTAAGTAGCTGGTTATTTTTGTCGCAAATTTCCCCATATACGT
>JAAEOI010000091.1 GCA_024244665.1 Bacteroidota bacterium | reverse complement strand
CAGCCTTGGCCACACCAATCAGGGCTGTCTGTGCAGCCAGCTCGCGTTCAGCCTGACGGATATCCGGACGTTGTCTAAGAAGTCCTACCGGTAAGCCGACCGTGATATACTCAGACGGCTTGGGGATGGAAGACGGTTTTACCAATTCATCATGAAGAGCACCAGGATGTTCACCAAGCAGGACTCCAAGGTGATTGATTGTTTGAACAAGTTGTATTTGCAGGGTAGGGAGTGTAGATTCTGTTCTTGCAAGATTTAATTCTGCCTGCTGGACATCTAGATCAGGGGCTAACCCTGCATCGAAACGGTCCTTTGTTAACTGTAGTGATTTGCGCTGTGTTTCTATGTTGCCACGTACGTACTTGATGCGGTCCTGGAGTGCACGCACTTCGACGTAATTAGTGGAAACCTCAGCATACAGCACAACGAGTACATCACGATAGTCTTCTGTAGAAGCCTCAAGGCTGGCATCAGCAGATTCTATAGACCTATCTATCCTTCCCCAAAAGTCAATCTCCCATGAGCCTTCACCGCCAAATTTGAAGAAATCGTCTGTTCTAGACCTCTGTGTGGTAGGGGGGAGGAATGTGTGAGGTGATCGCATTCTTCTTGCGTCTCCGGTACTGTTTAAATCCGGAAATCGTTCGCCGGCCTCTATGCCTCTAATAGCGCGAGCTTCTTTAATTCTGGCGAAGGCCTCCTCTAGTTGAAGATTGCCATGATCTGCTCTTTCAATTAATCTGTTGAGTACAGGGTCGTTTAATACTCTCCACCAGGTTTGGAGATTTGCCTCTCCCTCTTCAAACCCCTTTGTTATTTCCTGGTGCCAGGAATCCTGTATTTCCAGTTCTGGTGGTGTATAGTCCGGTCCCACCTTGGGACCTATGCCAAAACAACCCTGTATTAAGACTAAGGCCAGTGCTAATAATGGAATCAAT
>JAAEOI010000090.1 GCA_024244665.1 Bacteroidota bacterium | reverse complement strand
TGTTTCGTTTAGAACGATCTCATATTCCAATGAGGAATTTGATCCTTACCCTTCTTTTGCAAAAGTTGGTGACCCTGGAACTTTATACGACCAGATAGCACTTTTTGCTAAAACTGCGAATATTGATTGGGCCCAACTTACCAAGCGTTACCAGGAATTAAAATCTGAATTTCCCCTCTTATGAAAGAATAATACAATTAATTGTTCTATTTGTATCATTAAACCCTGTTCAGGTCAAAGTATTATTAACTAATGTTACTTCAATTGCAATCTCGTAACGGAAGAACTGCAATGATGCATTATATAATACCAATTTATATGAATCAAAAGCACATGATCATGAAAACAATAAGCAGACTGGTATTAATCCTTCTGCTTGTAACGCTAGGATGTAAGCCCGTGGAAAGGGTTGAGAACGAAAACAAGAGCAGGGCAGCTGCCCTTCAGCAGTGGAAAGAGATGAAATTTGGAATGTTCATTCACTGGGGAGTCTATTCAGGTCCGGCCGGAATGTGGGACGGGAAGCAGATAGAAAAGCTGGGCGAACAGATTCAACGCCATGCCCGCATATCCCATGAAGATTACCAGGAGGTAGCCAGGCAATTTAATCCGGTAAACTTCGATCCTGAGAAAATCGTGCTGCTGGCCAAGAACACCGGCATGAAATACATCGTGATCACATCCAAACACCATGATGGATTTTGTATGTGGGATTCCAAGCACACCGATTTTGATATTGTGGATTTCACCCCCTATAAGAAGGATATCATTGCTCAGCTTGCAGAAACCTGCCGGAAACACGGAATTAAGCTTGGCCTCTACTACTCCACCCCCGACTGGCACTTTAATGGCCCCAATCCGGAGATCAATCCGGCAGACGGGAAAATATCCGTATTCTCTAAAGTATCCAAAGCCAGCGAGGACTACCAGGATGCGCATCTAAAAGAGCTTCTGAGTAACTACGGCGATATCGTGGAGCTCTTCTTTGATATGGGAGAACCCACCGCCGAACAGAGTGCCCGCTGGGCACAGACGGTCCATTCACTTCAACCGGGCTGCGTGATCAACGGCCGCATCATGAATAACCAGGGTGACTTTTTGACCATGCCGGACAACCATGTGCCGGATCTTCCTATTGAGGATCTGGCCTGGGAAACGCCCGGAACCTTCTACCACACCTGGGGATACAAATCCTGGGTGAAAGGTGATACGCTGCCGGTACAGGTTAAAAAACAGATCCACAAGCTCTCGCTTATTGCAGCCAGAGGCGGAAATTTTTTACTCAACATCGGACCCCGCAGTGACGGAACCGTGGTTCCTTACGAAGTGGAGGTCCTGACCGAGATGGGTCACTGGGTAAAAAAGAATGAAGAAGCCATATTTGGCGCTGAGACTACCCCATTTGAAAAATCACCCTGGGGGGAGTCTACCGTGAAGCCTGGAAAGCTCTACATCCATGTCTCCAACTGGCCGGACAATGGAAGGCTTGAAATACCGGGCCTGGTGAGTGGTGTTAAGCGAGCCTATCCCCTGGCCTATCCGGATCAGGCAATTGAAGTGGGGAATATCGAAGAGGGAAAATCACTGGCCCTGAAGGAGCAGTGGAGAGATCCCTACCTGACCATCCTGGTGCTTGAATACGAAGATGAACTGGTGATCAATGATCCGGTTCTGAAAGCCGATGAATCCGGAAAAATCAGGATTGGTGAAAGTGATTGGATCAAGCACGGGAAGTACGGAAAAGTGAGCTACAGGTCGATCCTGAAGGACTCCTACAGGACCGTAACCATTGAGATCCCCGAACCCGGGAAATACGAGCTGCAGCTGGACTATAAGATGAAACACGACCAGAAAAGATTTATCCTGTCGGCAGGTGACCAGGCCATCTCTTTTGATCTCTATAACCATAAGAGTGCGGAAAACCAGAAGGCCCGGTACCAATTTGATGGAAATGAAGCCCTGGAGATGGAGAAGGATAAATCAAAGAATGGTGGTTTTACCCTCATGGCCGGCATGATGGAGTTTGAGGAAGCCGGCAAATACGAACTTTTACTGGAACAGGGGGAGACCTTCGAATTTAAACCCACCCTGGAGGAGTTTAACAAGCAGGACCGGAAATACATGTCCCTGGGCATTACACTGGAGATCCTGACATTTGAACCTGTTTTATGATCCCCCATGAAACGCTTTAAAATATGGACCATCCTGTTTGCTGTAATTCTGCTCTGCAGCAATCCGGCAGCAGCCAGGGAAACCGGGAAACCCAATATCATCTTTATTCTGGCCGACGACCTCATCTTCGACGGGATAGGAGCCTATGGCCGTTCCGATATGAAGACCCCGAATCTCGACCGGATTGCTGACAAAGGCTTCAGGTTCACGAGGTTCTATAATACCACGGCCATCTGCATGGCAAGCAGGGCACAGTACATGACCGGCCTCTATGAATTCTCCACGGGATGTAATTTCGACCGGGACAATCTGGCCCACGAATTATGGGAGCAGTCCTATCCATTCCTGTTGAAACAGAGTGGTTATACCACGGGCTTCGCGGGGAAATTTGGCTTCAGGGTGGACGAACCGGGGGGGAAAGGATCGGTGGAGACCGTGAAACGCTCTTTCGACTGGTGGTGTGGCTGGCTGGGCCAGGGCAAGTATGACATGGCCGGAAACAGTGAGGCCGAGGAGTATATTAAACTTCATGGCTCAAGATCGGAGCACACCACCCATGCCCTTGGAGAGATGGGGAAAGCATTCATAAAAAAATATGCAGACAAAAAGAAACCCTTCTGCCTCTCCATCAGTTTTAAAGCCCCGCATACCCCCTATCATACTGACCCCCGTTATGACAGCACCTATGCCTCGTGGGAATTCCATAAACCCGAAAACTATGGCGAGGTCGAAACACTGCCCCCCCATGTGAAAGCAGGCAGACCCTACAGTAAGGGGAAAAGCTGGCTTAAGGATTACCAGACATCCATGAGAAACTACCACCAGATGGTCTATGGAATGGATGCTGCCGTAGGTTCGATCATCAGCGAGCTTGAGAAACAACAGATCCATGAGAACACGGTGATCATCTTTACATCGGATAACGGCCATTTTAACGGCGTGAAGGGCTTCAGCGGGAAGCTACACCCCTATGAAGAGGGCTCACTGGCACCTCTGCTCTACTTCGATCCCAGGGCCCGTAACCAGGAGAACAGCGTGGTTACAGCACTCTCCGGAAACATCGATATTGCACCCACCATCCTTGAGCTGGCAGGAGCCGATATACCGGAGAAGATGGTGGGCCGCAGCCTGCTGCCCCTGCTCAGTGGAGAGGCCACCTCTATTCACCCTTCTCTACTCCTGATCAATGCCTGGGGTGCCAGGGCAGCACAGTCGGTGGCTGTGGTTACCGAACAGTGGAAATACATTCACTGGTTCTATGGAGCAGAGGGATACCAGCAGCAGGAAGAACTCTACCACATGGGAAGAGACAGGATGGAGTTGTCCAATGAAGCGGTAAACCCGGACTTTCATGGCGATCTTGAAAATATGCAAAACCTCTACGATGGGTGGATGGATCATTGGCAAAGACACCATCGTCCCGGATCAGACTACGGGGTGTATACCGAACTGGCCGGAAGAGGGTCCGATTACAGCCTGGTGAGCGATTCTGCCCTCCTCCTCATGGGTCCGGGGCTCACTGAAAGCGACAGGAAAAAGGCAGGTAAAAAACACAAGCAGCCAAACATCCTCTTCATTATGGCCGATGACCACGCTTCCAATGCAGTGGGCGCCTATGAAAGTCATCTGAAAGATGTGGTACAAACCCCGAACATCGACAGGCTGGCCAAAGAGGGAGCGCTGCTCACCAATGTAGTCTGCACAAATTCGCTCTGCACCCCGAGCCGCGCCTCCATATTAACCGGCTTATACAGCCATAAGTCTGGTGTCTACACCCTGCGTGAAGAATTAAATTCGACCGGGATCCCCACCCTGCCAAAACTTTTCAGCAGTCATGGATACAAGACCGCCGTGGTGGGCAAATGGCATATCCATGGCGACAACCTCCATGGATTTGACCATTACGCGGTCACACGCAGTCAGGGTGCCTATATCAATCCATCCTTCGACACCAGGGAGGGAAAGATAAGGCGGGAGGGCCATTCCACCGACATCATTACAGATTTAAGTATCGAATGGCTTCGGGAGAGAGAAAAAGGGGGCCCCTTCATGCTCTTTACCCATTACAAGGCAGCCCACAGCCCCTGGCAATATGCAGAACGCCACAAGGAACTTTTTGCTGCGGATTCCATTCCCGAACCACCCACCCTATTCGACAGCTATGAAAACCGTGCTCCGGGAGGCGTGGAAAACAACCAGGCGAGGATTCATGCACAGAAAAGCAAGATGTCCCTCTCCTACTGGTTCGAGACCAACAAGAAGGGGAAGGAGGGTGCATGGCCCACGGGGCAGCTGCAGCTTGAGGGGAAGTCGGATCAGGAGCAGGCCAGGGCCACCTACCAGAAATATGTCAAAGACTACATGCGATGTGTGAAGGGGATCGACGAGGGAGTGGGCCGGATTATCGCATACCTGGAGCAGACCGGAGAACTGGACAATACGGTTATTATCTACACCTCGGACCAGGGAATGTATGTGGGTGAGCACAACTTTTTTGACAAGCGGCTGGGGCTGGAAGAGGCCATGAAGATGCCCTTCCTGATCCGCTATCCCGGGGAGATAGAGAGTGGAATGGTGGTGGATCAGCTGGTCAATAACGTGGACTACCCCTCCACCCTGCTCGATTTTGCAAACATTAAAATACCGGAAGAGATGCAGGGCTTCAGCTTCAGGGAAGTGCTGAGGGGAAAAGAGCCGGAAAATCCTCGCCTGGCCTCATTTTACGCCTTCTATTCCAACGGTTCCCCAAAGCACTATGGAATACGGACAAAGGAGTACAAGTTGCTGAAATACGTGGATAAGGAGGGTGAGGTGATGGGGGCCGATCTTTTTAATCTTTCTGAAGATCCTCGTGAACTGGTCAGCCTGTATGGCAACCCGGTACACAGCATCCTGCAGGAGAAGATGGAAAAACGGCTCGCCAGTGAGTTGTTAAACGTGGATATTGCACCCGGACAGTTGCCGGGCAAACTTCAAAAACAGTAATTGTATCAAGCTATGAGATTCATTGCACCCTATATAGTCGGACTGGCTCTTCTCTTTGGCCTCCTCTCCCCCCTGGTCGCCCAGGAGTCGCCCAACATCCTCTTCATCATGTCGGATGACCATTCATTCAGGTCTATCGGGGCTTATAATGAATCGTTGAAAAGTCTGAATATCACCCCCCACATTGACCAGCTGGCAGCCCAGGGGGCCATGTTCACCAACTCGGTTTGCACCAATTCCCTCTGTTCTCCAAGCCGGGCTTCGATCATCACCGGGATGTACAGTCACCACAATGGTGTCTATACCCTGCGGGAGCATCTGAATGGAGAATACCTGCCCACCCTGGCCAAGGAGCTGAAAAAGGCGGGCTACAGTACCGCTGCTGTGGGGAAGTGGCACGTAGAAGGAGATAACCTTCAGGGTTATGACTACTATGCCATCACACATGGACAGGGCAGTTACTGGAATCCCACCATGACTACCAAAGAGGGAAAACTCAGCAGAAACGGTTACACCACTGATGCCTATACCGATGTGGCCATGGAGTGGCTGGATTCCCGTGACAAGGCCCAACCTTTCTTCCTGATGGTACATCAGAAAGCCACCCATGCTCCCTGGCATTATGATACCATCACCTATCCGGACTTCCTGGAAGGTATTGAAATTCCGGAACCGATAAATCTGATGGATGATTACGCCAATCGTGATGTAAACGGGGTTCTGAAAAAACAGCATAAAATTCATGACTACCTGAATCCCGATAACACAAATAAAGACATCCTCTCAAAGGATTTCGCAGATCCGTCATGGGTGACCGGTTCAATTGATACCATTGGCATGAGCGATGTGGAGATATTGAAAGCCTGTTATCAAAAATACATGCACGACTATCTAAGCTGTGTAAAAAGCGTGGACGATAATGTAGGGCGGATGGTTAGCAAACTAAGAGATGAAGGGATACTTGAGAATACCATTATTATTTACACATCGGACCAGGGAATGTTCCTTGGCGAACATAATTTTTATGACAAGCGACTCGGGCTTGAAGAAGCCCTGCGCATGCCCCTTATTCTAAGCTACCCCGGGAAAATTGCTCGGGATACAGTCATTGATGAACTAGTAAATATCGTTGACTTTGCCCCTACTTTCCTTGAGATGGCGGGAGCAAGTATTCCCTCTGAAATGCAGGGTATAAGCTTCAGGGACCTGGTATATGGCCAGACTCCCGATACGCTCAGGGAGGCCTCATTCTATCATTTCTATTCCAGCAGCTGTCCCAAGCACATTGGCATTCGGACCAAAACGCATAAAATGTTGGTATACCTGGGAAAGAAAAACGGCGATATTCTGGGATATGACCTCTATGATCTGGTCAATGACCCCTATGAGATGAACAGTATTTATGAAGACCTTTCTTGTGTCTGTGTGGCAAGCGAAATGCATGAAAAGCTTGAAGCAGAGATGAGAGCAATCGGTTTCTCAGAGGGACTTTACCCGGGAAAGGACCAGAAGAATATTGATAGAAGAGTGGTGGTTCAGCTGGCCGGTCAGGAGGGTGCCATACTTGATCATGGAAATGTCCGGTTTAACAATTCCAGTGATCACGCCATCTCGGAGAATGGCTATGCGAACATCTATAATGTAGTGCCAGGCACCTATACCCTGCAGGCGGAAGCCACCGGCTACGAACCGTACTCGGGCACCATCACCATCGAGCCACGGCCCAACTATAAGCAGGCAAACGATACCCTTTTCAGCCTGCAGCTATCACCCATGCTCTATCTGCTGGAGGTTATGGTAAGCAATTCCCTTGGCCCCCATCCCGGAGCAACGGTCCGGGTGAATGAGCAGTCCTATACCACAGACGGAGCAGGTAAGATAGAGACCACCGGCATACCATCGGGCCAATACACCATTTCCATTGATGCAGAAGGATATGAAACCATGAGTGATACCATATCCATCCAGGGAGAGAACCTCTCCATGGAGTATCTCCTGTCTGAGATCCAAACCGGGATGGGTAAGTACGGGGAGCAATTAAAGATCTATCCCAATCCGGCCTCAGGCACCCTGTTTATTGAAGGGGCCCGGATCGGTTCAGCCCTGAAAATCTTTAATATCAAGGGAATGGTCGTACGAGCCGCAACTACTCACTCACCATTGGAGGTGGTGGATGTGGCTGATTGGCCGGATGGCTCCTATATCCTTGCGGTGGATGGCTTATTCAGGGCACTAATTCAAATAAGAAACTGAACCAATGAAGAGAGAACTTATCACAATTGTTACCCTGCTGATTTTCTCAACGGCAGCCCTGTTTGCATCGGACCGGACCCTGGAATTCCCCAATGGTGGATTTGAGCTGGGCGATAAAAGCAAATGGTCCTCCCGTAATGGCCTGGACACCAGGATCGTGTCAGCCGACACTGCCGCCTCAGACGTATACGATGGCCAGTATGCCCTTCAGATTATTTATGAAGGTTTTGGTTTGCTGAGGACCTCAGGGACCACCTATTTTAATGTGGTTAAGGGAAATGATTACGAGATGGTTTTTTATGCCAAATCGGCAGGCGATGGATCTGAACTCTCGGCAGCCATGACCAGTGGATCCAATGAACCGGTGGATGGACATACAGAGTCCTTTAACCTCTCCCTGGACTGGCAGAGATACAGCTACAGTATCACCTCTCCCCTTACCGGAACTTTTGGATGCAAATTCAATTTCGGCACCGCGGATACTTTCTGGCTGGACAATATCCATTTGATAGAGAAAGCCGACACCACCCTTCCCTCCTACGGTTCCGAAATCTATGTCTCATCGGTCAGCGGGAGTGACGGGAGTGACGGATCGGAGATGAATCCCCTGAAAACCATCGGGAGAGCACTCTCCGCTGTGGAGGAAGGAGGACGAATCATATTAAGGGAGGGTCGTTATCACGAGGAGAATATGGTCACAGTTTCTGGTTGGGAATCGGCACCCCTGACCATCACAAGTTACCCTGGAGAGGAGGCCATTCTGGATGGAACTGTGGTAATAGATGGCACCTGGGAACAGCATGAAGGAAACATCTGGAAAATGAAGATCTCCCATCCCGAGGTAATCAACTACGGGGCGCACCAGGTCTGGCTTGACGGAAAGATGATGAAGGTGGCCCGCTGGCCAAATAACAGGGGTACATTTGCTGATGATTTTAACTTTGAATATACAGCTCGTGAACCGGAGCCGGGAAGCAATTGGGACATGGGAACCACCTTTGTCTCCCTGGAGGATGATTTTTCCCAGGTGAGTGAAGACTCAGATATAGCGACCTGGAGGAGTGAGGGCACGGGAATTCAGAGTCTGGGCGGGACAGGCATCAACTTCACCGGAGCTATGGTGGCCCTGAAGATGGGCTATGAAACGGTTCTGGAGGAGATTACTTCTCACCAGGCGGGAGACAACATTTTTGTCTCTTCGGCCACCGAAGGGAAGAACCGGGGGGAATTGCTGACCCTGGGTAAACAGCACTACTATATCCTGGCCCATATGGCCTGCCTCGACGATGCAGATGAGTGGTATTTTGACGCATCGACCAACGAACTCTATCTATACACCTCCGATGGCCGGGATCCGGGCGAAAAAGAGCTAAGGATGAAAACCCAGAACCTGGCCCTGCAGATCAACAACTTAAGCCATGTGGTCCTGGAGAACCTGCACTTCTTCGGAACCCATTTCAGGGTGGAGAACTCGGTGAACATCCAGGTAAACAGCTGTGTGTTTAATTATCCCAGCTACTTCCCTGCCATGCTGAAAACGCGGACCCTCTTCTATACCCCGCACATCATGACCAACTCCTCGGTGCGGATATATAACTGTGAGTTCAGCAATTTCGATGGAAGCGCACTGGCCTTCGACGCCTCCAACACCCACAGTCCCAAGGTGGTAAACTCCCTGTTCCACAACGGCCGCTTCGACCATATGGTCAAATTCTTCAAATGCAGGGGAGGATACGCTGCACACAATACCTTTTACGTCTCGGAAAGGGGGAATGGCATCAAATTCTTTAAGAGTCCCTACGGTCACTTTGTGGCCGAGTTCAACTACATGCACAACCTGGCCACCCACCGATCGGATGCCAGCTGCATCCAGGTCCAATCTGGCTCCCAGAACTATGATACCCTTCGGTATAACTGGTTTCACGATACGGAAAACAAAGGGATTCGCTTTGACGGGGAGCCTGCCGGTAAACTGGGCACCATGTTTGCCAACGTGGGCTGGAACCTGTGGCAGGGGCTGCAGGTCAAGGGCGATTCCCAGAACGTGGTGAACAACACCTTCTTCGATTGTGCGAAGCGTTGCGATATCACTGTGCTGGCCGATGAACGTTTTGGCGGAAACGAGGATAGCTGGATCTATAACAATGCCGCCGAACGGATGTCGGGACACCGGGTCAGAACTTTAGAGGAGTTTCCCCTGCCGGGAAACAGCGGACACAATTGGAACGGTTATGTCACCGGGCTCGATATTGCCACGGTGCTAAGGGACCCGAATAACCGGGATTTCAGACCCCGGGAGGGTTCACCTCTTGTGGATCAGGGATACAATCTTCAACCCTTTGTGACCACATGGATGGGTGATTCAATTGATATAGGGGCATATGAGTGGGGGGACAGCATCTACTGGCTTCCTGGCCGGAGGGCAGACAAAGCGACCATGCCGGTTCCTCCAAACGGAACCGCCACCGCACTGGCAGACTGCGACCTGATGTGGCTGGAGGCGCTGGGAGCCAAAAAACACCGGATCTATATGGGAAACTCAATGGACGGGATGTCGCTGGTGAGTGAACAGAACACCAATATCTATAATCCGGGCGAACTGGATCCCACGAAAATTTATTTCTGGAGGGTGGACGAAGTGACCGACAGTACGGTTATCACCGGCGACACCTGGCATTTCGTGCCCAACGGCACCCGTAAAACCGGCAATGAACTGCCCCTTACCTACCTGGAAAATTTCAACAAGAGTGACGATGATGCCAACCATGATCCCTGGGATGAAAATATATGGGAACCACAATATATGACCCAGGACAGCACCTGGGTGGTGGGCGATAGTTTGAAAATCTGGCCGGCCGCTGGCAGGACAGCATTTTCAAATAAGTTCAAGCTGAAGGGAATCAATATGATCCTGCGCCCCCATCCCCTTTTGGAGTTCGCCTATGCTGTGCCTGCCGGGACCACCTCCATTCCTGTGGCCCTGAATGTGACCTCTGAAGGAACCGAAGGGACAGCCGTGCTGTTTGACATTCCAATCACAGATTCCAAAGGATCGCTTATTGTAAACATTGCTGAAGTGTTTGAGATGTGGGACAGGGAAAATCCCGCCATCGAATGGAAACACCTTCAGGATATTGATGTCTGGTTCTTCCCTGAAACAAGTTTTACCGGGAGTGAAGAGATCACCATTGATGACTTTATGCTGGGTTTTGACTGCCTGACCTCACGCGATTTTGAAATTGAGATTAGCGGTCAGGATACAATTATCACAGAGGTGGGAATCCCCTTCTACATGAGCGTGGACAAGCTTGACCTTAGCCTGATCTCTTCGGAATTTCCAGGTGAAAGATTC
>JAAEOI010000089.1 GCA_024244665.1 Bacteroidota bacterium | reverse complement strand
GGCAATGAATTCAGTCTCAAGAGAACCAGAAGTAAGGGCCGTGAAATTAATAGTGGCTGGATTGAAATCACTGGCCGATCCTACAGGGAAATCATAGTCAAGTCCGGTAGTATTTAACCAACGTTCAAATTTACCATGGATCCAACCGTTGCTTCTGGTAAATGAACCTATGCTGATGGTACTTGTTCCCAGAGTCAGCTTATTTATTCCTGTCTGGACAATACTTCTATTCAGATTCAGGTTGTTGGATACGACCACATTACCACCCAGAATTAGAGTTCCTGAGCCCTTATCAACTACCAGGTCATAATATATCTCCTCCAGGGGATTTGTGATAGTCTGGTCCCCTGTTCCGTTAAAATTAACTGTCCCGGTTCCTTCAGTAAAATAGCCAGTATTAGTCCAATTCCCTCCAATTTCAAGATCGAAATTGTTGGCATTCAAGGTACTGCTTATGATAAGATCCCCGGCAATGCTCAGATTCGTCTGCACGGTCTTAGTAGAAGATCCTGCTACAGTCAAATGATGATATGCATTCCCTGTAGGTGTCTCTACAAACATATTATTGGCTCGGGCGTAAACCACAGTATTTCCGTTAGCAGATGCGGTTAGGGTTCCATTCCCTCCATAGTTCATCATTCGGAGACCATCCACATATAAATAGGAATCTTCCGCATTGATCCAGGTAGCCCCCAGGTTATCTCCCCAGAGACCATAATATCCGATAAGTGAAATGCGGCCGTAATTGGTCACACGGATATTATCATTTAATCTCCATGCATCATTGATGGTCAGGTTGGCTGTCGGAGCAATGATCTTATTTCCTGTTCCTATATACAGGATCCCGGTATGATTATACACCCCTGTACCATCGATCGTGGCGCCGAGGCCATTCAGGCGAACCCTGTAATCGGTATTACCCTGATGCTCACCATTCAGGGTATAATTACCATTCACATAGAATAGGAAATTGGCGGAATTCAGCATTGCTGTTGCATCAATAATTAAATTATTGATGGTTCTTGTAGCAGTGGTGGTTACGGTATGTCCTGCAGCTATTCTGGCAGAATTTACAGCTGTCGGCACTACTCCACCCACCCAGGTGGATGGCACATTCCAGTTTCCTGTCTGGGCACTAACGATAACATCGAAAATATCGATGCTTAATCCTTCTGCAGGTGCCAGGCCACAACCATTCCCACCGATAACGCTGATAAGTGCAGATCCGGCTGCTCCCCAGTCAACTGTTATAGTTCCAGTTCCTTGTCCGGATGCAATGGTTCCATTTCCAATTATGGCCCATGTATAAGTATAACCTGGTACCTCGGTCACAGTGTAGGACTCACCAATTGCTCCGGAAGCAACAGCTATGTTCCCGGCGATAGGCGATGTGGGAATGGGACTAATGTCCACATCCAGCTGAACAGGTGCACCCTGTCCGCAGCCATTGTCCTCCACCAATTCCACACTACCCACCATGCCGGTCGGGCCCCAATCCACAAATATGAAGTTTAGCCCCTGTGCCGAGGTAATGCTACCTCCGTCCACTGTCCAGGTATAAGTAGAAGCCGGAGTATTTATCACCGAATAAGAATTTCCTGCAGCCCCTGTACAAACAGAAACGGGACCTGTAATCGCGGAAGTAACAGGAAGGGAACAATTTGTAGTGTCGGCAAGTACCAGTTCGGCTGAAAGAATTCCGACATTGTTCCTTACGGCAGTATTACCAGTAGCAGCCACATGGCTTCCGCTGGCAGTCCAGTCTGAACCACTGCTGGCTCTACTCAGGATCCGTGTGGCATCGATAATCGGGAAAGTAGTGAAACCATTGCCTGTCAGATCTACGTTATAGTCTGCACTATTCAGGCTATTGGCCCTGGTAAGTTCCCAATATCCCTCCACGAAGGTATTAACAACGCTCATACCAGCATCATCTACTGGCAGTCCGGCCGATCCTGGAGCTGAAGGATTAAATCCTGCGATCAGTGAACCCGGAGTAAGGCTGTTGAAATTGATTGTAACTGGACGGTAATAGCTGTTGGTTCCAATGGGGAAGAGGTAATCTACCCCTGTACTGTTCATCCATCTTTCAAAGAACCCAACTACCCTGCCGGCTGAACGGCTTAATGAGCCTATAGTGGTGGTATTTATACCCAGGATTAGTGTATTCGCAGAAGTATAAATGTTTCCGGACAACATTTCAAGGGTTCCGGAAACACTCACATCACTTGCAAGTCTCAAGGTGTCAGATGATTTATTGACCGTCAGATCAAAGAAGGTTTCGCCCGACGCCGTATTGATAGTCTGTGAACCCGTGCCATTGAAAGTCACCGTTCCCGTTCCCTCATTAAATGTGCTGGAGTTTGACCAGTTCCCTCCAATCTCCAGATCGAAATTGGCTGTATTAAGTGTACTGCTGATGGAAATATCGCCCAGTATGTTAAGATCACCGTACATGATCTTGTTAGCGGTTCCTTCCAGGGAAAGATTGTAATAATCTCCATCCTGTGGAATCTTTATCCTTTGATCAGCTCCCTCATTATATATAATGGTATTATTCGGAGCAGATGCTATAAGTATACCATCCTGTCCGCTGGACCAGAAAAACTCATTGCCCAGGGTAAGGGTCGCACCGGCAGCATTCACCCAGTAAACTGTATTCCATTGTGTCCATACATTTCCACCAAGGAATATGCTTCCATTATTGGTAACTGTAACGTTGTTCTCGATGTAGCAATCCCCTGAAAGCTTGCTAAGATTTGCCGAGGAAATGATTTCCTTATTCCCCAGCCGGATTCTCAACCTACCTGGATTACTGATGGTTCCTGATCCACCAATGGTAGTTCCAATACCATTCAGATAAATCCGGTCTGATCCTCCCCCTCCGGTACCGGAATGCTCACCATCCACCAGATAATCCCCGGTAATGTTCATCAGATTGCCCTGTGAATTCAGAACAGCTCCTGATTCGATGCTCAGATTGTTGACAGTAGTTGCGCCATTCACTGTTACTGTATGACCTGCGGCAACAATTACATTGCTGGATGCGGATGGCACACAGGTACAATCCCAGGTGGCCGGATTCTCCCAATTGCCGCTGGCAATGCTGGTAATGACCGGGTAGATGGTAATATTCAGCTGTTCTGCAGGGGCGGATTGGCCACAGGCAGTATGGGTACCAATAACACTGACCATGCCGCTGCTTCCTGTACCCCAGTCCACTGTCACCGTTGCAGTGCCCTGTCCGGAACCCAGAACTCCTCCGGTGATGGTCCAGTCATAGGTATAGCCTGCGACACCAGACACCGAATAAACAACTCCCGTGGCACCGGCGGCTACCGCAATTTCTCCGCTAATGACCGATGTTGCCAGGGGATGAATATCTACGTTTAGCTCAACGGGAGCTCCCTGGGTACAGGTGTTGGTCTCAATGACCTGAACAATGCCTTGCATACCTGTTGGACCCCAGTCAACAGTTACAGAGTTGGTACCTTGTCCACCACTCACCGTACCTCCGGTAACGGTCCATTGGAAGGATGAACCTGCCGATGGATTTACGGAATAGGATTCTCCACTGGCACCTGAACAAACTGACGCATTCCCGGTGATCGCAGAGGTCACTGGAGGCGAACAGCTGGAAGTATCACCAAAGGTAAATTCTGCGCTTAAAGTGGCCAAATTTATTCGGCTGATTGTACTTCCACTTGCAGCCACATGAGTACCTTCCACAGCCCAGTCGGCCGTTGATCCGGGTCTCACGATAAGTCTTGTCTCAGCCACAATGGGGAAAGAGCTGAACCCGGTTCCTGTGAGATCCAGATCATAATCTGAACTTGCCAGGGAGTTAGCCCTGTTCAGGGACCAGTAACCCTCAACGAATGCATTACCCACATCCACAGCTCCATCATTTATTGGAAGCCCGCTATTACCCGGAGGATCGGAAACAAATTCAGAAATCAGCGATCCTTCAGTCAGACTATTAAAGGTGATGGAAGCAGGACGATAGGCCACATCGGTTCCAATGGGGAACAGAAAGGGAACCCCGGTACCGGAAATCCAGCGCTCGAAACGACCTGATATGGTTCCTGATGTATAACTAAGGGTTCCAATATTGCTGGTGCTGGTTCCAAGGATCAGTACATTGCCCTGTGTAGCGATACTCCCTCCATTCATGGAAAGGAGGTTGCTGACAGTAACATCATTGCTTAACAGGACTCTTCCAGAAACCTCATTAATCACAAGATCGTAGAAGGTCTCTCCTACCGGATTGCTTAAGGTCTGATTAGATGCTCCAACCAGTACGAGCTGCCCTGTTCCTTCATTAAATACTCCTGTATTGCTCCAGTCTCCAGCTAATTGGATGTCGTTGTTATTGGAATTCAACACACTGGATATGCTAATATCACCTTCGACCGAAATATCTGCAGAGAGGTTCTTATTGCCTGATCCTGAAAGAATCAAATTCTGATAGGAATTATCCGTAGGGATTTCAATCTCCTGAGTCCCTGCCCGATAATATTCTACCGTATTATTGGTACCGGAAGCATTCAGCGTAATGTTCCCAATGACCAGGTCATCGCCATATTTGAGGGTGGAATTATCTGCGTTGAACCAGGTTGAGGTGGAGTTAACTCCCCACATTCGGCCTCCCTGCTCGAAAGTCCCATAGTTGCTAACTACAATATTTGCCTGGATATATAATTCTCCGTTTGAGGGTCTCTTAATATCGGCTGTGGAAAGTATGGTTTTGTGGTTATTCCAAATTCTGATACGGCTGGGATGGCTGATGCTTCCTGTACCGTCTAAGTAGGTTCCGTCACCATAGAGATAAATCCTGTCAGTGCCAGTACCCCCTGAACCTGTATGATCCCCATTTATCGTATAATTACCATATATATCGATCCTGAAAGTTGCATTGTCCAGTGTTCCGTATTCATTGATGCTCAGGTTGGTGACTATCTCATTGGCAATCATGGTCACCACATGACCCGAGTCAACCACAATGTTGCTGTAATCAGGAGGATCGCAATTGCAATCCCAGGTGGCTGGTACATTGAAGTTCCCCGATGCTATACTTGTAATAACGTTATACTTGGTCACGGGAAGATTTACAGGAAGGGCTGAGCCGCAAGCATGAACAGCTGTTACACTTACGTTTCCTGCTCCGGCAGCTCCCCAGTCCACTGCTACAGTGGCTGTCCCATCACCGCTTGCCACTGTGCCTCCGGTGACAATCCAGTTATAGGTATAACCGGGATTGCTGAGCACGGAATAGGGTATTCCGGTGGAATTTTCACCGACCTCGGTTTTTCCTGTAATCGAAGAGGTAGGGAATGGGTGAATTTCCACATCCAGCGCCACAGGTGCTCCCGCTGCGCAGGTATTGGTCTCTACAACCTGAACCTCACCCAGCATCCCGGTACTTCCCCAGTCCACTTCAATGCTGGAAGTTCCCTGACCGCTCACAATGCTACCACCAGTTATGGTCCAGTTGTATGTCGACCCGCCTGTGAAAACAACCGTATAAAATTCCCCGGCATCATTGATACAGAGGGAGATATTTCCAGTAATAACAGAAGTGGAAGGCAGGTTGCAATCGGCTGTATCCGCAATGGCAAATTGACTTCCCACAGAAGTTGTATTCAGATTACTTCGATTGATCACATTCCCAACTGCAGCTGCATGGCTTCCATTGCTGGTCCAGTCGCTCGATTCGTCGGCACGGGTTAGGATCCTGGTTTCATCAACGATGGGGAAGGTGGTAAATCCTGTCGCACTTATAGCAATATCATAGTCGTTGCTGCTGGCCGAATTTTTTCGTGTGAAGGACCAGTATCCCTCATTAAAGGTATTGTTCACCTGCTGTCCTGCATCGTCCAGGGGTAATCCTTGGTTTCCTGGAGCACTTGCAATGAATTCTCCCACAAGCGATCCTGCGGTCAGGTTATTGAAAGTTAGGCTGACTGGACGGTAAGAACTTACAGTACCGACGGGGAAATCATAGCTGCTTGCAGGTGTATCGATCCAACGTTCAAGGGCGCCAACCACAATACCTGAGGTATGATTGATGCTTCCCACCGATCCTACACCTGTTCCAAGAATAAAGGAATTGGCATTGGTCACAATGTTCCCCTGATCCATGGTCAATGCATTGCTTACCCTTAGTGCATTGCTTAATTGTAGACTTCCGGCAGGTTTATCCACTTTGAGATCGTAGAAAGTCTCTCCCACCGGATTTGATATGGACTGATTGGCAGATCCGGTAAAGATGACTTCACCTGCACCCTCATTAAAAACATTGGTATTACTCCAATCACCGGATAGGTAAATATCAAAATCGGCCGTAGCCAGAGAACTGCTTATGCTAAGATCGTTATTTACGTTGATGTCGCCCTGTAGGGTCTTGAGACCGGAACCGCTAACAATAAGATTGTAGTAATCGTTGTTCACCGGCTGTTTTAGCGTTTCTGCTCCTCCGTTATAGTTCACTGTATTACCGGTAGCTGAAGCAACCAGGGTTCCTCCGCCTGCACCAATCAGCAGGTTATCCTCTACAATCAGGGTGGCTCCGGCTGCATTGATCCAGGTGGATGAGGCATTACCAGCCAGTAGTTGGTAATTGATGCTAACCGTTCCATGGTTGGTTACAATCAAGTTGGGGTAGATGTATAAGCCATTCTGGAAATAGAGATCCGTGGAAGAATCGAAAGTCTTGTTTCCCGCCTGAACCATTACCCTTCCAGTACTTAATAAGGATCCTGTACCTGTAAAGGTGGCCTGGCCGCCGCGGAACTCAATGTTATCACCTCCCGTACCATAGTGGGTTCCATCCAGTGCATAGTCCCCATAGATCCATGTTTCAAAGCCCTGGCTGTTAAGAACAGCTCCTGCCTCAATGGTCAGGTTATTAACTCGTCTGGGTTCTGCTGTGATAAACACACTGTCGCCGGATTGTATCCTGGCATTGGTAATCTGATTGGGGATGACCCCCCCGATCCAGGTATTCGGATCGTCCCAGTTTCCATCCTGTGCACTAAGAATCTCATCATATATCTCCACATTCAGATAAACCGGATCAGCACTCGCTCCGCAACCCGCATCCGTGGCAGTTACCTGAATGGTGGCTGAACCAGGTGTTGTCCAGTCTATGGCAATGCTATCCCCTCCATTAGGTGGCACAAGGCTTCCGTGCGAACTAACTGACCAGGTATAGGTATAGCCAGGTTCTTCCTGCACATAATATATGGTACCTGTTGATCCTGCACCTGCAGAAACAGGTCCTGATATGGCCGAGGTGGGAACCGGATTGATATCTACGATCAACTCCTGTCTTTCACCTTCACTACAAGCATTGGTTTCAATGACTTCAACCAGTCCAATCATTCCTGTGGGACCCCAATTCACCTGTATAATGGACGAGCCCTGACCACTTACAATGGAACCACCTGTAACAGTCCAGCTATAGCTTGATCCTCCATGATTATCCACCGAGTAGGTCGAGGCAATTTCATTGATACAAACTGCTGCAGGGCCGGTAATGGAAGAAGTGACTGGTGGTGTACAATTTATGGTATCTCCCAGGGCATATTCTCCTGATAAAATGGATATTCCAGTTCTTTGAACTGTATTACCGCTACCAGCAACATGCGATCCACTGGCCACCCAGTCAGCTCCAGATCCGGATCTGCTTAAAAGCCTGGTTTGCGGAGTGATGGTGAAGGAGGTGAATCCGTTTCCTGAAAGGTCCAGGTCGAAGTTGTTGCTCACAAGCGAATTTGTGGCATCAAGGGTCCAGTATCCTTCCAGGTGGGCATTATAGACCATGGTTCCTCCATCATCAAGGGGCAGGCCCTGGTTATTTGGATTGCTACTGGTGAAACCTGCGATGAGTGAACCGCCGCTAAGGCTATTATAGTTAACCACTGCCGGCCGGTAATCACTGGCTGTCCCTATGGGATAGAGGAAATCTGTACCGGTGGAGTTTGCCCACCGCTCAAGGTTTCCAACCACCTTCCCGGCCACATAAACCAGAGATCCGGTGTTGCCGGTTCCGGTTCCTATCACCAGAGATTTGTCTGTGCAAAGAATATCTCCTCCCCCCATGGTCAGGGTTCCGTAGATGGTCACATTCCCTCCCAGGAGAACATCTCCTGTGGCCTTTGAAATACTAAGGTCATTGAAGACTTCTCCCGTTAGCTTTGTAAGGGTCTGATCGCCGGTTCCATTCAGAACCACAACCCCTGTTCCATGGGTATAAACTCCTGCATTGAGCCAATCGCCTGCCAGATTAATGTTGTAATTATTAGATAGCAGGGTGCTTGAGATATTCAAGTCTCCCAGCACCTCAACATTGTTCTGCAAAGTTTTGTTATTTCCACCACCCACAGTAAGATGATAGAAAGTATGCCCGGAAGGATCCACAATATTCTGGGCTCCACCGTAGGTAAGATTAACCGTATTGCCGCTTGCATTGGCCACCAGAGTTCC
>JAAEOI010000088.1 GCA_024244665.1 Bacteroidota bacterium | reverse complement strand
GTATTATATCCGCATGGACATGGGTTCATGGCTCCGACCAGCATTATCTCCGCCGGAAACATAACTGAACTCATTGCCCTTGAAATTGTGATTTCATCCGTCTCTAATGGTTGTCTCAGTACTTCCAGTGTTCTCCTGTTATATTCAGGCAGTTCATCAAGGAAGAGCACTCCATGATGCGCAAGACTAATCTCACCGGGACGCGGAAAGCTGCCACCTCCGACCAGCCCTGCAGTACTGATAGTGTGATGTGGATTGCGAAAAGGCCTGGTCGCTACCAGGGATTGATTAGTTCCTAAAAGTCCTGCCGAACTGTATATTGCAGTAGTCTCAATGGCCTCTTCCAGTGTTAGTCCGGGCATTATGGTGGGAACTCTTTGTGTCAACATCGTTTTGCCTGAACCAGGAGGACCGATCATAAGTACGTTATGGTTTCCTGCCGCAGCTATGGTAAGTGCACGTTTTACGTGCTCCTGCCCCTTGACATCCATAAAATCTATTTCGTAATGAGAGGAATCACTGAAAACATCTGAAAGGTTCAGGGGAAATGGAGAGATAACTAACTCATTCGTCAGAAAACTTACCGCATCAGACAAGGTTTTAACCGGAATGATATCAATGCCATCTACAATAGCCGCTTCCGGCGCATTATCGGCAGGAAGGATCAATCCTTTCAACCCTGCTTCCTTACATTGTATAGCCATTGATAAACAACCATTTACCGTTCTAACCCGTCCATCCAATGCAAGCTCGCCTACTATACCGTATTCGTTTATCTTTTCTGTTTCTATCTGGTTTGTAGCAATGAGCAACCCTGTTGCTATGGACAGTTCAAAGGAAGGGCCCTCCTTCTTTCTATCAGCAGGAG
>JAAEOI010000087.1 GCA_024244665.1 Bacteroidota bacterium | reverse complement strand
TCTGCACCAGCACAGGTACGAACAGGTGAAAGAGGTGATCCGGATGATGGACGGGCAGGAGGATGACTACAGCGAGATGATCAGGCTCATGACAGCAGGTACCCTGAAGGAAGTGACTGGCTATGATAAGGTTGCGGGAGACCGATACCTCTCAACTATTGAGATGGCCGACTCCATAGGGCCATTTGCAGATATTTTCAAAGCGATCGGATATATGGGGCTCTCACGCCTGCATGAAGCGAGAGGACTGCACAATGAGGCAAGGAAGTATGCACAGAAAGCGGAACGCCACTCTCCCTATTCTTTCATCCTCGGCGAATAAGGGGCTTCCCCCATGTAATCAGCCATACTCCTGCCAGGGTCAGGATCCCGCCAAGCAGCTGGAATCCGGTGGGGAAAACCCCCAGGAAGGCCCAGGCCAGTATCAGCGTCCACACCCCCTTTGAACTGATTATCAGCGAGGTCTTGGTGGCTTCAATCATTTTCAATGCCTGGTAGGCGAAGACAATAACGATGAGTGTCTCCAGCAGTGATCCCAGGAGCAGGTCCCTCCACAGAGAAGCCTGGAGATCAAACATCCCCTCTCCCCCCTGGCGAAAAAACAGGATGCCCAAAACAATGGACAGCAATAAAGAACGGATCAGGGACATATATCCCGGATTCAGGTATTCGCGGTACTTCCGGCCAGCAATGGTTGCAAGGGCAAAAAGGAATGAGGCCCCGATCACATATATTGCCCCCGGATCGGTGAAGCCCACAAAGCCACCCTGCCTGTAGTTGATCACGAATATCCCAAGGATGGTAATCACAATTCCTATGAACTGCCTCTGCCTGAAACGCTCCCTGAGCAGGGAAAGGCCCATCAATGTTACGAATACCGGACCAATATTCCCGATAAAGGAGACAACGGCCGGATTCTCCATGGCCTTAATTGCCAGGTAGAAAAGCCCGGTTGCCACCCCCTCAAGTACCGCAATAAGCAGAGCAACAAGCGTTTTTCTACCAAAAGAACCCGTCAGTTTTCGGTACTCCTTCCGGATTAAAAACCAGACTCCATTCCAGGCCACGCCCATGGAGAACCAGATCAATCCGAAGTGAACCATGGAGATCTGGTTCAAAACCGACTTACTGAAAACAAAGGAAGCAGCCAAAGCAAGGGCTGCACCAAAGGCATAAAAAGTACCGGTTGATTGATTCCTGTTCATTTAGTAATTTCACACCATTCAAGTGACCAAAAGTAGTTAATTCGTATGAATAGGAAAGCCCGCAAGGGAAAGAGGCCGAAGCCGGATGTGGAAGCACTTCGGATCGACCCGGCCTACCGCCTTGTATATGAGCTCGGATTCCAGGATATGGTTCCCTTCGTCATGAGCCAGATTAAGAAAAAAGGTTTTTTTTCCTGGCTTTACATGGCAGTTAACGTGGCCATACTTCTGTTCATTCTCATATTCTCTGCAAGTGGATTGATTGAACATTCCATGACCTGGAAAAAGCTAATGTGGCAATCAGTCGCAGGAGTTGTGGCCGGAAGCATCCTGGTCATTCCCGTTCACGAACTCCTCCATGGCCTGGCCTACCGGGTACTGGGTGCCAGGAACATCATTTTTGGGGCCGATCCGGGGCAGTTAATATTCTTTGTCACTGCAAACCGCTACCCGGTTTCTGGAGCCCAGGTCCACCTCCTTGCCCTCACACCCTTTGTGGTCATCAACCTCTCCACCATTCTCCTCACCACCCTGCTATTTCCCGGGGGTACCCTGTTTTCAGCATTCTTCCTGCTGAGTCACAATATCATGTGCATCGGGGACTTCGCCATCTCCGGCTTCATTGCCCGGTCGGGTCGAAAAGTCTACACCTTTGATGAACCTGAAAAGAAAATGAGCTACTTCTTTGAAGAGTTATAGAGGCCTATTGCCTTGAGGGCCTTCTTCTCACTTACCCTGAATGTAGGATCGATATCATAAGCTTTCATGTAGCTCTCATAAGCCAGGTCATACTGCTTTGTGCTCATGAAATAGTCGCCCTTTGAGTCGTATGGATTGGCCGTATTAGGCGCCAGCCTGATGTAGTTATCAAATGCCTCCTCCGATTCTTCATATTCCTCCAAATACATCAGTGCATAACCAAGCTGATTGTAGGCCACGGAATAGTCCGGGCATGCATCAATTGCCCGACGAATCGACTTCACTGCTGACTCCAAATCCTTGATATAATGAAACTGAAGGATAAAGAGAATTTTGTGCGCGTCAGGATCGCCAGGGTAGAGATCAATTGCATTCTGAAGATGTTCCACCACCTTCATATCCTGTCCGTCAAGAAGGTATTTGAATGCAGTCCGGATCTGCATCTCACCATCGCTCAGTTCGGTCTCGACCATCAGGGCATTTTCAGCAATCTCCTTTGACCTTTTACCGGACAAAAAATACATCCAAAAATGGGCCATAAAGAAGTCTGAATCTTCCTTTATAGCCAATTCAAGGTTATGATATGCCAACTCCCATTTGACCTGGTCATAAGCAAGCATTCCGGTCTCATAAAACTCAAGTGCCAATTCAGAATCTGTGGTGACAGGCATTAATGCCACCGATTCATCCTGGGTACAGGAAGAGTGTATAAGAAAGGAAACAACTAGCAAGGGTACTAAAATCCTTAACCGCATGTTTACAAAGTTTTCCAATCTTACGTCCACTTCAAAAATAGGCATTTTCACAACCAATGACAAAAAAGGTGGCCAATGGTACGATTAGGGGGATGAATTAATGTTTCAGGTCAACCAAAGGTGTTTACAGAAGTGGGGATGCACCTAACAGCACATCCCTGTAACTTCTTACGTATCAAACCAAATTACTTCAAATATTCAGCAATGATTTCTTTCACATCATCGGTTGCAACCCTGCCATAGGTTTTGTCACCCACCTGTACAACAGGAGCAAGGCCACAGGCCCCTACACATCGCAGGCAGCTCAGGGAAAACAGACCATTTGTATCGGTCTCACCAACCTCAATTTCCAGCTGCTTCTTAAATTCATTCAATACGGTCTCAGCACCTCTTACATAGCAAGCGGTTCCGGTGCAAATTGAAATGGGATGTTTCCCTTTGGGAATCATGGTGAAAAAGGAGTAAAATGTGACTACACCATACACTTTTGCAGCCGAGATCTCCATCTTCTCGGCAATGACCTCCTGGACTTCGGCGGGCAAATAGCCAAAAGTATGCTGGGTTTTATGCAGCACATTGATTAATTCACCTTCCTGATTGCCAAATGACTCACAAATGGCAAAAATCTTATCAATCTGGTCCTGTCTGAGTTCTATTTTAACGCTTGACATAACTTATATCATTTACCAATTAAACCTGGAATATCTTTTTACGCTTATCGAAATAGTGCGTGTGCAGCAGTTCATGCGCCTTCTCGCTCAAAGGTTCACCCAGGAACTCATCGTAAAGCTTCACGATAGAGGGGTTTTCATGAGATTTCCTGATGACTTTCTCTTCATCCTCCCGGTAGATCGCTTTTGTCCTGGCCTTCAGGATGGAAGCATCTCCGTGATGAAGCGGCTGACCGCCGCCACCGATGCAGCCGCCCGGGCATGCCATCACCTCGATGGCATGGTATTTTGATTTACCGGCCTTCACCTCATCCAGCAGCTTCCTCGCATTACCCAGTCCGTGGGCAATCCCGATATTGATATCGAGTCCATCAAAATCAACTGTCGCAGACCGGATCCCTTCCATTCCCCGGAGCTGTTTGAAATCCACCTTTTCCAGCGCTTTTCCTGTTTGCAGTTCGTATGCTGTACGGGTTGCCGCTTCAATCACACCACCGGTGGCACCAAAGATCACTCCTGCACCAGAGGACTCACCCATGGGCGCATCAAATTCATCCTCCTCCAGTTTATTCAGGTCCATATTGGCCTGCTTGATCAGGTGGGCAAGTTCGCGGGTGGAGATACTGTAATCCACATCGGGATTCCCATCCACTGCAAACTCGTCACGCTGGCATTCATACTTCTTGGCGAGACAGGGCATGATGGAGATAACTACCAGATCCTTCCGGTCAACCTTTATCTTATCAGCAAAATAGGTTTTAGCAATGGCTCCGAACATCTGTTGCGGTGAGCGTGCAGTTGAAGGCACCTCCTTCAGATCGGGATAGTTGTACTCGAAAAAGTTGACCCATCCTGGGCAGCACGATGTAAGAATAGGAAGCTTCACGTTCTCATCACCCTCCAGGTGCTTTTGCAAACGGTCCAACAGCTCGGTTCCCTCCTCCATTATGGTTAGGTCGGCAGCAAAATCAGTATCAAAAACATAGTCAAAACCAAGATTCTTAAGGGCAGTCACCATCTGGCCGGTCACCCGCGTCCCGGGCTCCATGCCAAACTCTTCTCCAAGTGCGGCCCTGACTGCCGGAGCAGTCTGAACTATCACCGTTTTGGTGGAATCGTTCAGTGCCCTGATCACTTTCCCGGTGTGGTCCACCTCGGTAAGGGCACCTGTGGGACAAACCGCAACGCACTGTCCGCAGTAAGTACAGGGAGAGTGCTCCAGGTTCATCTCGAAAGCAGGAGCAACAACCGCGTCGAATCCGCGATTCACTGCATGCAGTGCACCCACTGTCTGGAAATCATTACACATGGTCTCGCATCTGCGGCACATGATACACTTGTCCAGTTCCCTGATAATGGAGGGCGAG
The DNA here is from genome assembly GCA_024244665.1 of Bacteroidota bacterium. Next base: position 15,020 of record JAAEOI010000087.1, on the reverse strand, counting down.
GTATCAAGCCTGTAGGTCGACATCTCGGCATACTCCTGCCCGGGTATCTCCCTGATTCCAAGCTTAACAGCCATATCCTGCAGATCACAGTTTCCCGATTTTGCACATGAAAGGCAATCTTTCGGGTGGTCTGAAATGATCAGCTCCATTACGGTCCGCCGGGCATTGATCACCCGCATGCTGTTGGTTTTCACCACCATGCCTTCAGCCACACTGGTGGAACATGAAGGGGCAAGGTTTCTTCTGTCTTCTACCTCCACAGAACATATTCTGCAGCCACCCGGCTTGTTTTCAATATTCAGATCCTTCAGATCCATGTAGCAGAGAATCGGGATATCTATATCCAGCTCTCTGGCGGCTTTGTAGATGGTGGTACCTGCAGGCACCTCCACCTTGTGTCCATCTATTGTAAGTTTAACTAGACTCATCTCTATTAACGTTATTTTAAGATCACTGCATCGAATTTACATTTCTCCATACACGCTCCACACTTGATGCATGTATCCGGATTGATCAGGTGCGGTTCTTTTCGTTCTCCTGATATACATCCTACCGGGCAGGCCCTTGCACAGGCTGTACAGCCAATGCAGTTCTCCTCTACGATAAAATACTCCAGCAGATCGGTACATACTCCCGAGGGGCACTTCTTATCCACCACGTGAGAAATGTACTCATTGTTAAAATTATCCATGGTTGAGAGTATCGGATTAGGTGAACTCTGTCCCAGTCCGCAAAGGGAGGTATCCTTGATCACCTCGCCCAGGTTCCGGAGCCTGACCAGGTCGGCCTCTTCCCCTTTACCTTCACATACCCTTCCCAGCAACTCGTGGAGCCTCTTGTTCCCAATCCGGCATGGAGCGCATTTTCCGCAGGATTCTTCCACAGTAAACTCAAGGTAGTACTTTGCAATGGAGACCATGCAATCGTCCTCGTCCATCACAATCATCCCCCCCGATCCCATCATGGAGCCGTTGGCAACCAGGTTTTCATAGTCAATGGGAATATCAAGGTGCTTTTCAGTCAGGCAGCCACCTGACGGTCCGCCGGTCTGCACTGCCTTAAAATTCTTGCCGTCCTTGATTCCGCCACCAATCTCGAAGATCACCTCCCGGAGGGTGGTCCCCATGGGCACTTCGATAAGCCCCACGTTGTTGATCTTTCCTGCAAGGGCAAAAACCTTGGTTCCTTTGGATTTCCCGGTTCCGATTCTGTTGAACCAGTCGGCTCCCTTGAGGATAATCACCGGCACATTGGCCAGGGTCTCTACATTGTTTACATTGGTCGGTTTCCCCATATACCCACTTTCGGCAGGGAAGGGCGGTTTCAGCGTTGGCTCGCCCCTCTCACCCTCCATGGAGTGAATCAGGGCAGTCTCCTCACCACACACAAATGCTCCGGCACCATACTTCAGATCGATATCGAAGTTGAAACCGGTACCCATAATATCTTTTCCCAGCAGTCCGTATTCCCTGGCCTGTCCGATGGCAATCTTCAACCTTTCAATGGCCAGCGGATACTCAGCACGAATATAGATATAACCCATATCGGACCCAATGCAACGACCCACAATGGCCATGGCTTCAAGAACTGAATGGGGATCACCCTCCAGGATAGAGCGATCCATGAACGCACCCGGATCACCCTCATCTGCATTACAGACCACATATTTCTGATCGGACTCATTCTTCCTGGCAAAATCCCACTTCAGTCCGGCCGGGAAACCGGCACCACCACGCCCCCTCAACCCGGAAGCCTTCATCAACTCAATGGTCTCCTCAGGGCTTTGATTGGTCAGAACCTCTCCCAGGGCCTGGTAACCATCCCTTGCGATATATTCATCGATAATCTCCGGGTCAATCATCCCGCAGTTTCGAAGGGCAATCCTCAATTGTTTCTTGTAGAAACCCATATGCCTGGAGTCTTCCACATGAGCCTCGGTTTCAGGGTCGGTATAGAGCAGGCGCTCAACCCTTCTCCCCTTGACTACGTGCTCCTCTACAATCTCTTCTGCATCCTCAGGCTTTACCTGGGTGTAAAAAGTATTGTCGGGCATCACCTTCACAATGGGGCCCTTTTCGCAAAACCCGAAACAACCGGTCATAATAACCTGTACTGTCTCCTCGAGGCCTTGCTTGGAGAGCTCTTTCTTCAGCTTCTCGGCGATGAAATCGCTCTCCTGCGACTTACACCCGGTCCCACCGCAAACAAGCAAATGCATGCTGTATTTTGACATTTCAGTTCCTCCTTTTTTCCTTAGTCAATGGTTTCGTAATTCACAGGGATGATTCCATCCACCAGTTCACCACTTTTAATATACTTCTCAATAATCTCATCGGCCTTCTCCCAGTTCACACCGCCAAATACCACCGGTTCACTGCCCGGAATTGTTACCTCAATGGTGGGTTCAGCATAGCAATAACCCATGCACCCTACCTGGGTTACAATGGCTTCCACACCGCGCTTCTCAAGCGCATCGGCCATGAACTCCATGGTCTCCTTTGCGCCCGAAGCAATGCCGCACGTGGCCATGGCCACCTTTACCTGAACCAGGTTCTCTGCATCTTCACCTTTTTCCCGAATCTGCAGGCCTGAGCCCTTTTCGTCGCGGATCTTCTTCAGATCTGCAAGTGATTTAATCTTGTTCATCATTTCCAAAATTGATTCTCGTATTTCTATAAATTTATATAAATGCTTGTATTCATCAATTTATACTCATGTCAATTCGAGCTCATCGATGTTATTTCTAATCATTCTTTTTAACTGGGTCACCAGCTCGGTACCGGAAATCACCTCGATCTCCATGGCCGCCCTTATTTCGGAGGTGCTGATCTCAAAATGACCGGCAGAACTCTCCATTCTCAGCGACCACTCTATTCCTGGATTTGCAGAGGCCAGCAGCATCCAGCACCCCTCCACATCACCCAGGGGCTGCCTGTCGGGATGGCCTTTCATGAAAGTGGCTTCCACTTCGGTTCCCAATCCAGGCTCTGACCGGATCTCTACCCTTCCGCCTGCCATCTCAGCATGCTGCATCAACAAGGGAACTCCCATACCCACCCTGCGGGTGGTTCTGGATGTGTAAAAAGGATCAGCTACCCGTTTCAGATCCTCCTCATCCATTCCCTTTCCGTCATCTCCAATCCGGATTGTCAGAAAAGCCGGGATTCCCTCCTCATTTATGGTGATGCTTATGGCTCCGGCTCCGGCTGCAATCCCGTTTTCCGCAATATCCATGACATGCAGTGCGATTTCTTTCATTTCACCCCCCTGCCCTTTTCACCCCTCAGTGCTAAACGGAGTTCATTAAAATCTCTGTGCTTCATCACAAAGCTGTTGTAAATGCCACCAATATCATCCAGGTAATGGGCATCGGAATTGCTGATCAGACATGACTGTGCCAGCTCGGGATGATCCTGAATGGCTTTCTCCCTGGTGGTATGACGGGAAATCTCAATCCCATCAACCTCCAGTTGGCCAGGCCAGACACCCAGCTGGGCATACAAACCGTTCATAGTCCTGTCCACATGTGCAGGTATGAAGAGTCCTCCAAGCTCATGCACGATCCCGGCGGCTTCCCCGATCCCCCACTCCACCCCGGGGTAGAGCGAGTGTTTGACCTCCTCCAGGATCTGCTCCTTCTCATCCACGATCATCTGGTATCCGAACAGTGCCGGATCGCTCGGGATAAGCGGCATATTCTCATCAAGTGTCGTCTGGAATGCATCCAGTTGCTCGTCGGTATCAAAGAACGTCAGGCAATGTACCTCCTCCTGCGTGGTAAGCTCGGCTCCGTACACAACCCAGATCCCCTTCCTGGCTCCCAGTTCCCTTGTAAGCCTGGAATGACCCGTATGGTTGTGGTCTGTTACCGCGATTATATCAATTCCCTTCCGTGCCGCCTCAGCTACGATATTCCCCGGGCTCATTTCTAGGTCCCCACAGGATGAAAGGACCGAGTGGATATGCAAGTCGGCACGATAGGTGTTCATATTCAGTTCAGATATTGAAACAACTTCCCGGCTGTGTCAAATGTCCCTTCCGAGGTCCCCAACAATACAATCCCCTCTTCGGCAGCTTTCTCAATCACAGCCACATCAGGCTCGATCCCATTGACCAGGATAACGGCTGGGAGCTCCTTCAGGGATGCAATGGCCACCACATTTGCATGCGCCTGCAGTGTGATCCAAACCTCCCCTTCCCGGGCATGCCCCATCACATCACTTAAGAGGTCCGAAACATACCCTCCCTCAAACTCACTCTTCAGTCCTATCCCTTCGGTGAATACCATGAGGTCCAATGCATCTGCAATCTGTTGTAATGTCATCTCTTTATTTACTTTGGCTTCTGTAATTTCTATTTTTTCCCCAGATATTTCCGTTGATCTTATCGGCCTCTTCCAGGCTGAGCCTACTGTCCCTGATATAGATTTCCTGGAGGAAAATACACCATGAGAGCTCGGCCCGTTCCTGTACAATATCCTCTGCCAATGCCCTGCAAGTGGGGGATCCGCATGCGGCACAATCGATACCTGGCAATACCTTCAGCAGCTCCTCAAGCTTATTGATCTTCTCAATGGCCACCTTCCTGTCGGGATCCAGGACAAGCATGGAACGCGCCTGGATCTTTTCCAGGGCATAGAGCTTTTCATCAAATGATCCACCTTTCAAACCGCCGCTCTTCTCAGTTGAGTTCCCTGCCCGGCTGTTCAGGCGCTCCACAGTCAGGAACCTGTTCCCGCTGATCAGGACACCGCCCGCACAGGATTCATCGCAAGCTCTCAACTCCAAAAAATCGATGTTACTCTTTTCGGATTCCTCCAGTCGCTCAAGAAATTCCGTAACATTCCTTATTCCGTCGATTGCCAGACAACGCCCCTTCTGGTGTTCCGACTCACCTCTTGTCAGGCTCCAGAGAATCCCCTTTGAAGTAAGTCCCCCGGTATCGGGTTCACCCATCTCCTTTACCTCATGATTCATGATCAGGTGAAGTAGCTTATTATAGAGGTACTCCATATTGATTATCCCATTGACGGGAGAAGCCTTTTCCCCCACCGGGCTCTTTATTGAAGCAATTTTCGCTGCGCAGGGGGTTACGTAAAAGATCCCGATCTGCTCCGGATCAATTCCCTTCTGCTCCATCTGGCTCCGGTAGTGAATGGCCGCAACATCGGAGGGTGGCTTCACCCTGACCAGATGATCCACCAGGGATGGAAACCTGACTTGTATCAGGCGGACAATGGCGGGACAAAATGTGGAAATGGCTGGTTTATCTCCTGAATAGTTATCCATGAATGAATCATACCCCTCCTGCACCAGGTCCACCACACTGTCTATCTCCACAATATGAGTAAACCCCAGACTTTTCAGTCCGCCGAAAACCTCTCCCGCTTTAATAATTGATGGAAACTGACCAATAAAGACCGTGGGAAGCAGTGCGATACGGACTTCATAGTTGAAAATCTCCTCGAAATCGTCCTGTTCAATCAGGATGGCCGATACAGGGCACGCCTTGCAGCAGTTTCCGCAATCGACGCAACGCTCCCCAATGATCACCGCCTTACCATCCCTGACCCTGATGGCCTGGGTGGGGCATGCGTTCATGCAGTGCGTGCATCCGATGCAAAGCTCATCCACCACCTTCAGTGCATGATGAAATCCTATATGTACGGTACTTATACTCAATCCTTAAGTTCATTAACAAACTTCACAGTGGTCCCTTTCCCGGGAACACTCTCAATATGAAAAAGGTCACTGTTTCTCTTTATGTTGGGCAGACCCATTCCGGCTCCGAAACCCATCTCCCTTACCACCTTTGATGCAGTACTGAAACCCTCCTTCATGGCCTGCTCAATATCCGGGATACCCGGTCCACTGTCTTTCACGGTTACCTCTATGGTGTCAGAATCAATAACCGCTTCAATATCTCCCCTGTTGGCATGGGCTACCACGTTTACTTCTGTCTCATAAAGCGCAATCACCACCCTTCTTATTCTCTTCGCAGAAACATCCAGCTGTTTCAGCACACCCTTCACAGCGCTTGATGCCTTACCGGCATTCACGAAGTCACCACCTTCAATATGATACTGAAGCACCATTAATAGACTGGTTTAACTCCTGCCTCAAACAGCAATCCTGAAATCCTGTAGAGTGAATAGTTGCTCCTTATCAGGATAATATCGTTCTCCCTGGCCAGGTCGATCATCTCCTGGCTTACCTCCTTATTCCTGCCAATGATTACCTCCTTAATATCTGACATCTCAGCCGTGCGGATCGACTGCAGATTGGAGAGGCCGGTAAGCAACATTGTTTTGTGATAATCACCGGTAAGAACATCGCTCATCAGATCGGAAGCAAAGGCATGCACCACCTCTCTGCTAATATCAAGCTCAGGGGTTAACACCTTAGCTCCCAGTATCTTTGCTATATTCCCAATCTCTAATCCCATCTCTATTGCGATCTATTGTTATTTCTTTCACAGTTGGTAGTAAAAAAAATACGTGTTCTGTGATGCAAAGATACAACAAACTTTTTTCACCACCTCCGGAAAGCTTGTCGGAGCATTAATGTATATTTGATCTAAATAAAACAAAGAAAATCCATTGAGCCACTCTGAACCTATAGAATTAAACACTTGTACCTGGAGCCTTTCCGACCCTGCTTACGTGGAATATCACGATACCGAATGGGGGTTTCCCGTACATGATGACCATAAGCAATTTGAATTCCTGGTGCTGGAATCGGCACAGGCCGGACTGAGCTGGCTCACCATTCTGAAACGAAGAGATGGCTATCACAGGCTATACGATGGATTTGATGTAGAAAAGGTGGCCCGTTACGACGAACACAAAGTCCTGGAGATGCTGGCGGATCCCGGCATCATCCGGAACCGGAAGAAGATCGAATCATCCATTAGCAATGCAAAACACTTTCTGGAGATTCAAAAGGAGTACGGCAGCTTCTGCAACTACCTTTGGGGCTTTGTGGATGGCAAACAGGTGGTCAATTACCCAGCTGAGTTATCAGAAATCCAGGCCACCACTCCCCTGTCGGATACAATCAGCAAAGATCTGAAAAAACGGGGCTTCAAATTCCTGGGATCCACCATCATCTATGCCCACCTACAGGCCACCGGAATGGTCAACGATCACCTTACCACATGCTTCCGTCACCAGGAGTGTATAGAGAAATAAAATCAGGCAAGAACTTCATTTATTTGGATTTATCGTGATGTTGTGATATCTTAATGATATCATTTTAATATCACTATACCTAAATCATATGAAAAAACAAGAAGGAACATACAGGGCAGTATCCGGGTATCTTATGCTTTTGATACTTCTGATTACTATTCTTGCAACAATATTTAGTTTTATGACTGGCTTAATATCCCTGGCGATCCCCTTATGCCTGGCAGTTATCCTGACATCTATTGGATTTATTGTTGTTAATCCGAATGAATCATCCGTTTTAATTCTTTTTGGTGCCTATAAAGGGACCATTAAAATAAATGGATTATTCTGGGTCAATCCCTTTTTTGTACGAAAAAGAATATCGCTGAGAGCAAGGAATTTTGATAGTGAGACCATCAAAGTGAATGACAAAGTCGGAAATCCCATTAAAATAGGCTGCGTATTGGTCTGGAAAGTTGAGGACACCTATAAAACCGCTTTTGAAGTAGATGATTATGTTCATTTTGTATATGTACAGAGTGAAACCGCTTTACGGAAGCTGGCTGGCATATATCCATATGACAATTTTGAGGATCATGATGCCCAGATCACCCTCAGGGGTGGAGGTTCTGAAGTTAATCATGAGCTTGAGGAGGAGATCAGGGAAAGGTTGGAAATGGCAGGAATCAAGGTGATTGAGGCAAGAATCAACTTCATTGCCTACTCCGAGGAGATCGCGGGGGCCATGTTAAGAAGACAACAGGCAACAGCGGTTGTGGCAGCCAGGTTTAAAATTGTTGAAGGTGCTGTTTCGATGGTTGAAATGGCACTTGAACAACTAACAGAAAAAAAGATCGTGGACTTTGATGATGAGAAAAAAGCAGCCATGGTAAGCAATCTGATGGTTGTATTATGCGGGGATAAGGATCCAAGTCCGGTCGTGAATACAGGTACACTACATCATTAAGATGAATAAAAAGAAAGCCTTTGCCCTCAGGATAGATCCGGAAAAAATGGGAGCGTTGGAGAAGTGGGCTGCAGATGAATTCCGAAGTACAAATAGCCAGATAGAATGGATCCTGGATCAGGCACTACGGAAAAACGGGCGATGGAAATCCGGTAAACCTACTTAAAGAGATCCTCATCCCTGATCAGCATCAGAATGGCCGAGTGGGGTATTATCACATACTTCTCGTTATTGAACTCGATCTCATACCCGCTCTTTTGCAGGTAGATGGCCAAGTCGCCCTCTTTGGGCTGAAGGGGGACATACTTCACTGTATCACTCTGGTCCTTCCATGGCTCCTCCGAATCATGTATGGCCGGAATCGGGTAGCCCGGCCCTACCCTCAGTACATAGCCACTGTGAATCTTCTCCTTCTCATGCACACCGGGGGGCAGGTATAGTCCCGACTTGGTCCGATCGTGCTGGTTCTTGGGCTTGATCAGCACGCGATCGCCCACCACGATAAACTTGTCTAAGTTCTTCTCTTCAATTTGCAAACTCATGGTTTCCTGTTAAAAATCCAGATTCTCTTTCAGTACCTGCATGCCACTGCGGCTCACAGGAACCTTGTTCCCATCCTTGAGGATCAGTATATAATTGCTTTTTTCGTAAGGCTCGATGCGTTCAATACTGGTGATATTGGCGATATATGAGCGGTGCACCCGCACAAATTGCTGTTGGTCCAGGTGCTTCTCAAAATACTTCATGGTCTGCTGCTTCAGGTACTTCCCCTCATCGGTGTAGATCATCACATAGTCATCCTGCGCCTCCAGGTAGTTAATGTCATTGGTGGAGATCACGTGGATCTTGCCAGACTTTTTGATCACCACCCGGTGTAGCTTCTCATCCCCGTCTGCCAGGTGAATTTTAATCTTCTCAACACTTCCCTTTTCGCTATCCTGGCTGGCCACATTCTCCATCCTGGATCTGAGCTTTTCAATTGCCTCCCCAAAGCGTTCCCTGGAAAAGGGTTTTAAAAGGTAGTCCACTGCATTCTGTTCAAAAGCCTGGATGGCATATTGATCATATGCGGTGGTGAAGATCACTTCAGGGTTGTGCTCCAGCACCTCGAGCATCTCAAACCCCGTCAGCTTGGGCATCTGAACATCCAGAAATATCACATCCGGCTTCAGCTCATTAACAGCCTTCAGTCCGTCGAAGCCGTTGTCATACTCCCCCAGGAGTTCCACCTGTGAAAACTCTTCCAGGAAGGCCTTGAGCAGATCCCTGGCGGGTTTCTCATCTTCAATAATGAGGGTACGAAAGGTTTTCATCATGTCGTCTTTATACGTGGAAATAATATACTTACTGCGAAAACACCCACCTCCCCCTTCCATCGGACCGAACCCTTGCCCTCATAGGCCAGCTCGATCCTCTGGCGCACATTCTGCAGCCCGACTCCGGTTCCCCTCCTCGAGGGTATATCAGGATCGTAATCGTTTGAAACAACAGTTCTCATTACCTCTGCTTCCGGAACACACTCAAAGCGTACATTCACCGGTTCTGTACTCTCATATACGCTATGGCGGATGGCATTCTCAAAAAGAGGTTGAAAAATCATTGTAGGTACAGGGAACTTTTCGCACGCCTCGTCAATCTTGAAATCATAGCTCAACCTATCCCCGAACCTTACCTTTTCGATGGCCATGTAATCCTTCATGTGGCCCAGCTCCTCTTTCAGTGGAACAAACTCATTCTCCCTGTTTTTCAAAGAATAGCGCAGGAAATCGGATAGACGAATGATCATGTCACGGGCTTCGGCGGGACTGGACATTGTCAGGGAGGAGATGGAGTTGAGGGAGTTAAAGAGAAAATGCGGGTTGATCTGTGACTTGAGCATACTTAGTTCGGTCTCCCGCACCAGGTTTTTCAGTTGCTCCTCCTGCCTGACACGTTCCTGTAACTTCTGCACCGAAGAAGCCAGGTAGTAGATCAGCACCAGCACCAGGTAGATCAGTCCCCCGAGGATACCCCTCCACGCTATAGATTTGTTCAGAAATTCAATATACTCTGTCTCCATGCTGAACACCGAGTTCAGTATTCCAAGCGATAGCAGCATCCAGGTGGCAATCACCATTAAGCCAGCAACCACATGCGCCACACTTGAGTAAATGGGGGTATTCTTCTGAAAGGGAATGTACCTGGTGGGGTACCAGGCCAGCAATCCAAGGAAGCCAAAAATAAAGGTAGAGATCAGGGCATCGGTAATAACTACCGCTATAGGGAAATGCTGAAAGTACCAGGATAGTGATCCCTGCAGGATCGCTATCAAAACCCAGACCAGGACATAGATCAGAAGGGATCTTCGCTTACCGGTAATGGGATGGCTCATTCCTAGATATAGTTTACGATTTCTCCGCCCCCGAACTCATTTATACCCCTGATTATCAGCGTTTTTTCACGATCTTTCTCCACGATTGATCTTACCCGTTTATCAGAAAAACCTCCGAAAACCGAAGTGATCTCAATTTTGACATTCCACTCTTCGGGAACAATGAGCTTGGTCCCACCAAAGGCCAGAACCAGTTCAAGATTATTATCGCCCGGGGCCAGCCTGGCCCTTGAAAAATCATACTTAGAACCACCAAAAATATGTGTAATCTTCCCTCCCTGGAACTGCTGTGATGTAACGGTGCGGTCACCGCCGCCAAACACAGCCACATCATCCAGGTAGTCGTCCGAAGAAGCGTGACTTTGACTGCCGAAAGCAGTCCTTCTTCCACATGAACCACGACGCCTGGCTCCGAATATCACTACAATGCCAAGAAGGATCAGCATGCTGGGCCAGAAAAGGGAACGCCAGTAGTGGGGTAATTCAAAAAACCTTGGCAGGAGAAAAAACGATCCCACTGCAATTAGGATGACCCCGGTGCCTTTGCTCTCCTTATTGGAGATAAAAATGATCCCCAATAAAATCAGCAGGGCCTGCCAGGTAAAAATAAAATCTCTCATCCGCCATGGAATTATATCAGCCAGGTCCGCTATCAGAAACAGGCCAAGGAACATCAGTACAATACCCAGTAAGAGATGGGCTCTTCCCGATTTTTTAAATTGGTGTGGTTCTCTCTCCATTATTGTTTATTTTTAATTTGAATCAAATTTAAGCCAGGGAAGACAATATTGAAAATGAAAATCGGTAAACGGACAATATTTACCGGTAAGCGAACATGCCTAATACCTGGTGAGCCAGCGATGCCTGCGGCTGAGATCCCCCAGTTTGATTATGAAGGTGAATTCGTGTGTGCCATTACTGTGCTTCATGATGCTGTTAAGGCCGATATCATAAGCATAGCCAAATACCAGGCGGTCCACACTCACCCCGGCCCCAACAATCAGGGAACTGCCCGTCCGGTAGGTAATCCCTCCCCAGTACGACTGCTTATAGTAGAACTTGCCGGTGATATCAGCCTGGAACTTCCCATTCTCAGCAAACTTCAGGTGGGTGGAAGGAGACAGGGTCATATCTTTATTAACAATATAATCATAGCCCCCCATCAAGTGGTAATTACGCTCCATAACCATCTGGTCATACCCTTTGTCTCCGAACTTGATCGCCGACTCAAAAAGCTGGTCAACCGAAAATCCTGCCCAGATGGTTTTGGAAGTATAGTACACACCCGCATCAGCATCAGGAATGAAAACCGATTGCTGCAGGTTCAACCAGAGCATGTCAGTATCAGGGGACTCCAGCGTAACCCTACTCTTATCCACCCTGTACTGGTAACCCATAAGGGAGAGCCCGAAGGAGAGCTGAGCCTCATCCAATACAATATGATAGGCATAGGTAAGCCTGATCCCGGTACGATCCACTGCCCCGTTCCTGTGATTAAAGATATAGCCGCCCAGACCCACATTTCCACCTCTGAAGTTGGATTTCCGTCTCCGTCTGATAGAATTATTACGGGAAATATGACTTTCACGCATAAGCCTGGTCTGAAAGCTCAGCGCATAGGTTGCAGGACCGTCTTCAAATCCTACCCACTGCTCCCTCACCGTGAGGTTTACAGCTGAATACCCCTCCGATCCGGCGATAGCAGGATTCACCAGGAAACCATTGAGCAAATACTGGCTGTAAACCGGGGTTTGCTGGGAATACGATTCCACCAGAAATCCGGTCATCAGAATTACTAAATATACAAGCCTCCTCATCATTAATGCATTACTGTTACATAACCCACAGCTCTCTCATCACTCCCGTCATTGAAACTGATCACGTAATGATAAGAATCAAATGAAACAAGATTGCCACGCATATCCTGGCCGTCCCAGGGTGTGGGATATCCCGGCTCAGATTTCCAAACCAGTGTACCCCACTGGTCATAGACCTCCACGATTACGTGGTCAAACTCATCCAGGCTCCGGATGTTCCAGACCTCATTCTCTCCATCGCCGTTGGGAGTGAAACCAGTCGGCATGTCAAGCAGGTGGCTCAGGTCACAGGCCCTGATCAAAACTGTATCGCCTAAGGAACAACCTAGAACATTCTGCACCTCTACCCAGATCTCCTGGTCTCCCTCATTATACACAACAATCCGTCTGCTCACATCACCGGTGGACCAGAGGTATTGCTCTCCATCGTCGCCGGCATCCAGTATTATACCCACATCGGAACAAACAGTTGTATCTGCCCCCAGGTCAACCTCCGGAAGATCTGCTAATGAAATTACCATACTGTCACCCGCCGAACAACCATAAGAATCAGTCACTTCAATAACGATCTGTCCCTCCAGGTCGCTTGTGAAGTCCGGCCCGGAACTCCCGTCGTGCCAGCGATAGGAGGCAAAAGCTGCACCTGGAGAAAGTGTCACAGATTCACCATCGCAGATAACAACATCCCCACCCAGGTCAGGTATAGGTCCGATAATTGTCACCGGCAGCCTGACAGGCAGTGAGAAACACCCCGCGGCTGTAACTTCTGTAAGATCGAGATTTCCTGTACCAACCACACTCCCCCACTCAACATAGATGGATTCATTTAAGTCCTCCACTATGGTCCCGTTGGTAATGCTCCATGCAAAGGATGATCCAGGCTCCCCGCCAGCTACATAAAGGTAGAGAGGACCGTTTATGCAAACTTCCTCTGCCATCTCAGCAAATATTGGCTCAGGGATAGGATGAACCGTAATGGTGACAGATTCAGCTGATGTGGTATCACAATCAGATTCAAATCTTACAAAGTATGTGCTTGATGTGACAGGTGCTGCAATTGTCAGGTCATTACCGGATCCCACAATTGTCGTAAAGGAGGCATCCGAATACCAAACAGCCGTACCACCGGATGTCGGGTCTCCCCCACCATAACTCAGGGTTATGATTCCATCTCCGGGACAGACACTTTCACGATCGGAATAGGCACTATCGGGAGGTGTCAAAGTGGTTAATACAGAAACCGTGAAGGAGCATGAATCTCCATTACCACCCGCATCTATGATCTTGTACCATACAGTGGTGATCCCTTTGTTAAAGATTGTTCCACCTGCATCGTCAAAACCTGTACCGGATGTGGCTCCTTCCAATCTGAAGGTTACCTGGTTTGCATTGCAATTATCAACCGGGGAAACCGGGGATATGTCATCCACTGCCACACTACAATCGGCAGGTGAGGCCGTTACCGTTGTATCCCCGGGACAGGTAACTTGCGGATCGAGGTCATCTATCACAGTTACTATGACCGTACAGATACTTACATTGCCACTTCCATCCGTAACAGTCATGGTTACTGTATTGGTGCCCAGATCCAAACAGGTAAAGCTGCTGATGTCAAGCGACATCGTTGCAATACTACAATTATCGCTGCTGCCTCCATCCACATCGCTGCTGTCAATGCTGACATTTCCAGAAGCATCCAGGGATACAGTAATGTCCTGGCAGGTGGCAATCGGATCTATGTTATCAAGTACGGAAACATCGGCAGTACATGTCGTTTCATTTGCATCATCATCGGTCACGGTAATGGTCACCGTATGCACTCCTAAGCTAACAACAGTTCCTTCGGTAGGTGACTGTGTAATGGATACTATGGTACCATTATCTGTAGCAACCACTTCACTGGTAAGGTCAGGTATCGTAGCCTGACAGGATGCATCTGCATTGATGGTTCTATCACCGGCACAAGAAGTTATCACTGGGGGCATATCATCATCTGTGATCGTAATCGTCTGCTGCTGGATGCCATCCTCGGTCCCATTAGTTACGGATGTGATGTCTACAACTACTGTCTCGTTGCCTTCATTCATTACATCATCTACTCCTGTGATCGTCACGGTGCCCGTCGTGCTGCCGGCGGGGATTGTGATGATTGCTCCTGAGGCTGTATAATCTGTGCCGCCTCCCGTCGCTGTGCCACTGTAAGTCAAGTCAATAGTGACATCTAAGCCCGAGACAGCACTCGAGGTAGCGGTGATCGTGGACACACCACCGTTCTCGGCGATCGGTGATCCGGATTCACTCAACGTGACGTTCGGTTGTGTAACCACCACAATAGTCCCTGTCGCACTTACAGTGCCACAGCCTCCAGTTAAAGGGATACTATAATTAAACGTACCTTCTGCTACCGGTGTACCGCTGATCGTGATCGTATTTCCTGCCCAGAGCGCACTTACTCCGGCGGGTAAGCCTGTAGCTGCTCCTATACCTGTGGCTCCAGTCGTCGTATGCGTGATAGCGGTCAACGCGGTATTGATACAAAGGGTCGGGGTGGACGACGCACCACTGGCTGTGTTGTCGGCCGTGACAGTGATCGTGCCGGTAGCATCAACAGTGCCACAACCGCCCGTCAACGGGATAATGTAATTAAACGTCCCGGAGGCACTCGGCGTACCGCTGATCGTGATCGTATTGCCTGCC
>JAAEOI010000086.1 GCA_024244665.1 Bacteroidota bacterium | reverse complement strand
TTCCCTGTAGTGTGCCGGCTCCACAGAAGGGGCCTTTCTGATAAACTCTTCAAAAATCTCCCTGCCCATCACCCCGTGCCTTTCACCGGTATCGCGGGCCATTCCGATGTCGTGGAACCACGCCGCGAGAAGCAGTCCCTCCACCAGTTCCGGGCCGGCAATGGAGCTTAAGCTTTCCAGTTCATGCAGCAGTTTTTTACAGATGTTCCAAACACGCTGGTGATGAGCCTGGTCATGGGAGGGGATAAAGGTCTCCGAAAAGAGCTTTGATGTGAAAGGCCGGACCAGGGCCAGCCACTTTTCTTCTGCTGCTGCAATCCGTTCAGTAATCGAACCGGTCAATCCGTATCAGCTTACCCTTGTTAGTTTCAGCATGTTGGTCTTTCCCTTCTCAAGGATGGGTATACTGCCAACATGTACAACCAGGTCGCCCTTTTTCAGCAGGTTCTGTCCCACCAGGAATTCTTCAGTGTATTCAATGTATTCGTTCACATTGGAACACTCACCAAAAAAGTAGGTGCGGACCCCCCATACCAGGGAAAGGTCGCAGATGAGATCCTCATTCATGGTGAAGGTGAAGATGGGTGCCTTTGGACGGTGGGAGCTGATCTTTATAGCTGTGAAGCCAGAATGCGTAAGTGTAACAATTGCCGCTGCATCCACCTTTTCAGCAAGGCGGGTGGCATTGTAGCAGATTGATTCAGCAAGGAAGGTATCCTCCTCCATCCGGGGCTTGTTCTTGTTGTAGTAGATGTACTCCTCGGACTCGGTGGAATCGATAATCTTCTGCATGTTGGTGATTGTCTGCACCGGGTATTTTCCCACCGAGGTCTCCCCGCTCAGCATCACTGAGTCGGCTCCGTCAAGTACCGCATTGGCCACATCGTTGGCTTCGGCCCGGGTGGGGGTGGGATTTGTGATCATGCTCTCCATCATCTGAGTGGCCACTATAACCGGCTTTGACCGTTCATGGCACTTTTTAATAATGCTTTTCTGAATGACGGGTACCTTGTGGAAATCCACCTCCACACCCAGGTCACCCCGTGCAACCATAATGGCATCGGAAACCTCGATAATCTCATTGATCTCCTCCAGTGCCTCAGGTTTCTCTATTTTTGCAATGATATGGGCATTGCTGGGATGTGCATCAACTATTTTCTTCAGGTCCGTAATATCTTTTTTCTGTCTTACGAAAGAGAGTGCAATCCAGTCCACCCTTTGATCCAGGGCGAATTGCGCATCCCTGATGTCCTTTTCAGTAAGACTGGGCAGCGACACCTTGGTTTGGGGGAGGTTCACCCCTTTTTTGGTTGAGAGGTTGCCTCCTGCTATGACCTTTGTCCTTACACGGTCCTTCCCGTTTGAGTCGATTACTTCGAACATCAGTTTCCCGTCATCTACCAGGATCATCTCGCCAGGTGTAACATCGGCAGGCAGCTTTTCATAGCTCAGGTAGGCCTGCTCGCTGGTGCCGGTACACGGGTTGGTTACAAAAGTGAATTCCTGACCGTCTTCCAGTGTTACGCTGTCATTTTTCATTTCACCTACACGGAGTTTAGGGCCCTGCAGATCAGCCAGGATGGCTACATTCGATCCAAGCTCTTCGTTCAGTTCATTGATATATTTTATGGTTTTCATATGCTCCTCGTGGGTGTCGTGGGAGCAGTTGATCCGGCAAACATCCACCCCTTCGTGGATCATTTTTTCAAGTATTTCCTTGTTCCGGGTGGCCGGTCCAATGGTGGCTATGATTTTGGTATGTGATCTTTCGTGACGCATGGTAAATGGTTATTGATAAATGGTAAGTGGATAAATAGGTAATTGTGTAAATAGGTAAGTTAGTAAGGTTATTTAGGTTAGAGGGTGGATTGCTTAGTGCTTAAGGGGTGCAAAGGTATGTCTATTAGAGGGAATCTGAAAGAGGCATGACTTAAAAAATAGTTATTTGAAACTATTCAGGAGTTTGATCTCCTCAGTCCAGCGTGTATCATCGGGGGTTTCAAGGATCAGGGGGATCCCGTCGAAGCGCGGATCGGACATGATCCACCTGAATGGATCGATCCCTATGAAACCCTTTCCAACACTGTCGTGACGGTCGACACGTGTTCCCAGCTCCTTCTTTGAGTCGTTCAGGTGCATCCCCTTCAGGAACTCAAAACCAATTACACTCCGGAAACGTTCAAAGGTCTCTTCAAAAGCCTCACGGGTCCGGATGTCATAGCCAGCTGTGAATGCATGGCAAGTGTCGATGCAAACCCCCACACGTTCCCGGTCATCCACCTGTTCGATGATCGATGCAATCTGCTCAAAGCTGTGACCCAGGCTAGAGCCCTGTCCCGCCGTATTCTCAATAACAGCAGTTACCCCTTCGGTCTGGCCAAGTACCAGGTTGATCGATTCGGCGATCAGGCTGATACACTGATCTTCGCCTGTCTTTTTCAAATGGGCTCCCGGGTGAAGGTTCAGCCGGTCGAGCCCCAGTTGCCCGCACCGCTTCATCTCATCCAGGAAGGCAGCCCTTGATTTCTCCAGCGGCTCCCGGTCTGGATTTCCCAAATTGATCAGGTAGCTGTCGTGTGGAAGGATCTGTTGCGCCTGGTATCCTGCCTCTGCACAATTCTTCTTAAACGCGTCAATGCTTTCAGGGCTGAGTGGCAAGGCCGCCCACTGGCGCTGGTTCTTGGTGAAAAGGGCAAAGGCTGTCGCCCCGATCTCCCTTGCATTCAGCGGGGCGTTTTCCACCCCTCCCGAGGCGCTCACATGGGCGCCGACAAATTTCTGCATTCGTTCTCTGTTTTATACCGTAAAATTGAGGGTAGGCTTCTAATCGTATGGAAAGGTGCGTTTTTTTTTCCACTTTGAGATTAAGAGCAAAAAATTCATTTAAACGTTGCTACAAAAACATAAATACATTTTGACAAAAGAGAAACGAATATGAAACGAGCAAAAATTTTAATGCCGGTCATGATAATTTCGCTGATCGCTTTTTTGAACGGGTGTTACCCCGACAAAATCGATTATGTGGATGGGTTTCTCCTGGAGCGTATTCCTGGAAAAGGAATCCGATTCCGACTATCAGAGGGAGACAGTGCTCAGAACTCAGT
>JAAEOI010000085.1 GCA_024244665.1 Bacteroidota bacterium | reverse complement strand
CCGAGCTTAAGAGCTTCCTCGTCGTCATGCAACTCTTTACCTATCATAAACTGCAGACATTCGTTCAGTCCTATAATACCGACAATGTATGTTGCTGCTTCCAGATCTACATATGGTCTTCCATCATGTGCGGTTTTACCAATTTCCCACAACGGCATATTTGGAGCAGCCATCAGCCTGGCAATAAAGTTCTTCTTCTCGAAATGAGCTTTAATAGCAATGTCCATACCCCTGTCAATTTCCTTATAAAGTTCGTCAAGATTCCCCCTGCCAGCCCTGTAAGCAGCCTGAGGAAGACTTACGGTTATATTTTGAAATCCGCAAAACCTCATACTCTCCGGATGGTCAATCATGTAATTATCATCAATAGTTGTACGCAATCGACAACATGCTGACAATGTTATTTCATCTCTATCAAAGACGAAATATGGAACCCCGTTCTCACTGGCAATCTGTGAGGCATATTCCAGAAGCTCATATTGTTTAGGATCTGTGTATGTATCCTGACTTATGTGGAAATCACATTTAGGGAAAGCAAACACATGGCCATGACAATCTCCAGCTCGCCAGACATCAAGCAACGCCCTTGTGAATCTCTGTGAAGCCTCTTCATACTCTCCATACGTTCTGCCTGTAAACTTTCCACCAGGACCTACAGCCTGAATCTTCTTCAGATAATTTGGCACTCCTGTGTGTATGTTAAAATCAAGGAACAGAGTCTGTCCTCCGCGGGAGAACGCACTCTGCGAACCGCTGAAGATTAAGTGCTGAGCCTCCTGCTTCATCTCTTCATCGCTCATATGTTCCACATATGGAGCATACATTATATTGACATAACCTATCCCCAGAGCTCCGGCATAATAAGCCTGCATCGAGGCAAGGAATGTATTCAGGTGACCAGTAAGCGTTCTGGCATGCTTAGCAGGCCCGGAAGAT
>JAAEOI010000084.1 GCA_024244665.1 Bacteroidota bacterium | reverse complement strand
GACGTTTACAAGGCTTACCGACCCGGAGTGAGCGGAGCGGAAGATCTAGCCGGGGCGGAGATTATCCTGCGAAAGAATGTCTGGAGGTCTGACCCTTATCCGGGCACCTCAGTGGAGGGGACTGTCGTAAACATCCTCAATGATCAGAAGCCCACGGCAAAAAAGGGAGATGAGAACCTGCAGGAGGCCGGATATTTCTTTCAGAAACATCTGAATACCCTGGATACGGACGGGGAATGGTTTTTCCTATGGAAAAGCAAATACTCTATCTCTGCTCCGAAGAAAACCCGAATCCTAATGAATACCGCTATTCCGTCAGCCCTGCAGTGGTGAATATCGAAAATTCCAATTCCGTCACCCTGGATGAATTGCGGATTGAAATGGCTGTTTCAAGCGGGATAATAATTGAAAGCGGAAATCTCTTTGGCGAGATACCCGGATGGGGCATCTCCATGGTGTCGAAGAAAGGCCTGGCATATTTGCTCCGATTCGAGATGAGAGCGGATTCATACCAGCATGGCAGGGGGAGCGCCTTCGTGCAATGGTAATTGACCGAATTCAGCAAGAAAAAGACTAAATACAGCATTTCACCTACAATGAAACAACTGAACTTTACTTATTAGAATGATTAGTAGTCGTATTTCACTGAATTCGTGGATACGATTGAGTTGTTTAATGCATTGGAATTCAATGCACTGTCACTTTGTAGAATACATATTTGAGATGGATGCAAATTCCAAACTATAACATAAAAACCCAAAACTTAATGATGACTAAAAGAATGCAATTCTAATTAAACTCAAATCCAACTACTTATGAAAAGAATCCTAACTATTTTTTTTATGGTTATGACAGTGACTGTGTTTGCCCAGGAGCAAACCATTTCTGGAAAAATAACCGACCAATCGGGAGCGCCTCTTTTAGGTGCATCTATTGCTGAAAAAGGCACTACGAACGGGACGATTGCTGATGCGAATGGCAACTTTTCTCTTCCAGGTGTTGCTGAAAACGCAATCCTGGTAATTTCTTACGTGGGGTATATCTCCCAGGAAATCGCCGTTTCCGGACAAACTACTCTCAACGTCATCATGTCTGAAGACCTCACCGAACTCGAACAGGTGGTGGTCATCGGATACGGATCACGGACAAAGGCAACTGTCACCGGATCAGTCGCATCATTTAGTGGTGATGAGATGCTTAAGAGCCATGCTGCTAATATTTCCACCGGTCTGGCCGGTCAGATTCCGGGGCTGGTCATCACTCAGGGTGATGGCAGACCGGGTGCCGAGGATGTGGATATATTAGTGCGGGGTAAAGCAACCCTTGGAAGCTCCAATGCCCCGTTGATGATTCTCGATGGTGTTCCAACCAGTGTAAATACTCTTGCACGCCTTAATCCAAATGATATCGAGAATATATCTGTTTTGAAAGATGCTTCTGCAGCCATTTATGGAGTAAACGCTTCAAATGGTGTAATTCTCGTTACTACCAAGCGTGGTCATGTAGGAAAACCTGTATATTCTTTGACCAGCACAGTCGCATTTTCCCAACCTACAAGAAAACCAAACTGGCAAAATTCATATGAGACTGCTGTTGCCATGAACGAGGAGAAGATCAATGGAGGTGGTGTGGCTATTTATGATGATGTGGCCCTTGAAAAATTAAGGACGGGATCATCTCCTCTGACCCATGCAGGTCAGGATGTGGACTGGTATGATGAGACATTTAGCAATTGGGCGCCGCAGCAGAGACATGCTCTTACAGTTAATGGTGGTACGGAAAAGGTGAGATTTTTCGTTTCCGGTGAATTTCTGAGCCAGGATGGACAATACAAAATGTATGAAGAAGATAATAGCGATCCTGCTGTCTCCTATAAACAATACCAGCTTAGATCCAATCTGGATTTTCAGGCCACTAAAAGGCTCACAGTATCTCTTGACTTATCTGCCAGAGTACAGGATAGAAGTCAGGAACAGAATACTACTTCGACCAGGTTACGTGCGAAACAGGCTCTTCCTGAAACCATTTTCAGATATGACAATGGATTGGTTGGAACCATGCAATATGGTCTGAATCCGGTCATACTGGGTTCAACAGTTGCGGGTTATAATAAGGTTTATGACAACAGTTTAACAGGAATTCTCCGCTACGATTATCAGCTGGATTGGATTACAGAAGGACTTTCGCTTGATGGTTTTGCAAAATATGGTGTTGGCAGCGGGAAAACAAGCAACTGGTTAAATACCTGGTATACTTATAAGTACGATCCGACTTTAGACGATTACATACCCTCTCAAAGTGGATGGACTACCCAGTATCCCAGATTGACAAAAAATTACCGTGATAACCATTCCAGCCAGATTAATACCAAATTAAATTATAGCAGGACTTTTGGTGATCACAGGCTGGATGTCTTTGCAGGCATGGAAGTAAGGCAAGGCTTTAACGAAAACCTGTCGGCATCAAGAGGGGATTATTTAACCAATCTGTTGGAAATAATAAATGCAGGTGATGAATTAACAGATGCAAATGGCGGTTCTATGAGTGAAACAGCAGCCCTGCATTACTTCGGACGTTTTTTCTATGGCTTTAAAGACAGATATATGCTGGATTTTACCTTGCGCTCTGATGGAAGTTATAAATTTCCGGATGGTAAAAAGTGGGGCACTTTCCCGGCAGTTTCTGCCGCCTGGCGTATTTCCGAAGAATCTTTCTTTGCTGATAACATAGCTTTTATCAATTATGCGAAGATCAGAGGATCATGGGGAAGAATGGGTCTTGACAACACTTCCCCGTTTCAGTACCTCTCAACATATTCTCAGGAGACCAACAGATGGTGGCAAACATTTTTAGGAGATGCAGGTCTGGTAGTACCTTCGTTCGCCTCAGACGGGGTCCCGAACTATGCTATAACCTGGGAAGAACAGGAGTCCTATGATGTGGGTCTTGACATGCAGTTTGCAAATGGATTAATAGATTTTACAGGCGACTACTTCTACAACAAAAGAACGAACATATTGATTCCCAGAACTGCATCCGTGCCCGGTTATTATGGAATTGATCTTCCTGATGAGAACCTGGGTAGAGTAAATAGCTGGGGATTTGATGGAAGTCTGGCAATTCAGAAAAGAGCAAGCTCTGACTTCTCATACTATGCTGCAGGTACATTCACCTTCACCCGCAACCGCGTTGAGTACCTGGACGAAGCAGCGGGGGTACTTGAATTTCAGAAGAAAGAAGGACACTCTGTTGACGCACTTGTAACAAATGACAGAAGTGATCTGTCAAGGTTAATATTTGAGGCCGATGGTCTTTTCCAGAACCAGGACGAAATAGATAACTATCCTCACCTGTCAGGAGCACAGCCTGGTGATATAAGATATATCGATCAGCTGACCATTGACACCAACGGAGATGGGATCTATGATGAGGCAGACGGTGTAATTGATGATCAGGACAGGGTCAGGACCGACAAAGTACGTTCCCCTGAAATAGTATTTGGACTGAATCTGGGAGGTAGTTATAAAGGTTTTGATTTTGTAGTCCGTTTGCAGGGCCAGGCACGTGCCTGGCAATTTGTCCAGCCGGAAATGCTCAGGTATGATAATGCTTGGCATGAAGGCAGGTGGCAGCAAGAGGGTGATAATAAATATCCTAAGACCTATTGCTACCTTGGTGATAACCAAATCGGAAGCCATAATAATGACAGGCGTTCCACTTTCTGGTTAGAAAGTGCTGCCTTTGTAAGGGTAAAAACTGTTGAACTGGGTTACAACTTACCACAATCGCTTCTGACAAAGGCGAATATTCAGGGACTAAGAATTTTTGTCAGTGGTGAAAACCTGTTCTGTTTCGACGGAATGGAGATCTCGCGTGATGTTGAAATCAATAGCTGGAGATCTTATGAAATCCTGCGAACCATAACAGGCGGTATAACTCTTAACTTTTAAAATCTTATAATCATGAAAAAGATATATATAATTTTCTTAGCAGCCCTGACCCTGGGTTCATGCCAGGATGTTCTTGATTTAGAACCACAGGACAGTCTTTCTGATGGCGTATTCTGGGCCAGTGAAAATACAATTCAGGGCTACGTTGATCGTGCCTATCTCATGCTGGGTGGATATCAAACTACCAGAATCGGTACGCCAAGGCCAATGACCTGGGGACATTTCAGGGGAGAAGCCACCGATGAAGCCTATCCTCATATCGTATGGGGCGGAGGTCAGGATATAACCAATAACAGACTGAATCCGGATACCCAGGAATATATCGGAGGCTGGAAAAATTTCTACCCTATTCTTCAACATATAAATGTATTCTTTGACAACTATGAGCAAGGGAGGTTTGACGTAGAGCAAAGTAAACTCGATGTCTGGTTAGCAGAGATGCACTTTTTAAGAGCCTGGTACCATAATCAGTTGATTAAATGTTATGGTGGAGTCATTATCGCTGATAACTTATTTTCTCCTGACGATCCTGTTGACCAGGTACGCGCAAGCTATGATGACTGTGTTGCTTTTATTTTAGCTGAATTAGAGCTGGCTATTCCTGATTTACCTGAAACGGCAACGCCCGGTCGTATTACCTCTGGAGCTGCATTGGGAGTGAAAGCACAGGTATTGCTTCATCATGCCAGTCCATTGCATAACCCGAATAACGATATGAACAGGTGGACCCTGGCTGCTAATGCCTGTAAAGCAGTTATTGATCTTCCTCAGTATAGCTTATATGGCATGCCAGGTTCTGACATAGCTTACCACGATGTATGGTATAATACACCAAGCATGGGAAATACGGAGGTAATCATGGCTAAATATATGAATACCGAAAACCTGGTTCATTTCTTTAATTATTCTTCAACTCTTTTTGGTATTCCCAGTTGGGGAGGTTGGGGCCTTGCCACACCTATCCAAGGTCTGGTGGATGCTTTTCAGATGGCTGACGGGACTGAATTCGACAGGACTACCATGGGGCAAGATCCATATTCTAACAGGGAATTGCGTTTTTATGAAACCATACTTTACGATGGGGCTCATTTCAGTGAAACCATGGCCCGTGTCCCCTCTGGTGATTTGATTGGATATAAAGTCGAGTCAGGTGTATATCATGAATTTGATTCAAATGGAGATACAATAACACGCCCGGGATACGACCGGCAGGGTGGTGTTCTGCAGGAAACAAAGAACTTCACACGCACCGGCTATTATTGTCATAAACATGTGAGGGATGATCATACATCCAAATTTCAGAAAGGTACGGTAGCATTTTGTCCCTTTATGCGTTTGACCGAGTTTTATCTTCACTATGCCGAGTGTCTGGTAATGCTGGGAGATGGAGCCGGGGCCCGCGAGTATGTCTTACCTATCCGCCAGCGTGCCCAAATGCCCGATGAATCACTGCTCGCAGTACTTACCATGGATGATATAATGCATGAGAAGCGGATAGAGTTGGCATTTGAAGACCACCGTTTCTTTGACGTTCGTCGCTGGATGATTCTTGACCAGACATTTGTTAATGTCGAGAAGGTGGACGTATATACCGATCGTACGGTGGATCCTGAAGTTAAGACCTATACTTATTCCTTACTGCAGGAAAGGATTTATGATGAGAAATTATATTACATGCCCATTCCACAGAGCGAAATAAATAAAAATCCTCTTTTGGATCAAAATCCGGGGTACTAAGAAACCGAACCATATTACAAATATGGTGTCTCATGGATGTTTAGGTTAGGTTAGATTAGGTGTAAAGCGCGTGAGAACTTCACGCGCTTTTTTTTCGTTCTCTCGATAATGATAATGAAGCAATCTATCAGACTAGTCCTGAAAAGGTGTTACAGATTTATGGCCGGTCTTGCTACTGAACCCAGATCGTAGATTCTGACAAGTAAATGAGGTATTTGAGCAATTACACTGGCTGACTATTGAATAATTTTATCTATTCAAGGCTAAACCAACAAACACTCAAATATGATCAGACAGATTTTAATGCCCTGCGCGTTTGCTCTTGTTCTTCTGTTTTCAGGGTGGCTCAATGCAGATGCAGTTGACTACTATGTATCCAGTGACGGCAACGATGCATGGGATGGTAAATCGGCTGAATACACCGATGGTGTTTCGGGGCCCTGGCTTACACTGGACAGGGTAAATCAACAGTTGGCCCTCCCGGAGGGCGCATGTATTCTCTTCCGACGGGGCGAACGCTTCGAAGGGATGATCGAGATAAAGGGGTCCAACATCCGAATCGGAGCATTTGGAGAGGGTGAACGACCCATTCTCTCAGGGGCCAGGACCCTGACGGGGGCCTGGTCACCGGTGGCAGGACGGAGCAATGTGTATCAACAGCCTTTGCCCGAGGATGTGACGGATGTGGCCCTGCTGATGCGCGGAAGCACCTCCCTCCCACTGGGCCGTACTCCCAACGGGGATATACTGACGAACGATGCCTTTTATACTTTCAGCAGCCGGACATTTACAAAGCTATTCGACCCGGAGTTGAACGGTGCAGAGGGGCTGGCCGGTGCAGAGCTTATCCTGCGCAAGAATGTCTGGAGGTATGATCCCTACCCGGTCATCTCAGTGGAGGGGACTGTCGTAAACATCCTCAATGATCAGAAGCCCACGGCAAAAAAGGGAGATGAGAACCTGCAGGAGGCCGGATATTTCTTTCAGAAACATCTGAATACCCTGGATATGGACGGGGAATGGTTTTATCATAAGGAAAAGCGAATACTATATCTCTGCTCCCATGAAAATCCAAATATTAAAAACTACCGCTATTCCCTCAGTCCGGCTGTGGTGAACATCAAAAATTCCAGCTCCGTCACCCTGGAAGGATTGAAGATTGAAATGGCTGTTTCAACAGGGATCAGTATTGAAAGCAGTCAGCTTGCTACGGTGCGTGATTGTGAAGTAAGCTTGTGTGGACAGATGGGCATCCGTGTGGAGGCCAGTTCTGCATTGATTAACAGCAACGAGATCAGCGATTGCTTCAGTGCCGGCATCCGCACCAACGGGAAAGGCCGTGTTGTAGTCACCAGAAACAATATCTCAAACATCGGTCTGATTGCCGGTCGGGGCTCTGGCAGGAATGGGATATACCTGATGGGGGGAAATTCGGAAGCAAGCTATAACAGGTTAAGAAATATTGGCTACCTGGGCATCCAGCACTTAAAAGGAGGGAACCAGATAAATCGAAACGTCATTGACCGTTTTAACCTGGTGGCATTTGATGGGGGAGCCATCTATACCCATGATGATCAGCTGGGCAGCGTGGTTGAGGAAAACATCATTCTGAATGGGATACCCAACACGGTTGGACTGGGCGATATCATTGCCGACATGGAAGTACCTTTCACCACGGGCATTCAGTGTGACAGGGGAACCCTGAATCTTGTTATCCGCAACAATACCATCTCCTTTCCCCAGGTCAACAGGGGACCCGACCGGGGGATCCATATCAATTTTAATTCCAATGACAACCTCTTCCTGGGCAACACCCTGCTGGTCAGAGGCGCAGGCATTACTACCCTGGATCGGGATCCTTATGACCGGGAGCCAGGTGAGGCCTCTCCCCCATCCATGTCCGGGAACCGCTTCGAAGAGAACATCATTGTCTGTACGGATGCTGCAAATTCAATAGCCAATTATGGGGCTATGACATGCTTCTCACTAAAAGAGACCGAGCAATGTGATGTGGAAAACCAGGGGCTGTTCACCAATAATGTATGTGCCATGCCCTATAAGGGATCAAAGGTCATTTATGAGCTCCATCAGAACTGTAACCCGGGCCGGCCTGCCTTCGAGCGCTGGTATGCCTCAGCGGCTGAATGGGTGGAGGCGCGCACTTACGCAAGCGGCAATCTTGATGCACCGGTAATGGCAGATGAATCCACCGCCCCGGATGACTTCATCCGGCTCTTCTATAATGATTCTGATAAGCCAAAAACCTTTGCCCTCTCGGAAGAAGCATATGTGGACCCCCGGGGTAAGCCGGTGTCAGGATCTGTTACCGTCGCCCCCTGGCGATCAGTCGTACTGTTTAAAAAGCAATAGAACCCTTATATATTAATGACTTTGACTATCATGAAAGCGAAATCTTCTATATGGGTATTAGTGGCCCTTTTTGTGATCATTGGGACAGGTGTATCAGCCCAGGAACAAGCTCATTCAGAGAATCGGATTCAAAGGTATGGTCATGGCTTCAGCGAGCCCCACGATTTCACACCTGAGGAGTATGAGTATATCGCAAAGAACTATTCTATTTTCACTGTCGAAAAAAGACATGCCTGGGCCGACTACGGACCAAAACCTAATACAGAAGCAGCAACCATCGGAACAGCGCTTAAGCTAAAAAAGATAAACCCGGACATTAAAGTTCTGATGTACTGGAATATCGTTCTTAACTGGAACTTCTATGAGTCTCAAACGGAATTCAATAAACATCCTGAATGGAAATACCGTGACTGGGTATTTCAGCACGCAAAAGCAAATCCGGTCCCCATGTATGACCTGAATAATCCTGAGGTACAGGAGTGGTGGGTGAATGCCATTGTCGATCCGGTTCTAAGAGGTGAGCTGGATGGTGTATTCCTGGATGCTTCTCCAAAGGTTCCGAAGGAGCAATATGAAAGCCTGTTCAAATTGATTGATAAGGTACGTGCAAAGATCGGTGAAGATAAAATAGTCATTTATAACGGCTTCCGGGTTGATTCGACCGTCCTGCAGGGGGGGCAGGATTTTGTTGATCACACTTCAGGAGTATTCATTGAGTTTTTCTTTCATAAACCTCTTGATACCAAGGAAGAAGCAGCATTCCTTTTTGACAACCTTATTAAGGCACAAAAAAAAGGTAAGATGATCATACCCAGAGGTAGCCCGAGATCTGTGTTGCCAGGTACCCGGGAACCCTTTCTCTTTAGTTATGCCTCGTTTTTACTCTTTTACGGACCTGACAGCTATTACATTTATAACTCCGGCTATAATAAAACCCAGGGGATGTTCGATGATTATCCCTTGTATGATCTGGCACCGGGCAAAGCCCTGGGCAGTGCTGTTCGAAAAGGGTGGGTATACTCCCGCGAGTTTGAAAACATGACAGTGACCGTAGATCTCGAAAAGAAAGAAGCTAAGATTGAACTGCATGCTTTTAAACCCCTGAACAGTGGCGGATCAAGCCCCTCGAAAAAAATCGAGCCCAACTGGGAGTCAATGGCAACAAACTACGAAGTGCCGGAATGGTTTGCTGATGGCAAGATTGGAATTTGGTCGCATTGGGGACCTGGTTCTGTTGAAAACCGCCCGGAAGGGCTTACTGCCCACGAGCGCATCGATCTCTGGAAAGCAGAGAAATGGGATCCCGATGCTTTGGTGAAATTCTTTAAAGAAAACGGTGCCTGTTTCATTATGCCGGTGGGTAGCCATCACGGCAACTTCGATAGGTATGACTCATTCCACCCGTGGAACTCACTCTGATACCTGGTTTAATTCTGCGGCGCAGTGGAACGAAGCCCGCGAATATGCAAGTGGCAAACTTGATTCACCGGTTCAAATCGATGAGTCTGCCGCTCCTGAGAATTTCATTCAGCTCTTTTACAATGATTCTGATAAGCCAAAAACCTTTGCCCTCTCGGAAGAAGCATATGTGGACCCCCGGGGTAAACCGTGCTGGATTGAGGACAATCAATTTGAAAATAATAAAGAAGTAAGCTAAAGTCTTGGTCATATGAAAAAACAAAAAATTGCATTTTTGATATTGCTTATGGCTTTGGGCATAAGCGCCAATGCTCAGCAGGAAGCCCGACACGCTCGTGCAGAATCATTTTGCGGAACCTGGGGGGTTCGTATTCTTCACCCAACGGCGTATGATAAAAGCAAAACGCCGAACGCTAAAGTGAATGCTGAAAACTTTGACCTGAATTTCTTTCTGTCTCAAATCGACCAGTTAACTACCATTAACCATGTCATGATCAATATTTCCCGGGGACATCAATCCAGCTGGTATTCCTCCCCCTATCCAGAGATGGAAGCCATCATGGGAAGTGATCTGTTTCCAGAGCGTGACTTTTTTGGTGAGCTGCTGGATTCCTTAAAATCCAGAGGTTTAAAAGTGCTCGTCTTTTTCAGTAGTACCGGAATGGATAGAGGGTATCTTACTGCAGATCAAATGAACACATGGAATGACTACCTTGCATCTGCGGGTTTATCGCATAAAGAAGGTGTGATCAAAATACTGGAATATTATTCAACGAAGTTCGGCGAGAAAATTGACGGCTGGTGGGTTGATCGTGTTGGCGCCAATTATACAGATATAGATAGATTGCGCATTGCCACCGCTCTTCGTGCCGGGAATCCGAATGCAATGCTTACAATGCATAAGAAAGTTGGATCTCCGGTCATCCAGTCCGATAGATATTGTGATTATACCGCAGGTCACCCCTGGACGATGAACGAACAGGTTCCCTGGGATAATGGAGTCGGACACGAAAATATAGATTTGATTAAAAATATTGAAGCCGGGCCATGGCTTGGACTGGACGGCTCACCGGATGATAGTGAAGGAACAGCCCTTGGAGCCATTTTTATACCAATCCAGGGGCATTGGAGACGTGGGGAGGCAGGTTTCCCAACAGATCAGGCTATTGACTGGACAAACCGGGTTATAAAGGCAGGCGGAATGTATACATGGGCTGTTGCGCGAGTTGACAATGGATTCGCTCTTCCACAGTTTAAACAATTATTAGAGCTTAATGAAGCTATTGAAAATGGAATGTAATAAAACCACAATCATCTTAATTCTATTATTCTGTGTAAAAATAAGCTTCGCTACAGAATATTTTGTGGATGGCAGTACTGCCCGTTCAGGCAATGGTAGCAAGAGTTCCCCCTTCAGGACAATCCAGGAAGCGGCCGATATAATGAAACCTGGTGATGTGTGTCTCATTGCAGGCGGCATCTATTCTGAGACGATCACTCCGGCGTTCTCCGGAACAAAGTCAAATCCCATTGTATTTCAACCCTTAAGCAAGAAGGACAGGGTGGTAATCACCGGGCTCGACCAAGTCCTCTCGTCACTATGGAAAGAAGATCCCAAAAACCTTTTCAAAGCCATTAAACCAACATTGGACGTAATGGATGCTTCCGGAGGAACAAACAGAAAAATGACTCTGAAGGTGCTTTCTCAAAAGTGAGTAATTCACCTTTGAGCGTTTCCAACAAGTGAATGATTAGTTTGAGCAATTTGGACAAGCGCCTATTCACGAAATTGCTTAGGAAATTCTAAAACTACAAGTGATGAAATCAAGTGCTGTCAGAACCTGCTTTAGGTCTATCATTCCGGCCATACTTCTTATCTTACTCCTATTCCCGGGTTGCGGTATTGACGAAGCCCTTGAATATTATGTTTCCATTGACGGGAATGATAAGGCGGAAGGAAGCCTGGAAAGTCCCTTCGCTACCATTCCTGGTGCTGTGAATGCTGTGAGGAGCCTGCGTGAATCCGGGAATTCAGATCCTGTCATCATATACCTAAGAGATGGTCGTCATCAATTGGATCAGACCCTCGTACTTGGAGTAGAGGACGCGGCATCTTCATCGGCAAAACCAACTCCGTTTGAAGAATACGGTGCAGGCCCTTCAACTGGTCCGGCTCATTTAAGCTTTGCAGCTTTCCCTGGTGAACATCCGCTTATTAGTGGAGGGGTTCCTATTGAAGGCTGGAAATTGACCCCGGCAGATTTACCTGATCTGCCTGCAAAGGCCCGGGGGAAGGTCTGGGTAGCTGATATGCCCGAGGGACTTGATTTATTTCATACGCTCTACGATACTGAGGGACGATTACTGCGTGCCAGGAATAGCGGATTTATTCCAAGAAAAACGGGAGATAATCTTACCCTGTACTTTCCCGAGGGAGGGCTGAAAGATTGGGACAATCTTGAGGACATTGAAATACAGGTCAGGCCGTTCCGTCCGTGGGTAATCAATATGCTCCCCCTGGAATCAGTCGATGTGGCTTCAGGTATTGCTAAAACCGGTGTTTCTGCCACCTATGAGATGGGCAACCTGCCCGGGTGGGTACACAATTCGCTGGGAGCAACGGTGTGGGTGGAAAACATCCTGGAGGCCCTGGATGAACCTGGTGAATGGGTGGTTAATACCAAATCCGGGAAAATCTATTTATGGCCGGCGAATCCATCAGAGGCGGATGGTTCCCCTGAAGGTATCCTGGCACCGAGTACCTGTGAGCTTATACGGGTTGAAGGAGAGATCGATTATGAGGGTGCAACAGATATACCCGTTCGCGGAATATCCTTTTCGGGAATTACCTTCACCCATTGCGATCGTTGGGCCTGGACAAACGATAAGGAACGCCTGGGCTGGGGGATGCAGCATGACTGGGATATGTTCGATCGGCCCACGGCCATGCTCAGGTTCCGTGGAGCGGAGAATTGCCAGGTTAGCAATTGCAACTTTATAAATTCAGGTGGTACCGGGCTTCGGTTCGACCTCCATGCTCAAAGAAACAGGGTGGAAAATTGCGAATTTGCCCATCTTGGCGAGGCGGGAATCCTGCTGGCTGGTTACGGACCGGGGACCAAGGATGTGAATCATCACAATGATATTGTCAATAACCACATTCACCATTTCAGTGAAATTACCTGGCATTCTCCGGGATTCTGGGCCTGGCAGAGTGGTTATAATCACATTGCCAATAACTTCATACACCATAGTGGATATGCCGCAGTTCTTATAACCAACCGGGTAGAACCGGACAGAAGATTGGATGGAGAAGGAGGCAGGACTGTCAGGCATCATGAAATCCCCCGGGAGGTAGTAGATAATACCGAAGAGACTTACGAAAACTGGAAGCTGCGAGAAAAATACAACCATGCTCGCCACAATGTTCTGGAATACAACGAGATTAGCCATGCTGTTCAGCTACTATCCGACGGAAATGCAGTTTATGTGTCAGGGGCAGGAAGCGGGAATATTGTTCGGTATAATTATATACACGATAATTTAGAGCATTCCCTTCCGGCCACCATCAGATGTGATGACGACCAGCATGAAACACTTATTTATGGGAATGTGCTTTACAATAACTATGGTTTTTCTGCGGGAATTGCTTCAAAAGGTGTGAATGACATCATCAACAATTTTATTGTCGCACCACGCACGAAACCCGGTTCCGGCTATTTAAGCTACGAATGGGTAAGTGTAAAAGGCTCTGAAGTATATAACAATATTGTAGTTTCTCACCCTGACGGGGGCAATGCTCATAACGAAAGGATCAGGGCAAGAGGGAATCCTTATGATGGTCTCCCCCTCCTGGTGGAAACCCTTATGGATTCGAACCTTTACTACCATCCAACAAATGCAGACTGGATGGATGTACATCTGGTAAAAATGCGTGAAGTGGGAAATGAACAGGCCAGTTTATTTGCAGATCCCATGTTCGTGGATCCCGCTGGCGGGGACTTCAGCTTCAGGGAAGGCAGTCCGGCTCTTGAGCTGGGTATCGAACCACTGGATGTCTCAAAAATGGGAATGAAAGATAAAAACCGCTAATCAATGAGTATGAATACAACTGTCAAACGAAAATTTTCAGCCACCCTCCTGCTTCTGGGCTGCTTCGCCACACTTATTATGAATGCCCAGGATGCCAGCTCAAAGACTGATAAAACTTTAGAATGGTGTATGGCACCCATATACGATGAGGATGAAAAGCTCCATGTCTTCATGTCAGCAATTCCAAATGGACGGAGCAAATATCAATCATGCTTCTAACCCCACTTTCCTGGTAGATGAAGATGGTAAATACCGGATCTATTTTAAATCCATGACAGATAAGTACAGCGGAGGGTCTTATCGTGAGATTTCACTGGCCATCAGTGATATTATTGAAGGGCCGTATAAAAACCACCCGGACAACCCATTGACTTCTTATGCAGATCATGAACTGGATATTGAAGATCCATATGCCTTTTATTATAAAGGCTTATACCATATGATTGTAGAAGACCGCAGGGGTGTGAAGGATATGCTTGAAGGCTATCCCGATCCGGATGCAAATAAAAGACCGGGGGGGATGGCGTCCCGGCCTTTTGAATACATCAAAAGACGGTATAGAATGGGGTACGCCCGAAATAGGATACCAGACCAATGAATTTTACTTTGGTGTTGAACTGGCCCGAACCGAGCGTCCGCACATATTATGGAAGAATGTACGGCCCGAATGCCTCTTCCTTGCCTGTCACGATAAAGATCCCTCCGCAGGCCTTTATCTCAAAATAGAAGATTGGAAATAAACCATAAAAAAACATGATTAAAAAGATCTCTTTCATACTTGTATTTGCCTTACTGCCATTAGTTCCGAATAGTAGTAATGCTCAGCATATCGAAGCCACATGGGAATCGATGGCTGAAAATTACCAGGTACCTGAATGGTTTATGGATGGTAAAATCGGGGTCTGGATGCACTGGGGAATCCCGTCGGCCACCGATGAGAACCGGCCCAATGACGGCTCGCACTACGGAAGAAGAATGTACGGCCCGAATGATGGTGAAAGCGGCATGCAGCTGGAGATGACCACAAAGCTTTCAGAATTCCACACGAAACGTTATGGTCACCCCTCCGAATTTGGTTACGAAGACCTGGTTCCCTTATTCAAGGCAGAAAACTGGGATCCGGATGGCCTGTGCAAATTTTTTAAGGACTGTGGTGCGAATTTTGTGATGCCGGTGGGCTGTCACCACGATAACTTCGACATGTACAATTCATCTCATCCCTGGAACGCTGTGGACATGGGGCCAAAACGGGATGTTTTACAGGAATGGAAAGATGCAGCATATAAGCACGGTATGAAGTTTGGTGTTTCCACGCACCTGTACTGGTCTCCCCGTTTCTTCAACACCGCCCGCCAGTACCAGGAACCGGGTACCCTGGCATGGGAATTATTTAATATGGATTATGATCCTAAAGGATATGCAAAACAGGAATCCTGGAACAGGCACTGGTTCGAACGCTGCTGGGAAATTATCGAGAAATATGACCCCGACATGTTCAATAACGATTCACCCTTCCCATCCGAGGATTTCGGTGATGTTTCCGGTGTGAAGCTCTTCAGCGATTTCGTCAATCGTGACCTGAAGGAGAATGGCGGCTTACAAACTTGCGTTGTATCTCATAAGAGTGGGAAAATAGACAGGGCCGCTTTCACCTATAATCTGGAGCGGGGAAGTGCAGGAGATATCAAAGCCGAACCCTGGATGTGGGCCACCGATTTGTCGGGCGGCTGGTATTACCGCAAGGGCGCTGTGAATCGAATGAGTATTCCGGTCATGATCGGTAATGCCATTGATGCCATCAGCAAAAATGGTGTGGTTATGTTGAATGTTGCCCTGCGAGGCGATGGCACATTGCCTGAAAACCAGGCTGCGTATCTGAGTACTTTTGGCGATTTTCTCAAAATAAACACTGAAGGAATATATGGTTCCAGGCCCTGGAAGAGCTTTGGTGAAGGTCCGCTGAAAATGAAGGATGGCCGCCAGGGTGAGAATCATACGGATTTTTCCCAGGAGGATATTCGTTTTACCACGAAAGACGGTATCCTATATGCTTTTATACTTGCACCCCCAACTGAAGACATCCTGATAAAGACCTTAAAGACAGAAGGTTTACTGGAGAAGAATATCAAATCCGTAAGTATGCTTGGAAGCAATGAAGAAATCAATTGGGACCGAGGCGAAAGCGGATTGATGATTAAACTCCCGGAATCAATCCCCGGTCTGCCTGTAATAGGATTCAAAATAATACTCGACTATAAGTCTGCAGGCTTAGGGTATGATGAGGCAACATAATCATAGGCCGGGGCACTATTAAATAATCTTACCCCTCCATATAATTGAAACCATGCTCCCCAGGAGCCGGACATCCAGCTTGCTATGGTGTCCGGATTAGCCTGGGCAGTAGAATTAAGGGAAGCTGCAACAACAATAATTGCAATTTTTTAGTCTTCTCATTCATATAATTAAAATCAGTATTGGATTATTCCGGGATAAGTTCCAAGCCCTTGAATTTGAATCTGCTACTCATGCTGATTGTTTTCTTCGGGTATGCAGTAATATTTATGACTCCTTTATGCTCAATCCTCACAGTTCCATGTTTCTTCCTGGTCATTTCCCCGATATTTCCTGCGGGACTGATTTCCAGGGTGTCTG
>JAAEOI010000083.1 GCA_024244665.1 Bacteroidota bacterium | reverse complement strand
GTGGAAGGATGTGGCGGGAACGAGAACCTACTTCTTCTACTCCGCTGAAGGCCTGATTGCGGAATATGATGTGTCTGGGACGGAACTCAGGAGCTATGGCTACAAGCCCGACTCCACCTGGAGCACCGATCCGCTCTGGCTGCAGACTGGTGGGCAGTACTCCTTCTACCACAACGACCACCTCGGCACGCCGCAGAAATTGACGGCCCAGAACGGCATGGTCGCGTGGTCCGCACAGTATTCGGCCTTTGGGGGGGCGACGGTTGACACGGAATTTATCACGAATAACCTCCGCTTTCCCGGCCAGTATTACGATGCCGAAACTGGGCTGCATTATAACTTCCAGCGCTATTACGATCCGGGAATTGGACGCTATGTGAGTGTGAATCCGATTGGGTTTGCAAGTGAGGAAGCAAATTGGTATGGGTATGCCCATAATAATCCATCCCGTTATAAAGATGCTGCTGGATTACAGTCCGATTGTGGTCAGGATGACTTGTGGTGTTGCCCTGATGATCCATATACCGGCTGTTGCGGGCCTGATGTGACGGATTCAGTCAACAAGACGTTGGAAAACATTCGAGCAATCTATGAATCCTGGGGAGTTTTCGACAGTAGGATGGATTCCACCGATCAAAATCGTTCAAAACAATGGAGCGCCTGCTCCACAATTATTGGCATGGGCGACAAAACTCCATTCGATCTAGCCGCAATTCCGGAGTGGAAGTTTCGGGTTCTCGATCAATTTAATCCCATTGGGTATTTTGATGCCATGAGCGATACTACAACCCCTCTCACGGGCTGGGATATTAGGCCTCTCTTTGATATCGGGAATGCTGATAGGGAAACGGGGGAGGGAACGCTACCAACTCACCTATGGCCTGATATACAAGACAGCATTAAAAATGGTGATGGGGTGTCAGATTCTGGTGGAAAAGAACACGATTGTCGATGGACTGTTACGTATGCTGGGGGATGTTTTAACGCTGGATATCTGAATTATTTGATGTGGGGGAAAATGAATAGCATGTGTCAAAATACATTTCGCGATCATCCCAAAAACTTCCTTTGGGAATTGAAGACGTCTCTTGAATTGGCAAAAGCCGCTAAATATGCAAGACAAAACTATATTGCGATAACAGAAATTTTCCCGATCATCAGCGCAGGCTATAATGGAGGAAACCCTCAATCAACATTACATTCAAAATGTAAAGTCGATTCTCGTTCAGGAATTGTTCCTCCTGCAATATTCCCAACTGAACGTTGGTATTGGGAACCGATAAAAAGTTCCTGGGGGCAATGAGATAACATGGCAGTAGTAAGGAAGAGATTCATGGATAAAGTGTTCATAATAAGTATGCTATTGGTACTGCTGGGGGGAATTCCTCTGGTCCATGGCGAAAAATGTGATCAATCTCAAGCTGAATTATTAGAACTTCAACTAACTCTGGAAGAACTCAATCTTCCCCAGCAGATTATCCGGGTAAATTTGACCGCTACAAACATAGGGGAATCCAGCCTTTTTCTCCCACGTTTGCAAGAAGGCTATCTCGAGAAATTCGGAGGATGGCTGGCCTGGAGAATGTCTATTGTTCATAGCGAGGAAGGACGATTTCGTTTTCTTAAGCCAGAAGAAGCGACAGAACGAGGCGTTGTCAGACGATGCCTACAGAAAAAATTAACAGAAGAGGAGTGTAATAGCTATTTTTTTCCTTCTGTGAATGATATTACTCATGAATTGCCTCCTGGCGAAAACATTTCTGTGAATATCAATATTGCCCATATGAAGAAATTTTCTGATGTGACCTCAGAACAAGCTTCTTCTTTCAGAGAATTATACACAGTTCCTGGTCGTTATAAGATTACAGCGATATTCAGAGTCGGATTAGACACTCCTGATATATATTTCTGGAAAGATAAAGGCTGGACATGCGAAACGGAATCGAATCAGCTCATTATTGCCATCGAAGAGAAATCAAGCAAACAACCAGAAAGCCAGGCTAAAGATTAATCATACGTTCCTCATAAGAAAACAGCGTTCAACAGCCTCCGATGGCACAAGGGACCGGTGACTAAAGTGAGAAGTGGGCTAAAGTTAACAATTGAAGCCTGGGGGCTCT
>JAAEOI010000082.1 GCA_024244665.1 Bacteroidota bacterium | reverse complement strand
GATCCTGCCCCGACTTCAATGATTGAGACAATCGTTAACCTGAAACCAAAGGATCAGTGGAGAACGATGGCTATTGTACGATGGTATTCAAACTGGTACATACCGAAATGGACGAAAAGTGTCCTGGGCCTGGCATGGTCTGAGGAGAGGACTATTACGAAAAATGAAATACTGGAGGAATTGCGTGAAGCCACAAATATGCCCGGAGTCGCACCCACGTGGCTTCAACCGATACAGACACGGGTTATCATGCTACAGTCTGGTCTGCGCGCAATGATGGGGGCAAAGATTTATGGAGATGATCTGAAGGAGATAGAACGTATAGGTTTGCAACTGGAATCAATAATAAAGCAGGTACCTGGTGCGGTTGACGTGATAGCGGATCGCATAGTAGGGAAACCATATATTGAGTATAAGATAGACCGTGAAGCGATTGCGAGGTATGGAGTAGATCTAAAGGATGTTCAGGATGTCATAGAGGTTGCCCTTGGCGGCAAGAATATTGTGTGGACGGTTGAGG
>JAAEOI010000081.1 GCA_024244665.1 Bacteroidota bacterium | reverse complement strand
TATGATTTTGATTACTCAGGTTTGATTAACGCATCCTATGCAGAGCCGGGCTGGAACCTGGGGATCAAGTCTGTCACTGAACGATACTATCTTGGACTGTGCAGGGAGGAGCATGAGTTTGTGGCAGGCATCGGGTACATGGAAGAGTACATGGAAGAGATTGTTGAACTGCTGCACTCTTTCCCATACCTGGATGAAAAAACAAAGAATAGTATGATAGCTTACATCGAAGGTTATTTCTTTTCCGCATCTGCACCAGGGTTTATTGATCAGAAGCTCAGGTCGACCTGTCGATAGATCCTGCATCTGGTTCTCTATTCCTGAAAATGCATATTTTCCGGGTCAGTGATATGTACTTTGATCACTACCCTTCCCTTAATGGTATCGATATTGCCTATCTGGATTTTCGTGATCCCTGTAATCCCAAAGCGATTTCTCAGGTCCGATTCAAGCTCATCCCGCCTTGCTTCGGCCAGCAGGTCGAGCCGGTCGTAGCTTATGTTTTTGGTGATTCCCCGCTTGCGGAACAGGATGAAATCAGCTACTCCAATGGTGATGACAACCAGTAAGTTATTAGCTAAAAGCCTGAGGAAAGGAGTCTCCAGGGGGATTAGGGCGTTGACCATGGAGATACCGATTGCGATAAAGAGGTAGGATAGTTCAACCGGTGAGGCCTGCACCGACCTGAAACGGATCACGCTGAAAACAGCAAAAAGTCCCAGAACCATGCCAAGTTCAACCGGAACCTGGCTTAGCATGATACACAGGATGTAGATGATCAGGGAGGTGGCAATGTAAGTGAACATGTACTCTCTTTTTCCATGATGATGAGAGAGATAGAAGAATTTACCAATCAGGCTCACCATCAGTATGTTCAGGATTAGCCTCCATAGGACGGTTACCCAAAGCGGATTGAAAATCTCATGAAGTTCCATAACATTGCTATTGTAAGAAATGCAATTTAATGAATTATTTTCTGTTCATCCGGTGGACGGCCTTCCTTCGTTTCTTTTTGGTCCTGGCCGGATCATCCGGGAAGGGGCAGTGCCCGCCTTGTGGCAGATAGCCGTAGGACTGTTCCTTCAGTTTTTCCATTTTATTCCGGGGGCACCCCAGCATCAAATTGAATCCTGCCCGCAGGTTCAGTGTGCGTGTATCGAAGGGGTAGAAAAAACCAAACAGGTTGTCTGTTACAGCATGGAACTGGATTCCTTTGCCGTGCCAGGCAATTCCCACACCCATATTTAACAGGCTGTTGTTCAGGTATGACCAGCTTACAGCGCCAGTGAACTTTTCAGCCAGGCCGGCCTGTGCCGACAGGGTGAAGGAGGAGTGGAGCTTGCTGCGATAGATTACGTTGCGGTTGACCAGTCCAAAGGAGATATGCTCACTGTAGCGGTACGATCCGGCCAGGAAGACCTGGGTCGGCATAAAATAGGTGTATGGATCCTGTGAGGTACTTACATCGATGGCATTAAGGAGAGAATCTACAATCTCTGTTATAAAGTCGCGGGAGGTGATATCCACAGTCAGGTCTATTCCCTCATATTCAAATTCCCCTTCAGCCCGAACATTATTCGGATCGGTTTTCCACCTTACCAGTGAAAGATCAAGCACACTGGCCGACAGGGTAATATCGTTGTTGTACCTGTAGATCAGTCCGAAATCGAGTCCGAATCCCACATTTCCTCTGTTCATCAGATACTCCACCGGATCGATCTCATCCAGTTCGATACCGGAGATGTTGCCGTCAGCATCCTCGGAAATGGTCATGGGAAAGGAGCTGTTTAGGGTGTAATCGCCCTCAAGCAGAAGGGCGAAGTTTTCCTCTCTGGTGTTAAGCCGGATCCTTGAGCGGCCGGTGGTGAGGTTGGCCTTCCCGAACAGAAGCTTTGCACGGACACCGGCTGTTAGGTAAGGGCCGAAGACCTTTGAGGCACCCAGGGCATACTCCCGGGTGTGGTATCCTCCGGGCCTGAATCCGTCAAAACGGGCAGTCTCTCCCACCTGCGGACCGTTCCCGTGAACAATCATATCCGCAAGGTCGCCCGGAATGGTCTGGTAGAACTTTGCTCTCTCGGTCAGGTTGAAGGTGAAGTAGAGGGATTGGTGCCTGTACCCCAGCGAGAGCAGGTTCAGCTGAATCTCCCCGGTGTAGAGGTCCGACCGGTGCATCTGATCATTGATACCTTCGATGTCCCAGCTATTGCCATCTGCCACGTCCCTGTAAGTAAAGGCCGAATTGGAGTAGTTCAAGTATATCGAAGAGAGGACAGGGATACCTATGTAATATTTACACTGGATCTGAACCGCTGGGTTGAGCAGGTTGGATTGGGGTACGGAATGCATCAGGTAGAGGGTGTTGCTCTGCTGGGCATCCAGGAGTGCCCCCCCTGTAAACAGCAAAAACACCATGGCGAATGCGATATGGAGAGCCCTCTTTCTCAAAATTCAAAGGTCAGGTCAGCCATAACTCCAAGCTCCATTTCGATGTAGTAGCCAGGGTAGAACGGAATCAGGGTGGTGTCTGGTTCAGGATCGTGGATCACAGCCCTGAACATAATTTCTGTGGCTTCCTCCAGGGGCCCGATCCTGTCGTTTTCAAAGATGACGTCTTTCCTGTGTACAACGGGCCTGGTTGTTTCGCCGTCTCCTATGGGTGTTGCGGCCGGGAGGAGAATGGGGCCATCTGAAAACATGGAGTCGATGGGATTGGACAAGGCATCAGTGAAATAGGCCTGGGCCCACACTTCATTGGGGAAACCGTTGCTTAGGCCTACCCGGAACAGGACCCGGTTTATGTTTTCAATGGAGGTTCCCAGAGCAGAGAGGTCGAATTCCACACCTCCCGTCATGACCACCTCAACCTTTCCCACCCATTCCGGCTGCCCGGTAAGGGTATCCAGCTGAAACTGGGTTGTGTCAAAACCGCTCTCATCGTTCAGACCGAAACGGTCAACCCCCAGGGGAATCGCCAGCTCCGGGTTCCACACCAGCTCCTCCGGAAATGATTCGGGTTTGTCCTTCATGCACGAAACCATCAGTCCCGAAAGTAGCACCAGGATTATGGGAAAAAGAGTTCTCATTTGTATTTAAAGTTAGAACAATCCTGAAAAGATACAGTCTTATATTAAACGCTAATAATAAATGCATTATTTTTGTCGGATCATTTTTAAATACCATAATATGCTTTCGGTTCATAAGATAGGCGGCACCTCAATGTCAAAATTCGGGGATGTATTGCAGAATATCATCATCAGACAGTCAAAAGGGGATAATCCCTACAACAGGATTTTTGTGGTGTCGGCTTACAATAATGTTACCAACTGGCTGCTCGAGCATAAGAAGAGCGGAGAGCCGGGGGTCTACGATCTTTTTGTGAAAAGCCTGGACTATGTCGCTGCACTGGACCTGCTGCTGAAGAAACTTATCGAGATCAATCACGGACTGGAGAAGATAGGACTGGATACTGAAAAGGCGGATGCATTCATAAGCGGACGGATCGCACAGTCGAGGAACTACCTGGTCAGTCTGGACGAGGTGTTGGCCTCGGGCTATGTGAGTAAGCAGAATATACTGTTGGCTGCCAGGGAGATACTGGCATCTATCGGGGAGGCGCACTCGGCATGGAACTCGGTGAATATCATCGGGAACAATGGAATTAATGCCACTTTTATTGATCTGTGCGGTTTTAATGACACAGAGTACCTGACCATCGACGAGCGGATTCAGAAAGCATTCACGGACCTGGACTACTCCGGCACCATCCCGGTGGCCACTGGTTATACCAAGGGTACCGAGGGAATTATGAGGGAGTTTGACCGAGGGTACTCGGAAGTTACATTCAGTAAGATCGCCGTGGAGGTTAAGGCAGTGGAGGCTGTAATTCATAAGGAGTACCACCTTTCCAGTGCCGATCCTGCCATTGTTGGTGTGGAAAATTCCATGCCCGTGGGGAACACCAATTTTAATGTGGCGGACCAGCTTGCCGATATCGGTATGGAGGCGATCCATCCAAAGGCATCCAAGCCGGTGGAGGTGGCCGGGATCAATATCCGCATCAAGAATACCTTTGAACCCGATCACCCCGGAACTCTGATTTCGCGTGACTACAGTGGTAAGGAGTCGAAAGTGGAGATTATCTCAGGAACCGACCAGGTAATTGCCATTGAGGTACACGATCCCTTTATGGTCGGACAGGTGGGCTATGATTTAACTCTCATGAAGGTGATGCAGCGGCACGGGCTGTCCTATATCCTTAAGGCTACCAACGCCAACAGCATTACCATGGTATTCTGGGAAAAGGATGTGAACGATGCATTGATCCTGGAGCTGAAGGGCCTCTATCATGAGGTTACTCACAGAGAGACGGCGCTGGTTTGTGCAATGGGGACAAACATTGCCCGTCCGGGATCACTGGCCAAGGCAAGCACTGCCCTTTGGGAAAACGGGATCAATGTGGAGGCTGTTTCTCAATCGCTCATGCAGGTAAATATGCAGTTCGTGATAGGCAGGAAAGATTACCGGAATGCCATCGTTGCCCTCAACAGGGCCCTTTGTGTGGCGGACTGATCCCGGGTGTTTACCGACCCACGGCAGAGATGTTGCCCACCCCGCTGATGTCGGATGTGAGCCGGGGGTTTCCTATGTAGTAGACATTACCCACTCCTGAGATCTGAACATCCAGGCTGCTTTCTACGTTTACTTCGCAGTTGCCGGCACCGGTGATGTAGATGTTGCACTGATCAACCTCCATGTCAAAAGCATTCACATCGCCGGCTCCTGTTATATGTATGTCGAGCTGTGCTTGTTTTGCTCCGCTTATTACAAAATCACCCTCACCAGTAATGCTCACATAATTGAGTGCGGGAAGTGTGATGGTAGCTGAGATGTCTTTTGAGGAATTCACATTATAATCCGGATGGAAACCGATGTTAAGGATCCCGTTAACCACTTTGCAGGTCATCACCTCCAGGACCTGGGGCTGGGCATGCAGTTCAACACTGTAGCTTTCGCCGATAGTGATATCCACCTCGCAACTCCCGGTAACGGTCACTCCTGAAAAGCCACTCGCTTCAATCTCTTCTGATTCAACATCGCCCGAACCAATTACAGTACGAGTTGAATGCCAGTCACAGGATGTCAGGGCAAGTGCTGTGATAAGCAGGAAGGTGAAAAGTCTTAAAGTTTTCATTTGTTTCATGATACTGGTTTACCCTAAAGATTGATTTCTTTTTCAATAGTTGCACGGAAGAATTTTTATACCTTGCATTTTCAAAATCCTGACACATCCTGACCTATGAAAAATTCAGTATCTCTCTTCACCATTGTGATTCTTCTTCTGTTAACAATAACAAAGAGTTGCGGACCTGGAAAAGGGGAGAATGCAGCCACACCAGCCCCTGCAGCTACCTCCGGTATAAAGACTAAATCACCTGTTGCTTCAACACCTGCTCTGGTTGAGCAGTTGCTTGAATCGGCATTTGAAGGAGATATGGATGGTGTGAAGAAGGCCTTGAAATCAGGTGCTAATGTGAATGGTACCGATGAGGATGGACGCACTCCACTGGCGTTTGCCGCCTTTAACGGTCATTCCGACGTTGTGCTGGAGCTGCTGGATGCTGGCGCCACTATCGACACCAGGGATATGTTGGACAGGACCGCCCTTCTCTACGCTGCCACAGGCCCCTTCCCCGAAACGGTGAGGATTCTTCTCGACAAGGGTGCAGAGCCCAATGTGGTGGATTCCAACGAACACTTCACACCCCTGATGCATGCTGCGGCCGAGGGGAACCTGGATGTAGTAAAGATCCTCCTGGAGGC
This sequence comes from Bacteroidota bacterium, assembly GCA_024244665.1. Next base: position 43,477 of record JAAEOI010000081.1, on the reverse strand, counting down.
CGGTTCTGATCCCACGCTGAAAGATGTGGACGGAGATAATGCAGCTTCTTTTGCCCGTCAGGCGGGTCACACCGAGGTGGCGGTGCACCTGGAATCACTCAAGTGAAATGATATAAATTATTGACAACAGGTGAGTTCCGGATATAGAAGAGCTGCCCTTACAGCGCTGATACTAATATCTGGTGAACCTTCCCGCCTTCGGACAAAAGGATGGGTTTACCGTTAAGGTGGAGCATGCTTTCGGGCTTGACCAGGAGTTGGTGAACGGAACCCTCTATTTCAATCAGCATCTGCAGGCCCGGGGCCATCCCTGTTTTCTTGATAACACTTTTTCACCTCATTCTCCGTTGTTCCCGTCAGCTTTGGTGGCAAAGATGGAAATTCTCATCCTGAACCAATCAAATGCCTAACTTTGGGATCACAAAAAATAGTGCCATGCCAGAACCGAAATCAAATTTCCCACTGCACGATTTTTATGCAGATATTCACTCCACCTATGACCGGGTGAACCGGATCTTTACATTCGGGCAGGATCTCTCCTGGAGGAAAAAGGCGGTTGAGGAGTGCCTGAAGGAGAAGCCCGGGAGTCTACTCGATGTGTGTACGGGTACCGGTGATTTCATCCTTGAGGTGGCCGGAAAAGTGAGCAGGAGAGAGGGTGCTGTTTCGCTTACCGGGTACGATTTTAGTCCTGATATGCTGAAGGAGGCACGCCGGAAACAGGAGCTGCTTACTGGGGAGGGCCTCGCATCCGTAAGCTTCGTTGAGGGTGATGTGGGGCAGATGCCCTTTGCAGATAACAGCTTCGATGCCATGGGGATCACCTTTGGGATCCGCAACCTGGTTTATGAGAACACCAATGCAATGAAACACCTGGCGGAGCTGTACCGGGTACTGAAACCCGGAGGCCGCTTTGTTGTACTGGAGAGCAGTAAGCCTGGGAACATCCTCTGGCGGGTGTTCAACAACATCTACCTCCGCCTGATACTTCCCTACCTGGGCGGGATTATCTCGGGCAACCTGAAGGCCTACCGCTACCTGGCAAAATCTTCACGGAACTATTACACAATCAGTAAGATGGGAGGAATTCTGGAAGCGGCAGGCTTCAAAATTATCAGCGGGAAGTCGCTCTTTCTCGGATCGGTGATGCTTGTCGTGGTAAAAAAATAAGCCGGCGAATGTTTATATTTGAATCTGAAACCTTTCTCAATGACCATTGAAGAGATCAATAAACTTTGCCGGGGGACCTTTATGGACCTGCTGAAAATTGAGTTTACAGCATATTCTGAAGACCATGTTGAGGCGGTGATGAAGATCACGCCGGAGCTCTATCAACCTGCGGGGACTGTACATGGAGGAGCGCTGATCTCACTGGCCGAATCGGTCGGAAGCGCCGGTTCGTTCCTGCTTGTAGACCCGGAAAAGTTCCAGGTATACGGATCGGTGGTAAATAGTCAGCATCTCACTCCTGCAACAAAAGGAACCCTGCATGCCGTGGCCAGGATCGTGGCCAGGGCTGATTTCAAACATGTGTGGGATGTGGAAATAAAGGATGACGATGGCAAAATTATTTCAATCAGCCGTGTAACCAATAGTGTAAAACCAAAACAGAATAAGGCGGTTTAGCCACGCTCAAACCATGAATGAAGGTCTTCATAACATCCACAATCTCTGCCTCTCCAAAAATCTCTCTTTTGTAACTTTCAGGCTGCCCCAACAGGATCACTCCACGACCTATATCCAGAAAACTCCCGGTGGCGTGCAGGGAGGTTCCATCCATGAACTTTCAGAGGAGACCGGATTTATCATGGCGCCGTTTGACACCCGCAACGGCCATCCCTACCTGCTGATCCGCCCCGATCTGGTGTTGGAGAGCAACCAGCTGTCAAGAAACATGGTTAGGCAGGTTGAGGAGCTGGAGCAGGGGCCTGAAGTATCATGGAAGGATACTGTGCCAGTGGTCACCGGTAAGGAGCTTTACATGGAGCAGGTGGAAGCAATCAGGTCATCCATCTCCACCGGGTCCTTCCAGAAAGCTGTATTATCCAGGATCCGGGTGATTGACGGAAACTATCTTTCGCTGGTTCCGAAACTGTTCCAGATCATCTCCCGGAGGCATCCCAATGCTTTTGCGTACCTCCTTAAAAGTGGTGTTGATTTCTGGATGGGAGCGTCACCTGAGCCGCTACTCAGGTTGAGGGAGAACAGGGTCTCTACCGTCTCACTGGCAGGAACCCGGCCCTTTGCTGAAAAGCATATGAACATCGACAAATGGACAGTCAAGGAAGTACTTGAACAGGAGTATGTGACCCGTTATATCCACGATGTAATTCATTCCTTCGGTATCAGGGACTACAGGGTTTCGTCGCCTTACGTAAAAAAGGCGGGTAACCTTGTGCATTTGCGTACCGATTTCTCCCTTGATTATGACCGGATCAACTGGAAGCTCTGGGAACTGGTGGAAGCACTCCACCCTACCCCTGCTGTAGCCGGTCAGCCCAAGGATGATGCCATCCGTTATATCAAAAATCTGGAACCACACGACCGGGAATACTACACCGGTTTCCTGGGCCCGGTTGCAAAGGACCGGGAGATTGATCTCTTCGTGAATCTGAGGTGCATGAAGATCACCCCGTACCATCTTGCCCTCTACGTTGGGGGTGGCATCACGCTTGATTCGGACCCTTCAGATGAGTGGGACGAGACCCGCTGGAAAGCCGAATCGCTGTTGAAAATCCTGAGGACCTACATCAAGAATATCGATCCGATCAATGATGCATCATCAACATATCGCTGAGCTGGGGCCACTCCTGAAGAGCTTCGGAATCCGCCAGGTTATCATCTGTCCGGGCAGCCGTAACGCACTTCTCATCCAGCTTTTTACGTCCGAAGAAAGTTTTGATTGTTACAGCATTGTGGATGAACGTTCGGCCGGATATGTGGCCCTGGGAATGGCACGACAGCTTCAGGAACCGGTTGTGGTGGTGACCACCTCGGGTACGGCAGTGCTCAACCTTGCCCCGGCCATTGCAGAAGCATATGAGCAGAAGGTTCCACTGGTGGTAATCACAGCCGACCGTCCGCCGGAGAAGATCAAACAGTTCAACAACCAGCGGCTCGACCAGCGGGCACCGTTCTATGCTTTTTCAAAAGGATTTTACCAGTTCCCGCTGCCTGTGAAGCATCCGGAGGAGCTTACTCAGCTTACTGAACGGGTGGGGATGCTGGTCAGTGAGGCCTTTTTGGCGCCGGCCGGACCGGTCCATATGAATATTCCCATGGAGGAATCCCTTTATGAGCTGCTTCCACCGGCCTTGCAGGGGAAAGAATATCAGCCCCGGTTGTATGAAGGAGATCCTGTTTCCTGGTCCCAACCCTTTGGAACTGATACAAAAATTATGGTGCTGGCCGGGATGGGCAGTCCCGGAAGACCGCTTATGGAGAGCCTTACCTGGCTGACAGAGTCGTGCCAGGCGGTGGTCATTGCTGAGAACATAGCCAACCTCCCGGGAGGGGACTTCATCTCCCAGCCCGACCTTTTGCTTGCGGGTGTTGAAAAGGAGCGTCAAAAGGCACTTGTTCCGGATGTGGTGATCTCTTTCGGCGGACAGGTGGTCTCGAAGCGGCTGAAACTGCTCCTGCAGTCACGACCCAACCTGGAGCATTATGAAATTGACGGCGATGTTGCCTCCTCGCTGGAGAAATTAACACAAAGCATTTCAACCACAGGTGCCACAACTTGTTCGAACCACTTCCTGGAGATATGGAAGAAAGGGGAGGAGAGGGGAGGCGAGGTCAGGGAAAAGAAACTGGAGTCCCTGGAGTTCGGAAATCTCTCTGTAATCCGGGATCTGCTTTCTGCTGTACCTGAAGGTTCGGTCATTCACCTGGGGAACAGCTCAACCATTCGCTATTCACAGAATCTGCCCCACAGGGAGGACCTTTCATATTATTCCAACCGGGGAACATCGGGCATCGACGGTTGTGTGTCGGCTGCAGTGGGTGCAGCCATGGTATCGGAGGGGATGCATCTCCTGCTTGTGGGTGACCTCAGTTTTGTTTATGACTCCAATGCCATGTGGAATAGAAATTTCCCGGAGAACCTGAAGATTGTGGTGCTCAACGACAAAGGCGGCGGGATCTTTCGTTTGCTGAACGGGCCCTCCAAAATGGAGTTCTTCGAGGAGTACTCGGTAACCCGCCATCCCGTTTCACCGGAGATGCTGGCTCAATCTTTTGGAAGAGCTGCAAAGCGTGTGGGAAACAGGGGAGAACTTGAGGGGGCGATAAGCGAGCTTTTCAGCCCTGAGAACAGGCTTTCCGTATTGGATGTAGATACATCGGGGAGTGAAAATAGTCGTATCTTCAGGGAGTTTTTGGATATAAAGAATTAGCAGAATATGTCAAAAAGAGATTGGAAAGTCCTCAAGGAGTTTGAGGAGATAAAGTTTGGATTTAGTGAGGGAATTGCAAAGATTACCATTAACCGGCCCCGCTACTACAACGCTTTCACCCCCGATACCACCCGGGAGATCAGTGAAGCACTGGTGGTGTGCCGCGAGATGTCCGAAGTCCGCGTAGTGATCCTCACCGGCGAGGGCGATAAGGCCTTTTGCAGCGGGGGTGACCAGAATGTGAAGAGTTTTGCCGGCTATATTGGCAAGGATGGTGTGCCCCGTCTGAATGTGCTGGATGTGCAGCGGCAGATCAGGAGCCTTCCCAAGCCGGTGATCGCCATGGTAAATGGTTTTGCAATTGGAGGCGGACATGTACTTCATGTGGTTTGTGACCTCTCCATTGCCTCTGAGAATGCACGTTTCGGCCAGACCGGGCCTAAGGTGGGGAGTTTTGATGCCGGATTCGGCTCCTCCTACCTGGCCAGACACGTGGGACAGAAAAAAGCAAGGGAGATATGGTTCCTCTGTGAGCAGTATACGGCCGCCGAGGCCCTTGAGATGGGACTTGTTAACAAGGTGGTTCCTCTGGAGAATCTGGAGGATACAACGGTGGGGTGGTGCAAAAAAATCATGCAACACAGCCCCATCGCCCTGAGGATGATCAAGGCGGGCCTCAACGCCGAACTCGACGGTCAGGCCGGGATCCAGGAACTGGCTGGCAATGCTACCATGCTTTACTACATGACCGAAGAGGCGCAGGAGGGGAAGAATGCCTTCCTGGAGAAACGGAAACCTGACTGGGACCAGTTCCCCAAGCTGCCCTGATTCAATGCGAAAAGAAAATCGTAGTTTTGCACTATGACACTCGTTGCGATCTGGATAAAAGCCTTTCGGTTGCGAACCCTTCCGCTGGCACTTTCTGCTACCATACTGGGTAGTTTCCTTGGTTTTGCAGAGGATATGTTCAAATGGGGGGTGTTTGTTTTTGGCAGTCTCACCACACTTTTCCTGCAGATCCTCTCCAACCTGGCCAACGATTATGGCGATGCATTGAAGGGTACCGATAACGAGGAGAGGCTCGGACCATTGAGGGTGACCCAATCGGGACTGGTAACCCGTAAACAGATACGCTGGATGATCTCTGTTTTTGCTACCCTGAGCCTTGTTTCAGGATCGTTGCTGATCTGGTTAGGATTGCGTGGCGGGGAGATTCTGGGCTATACAGTCTTCTTCGTGCTGGGTTTCGCAGCCATATTCGCTGCCATCAAGTATACCATCGGGAAAAGACCCTACGGTTATGTGGGCCTGGGGGATCTTATGGTGTTTGTGTTTTTCGGAATCATTGGGGTTGCGGGAACCTATTTCCTCCACACCCATTCGTTAAATGCATCTATCCTCCTACCGGCCTCTTCGGTGGGTCTCCTCAGTATGGGTGTCCTGAACCTGAATAACATGAGGGACCATGTGAATGATGCCGAGAGCGGGAAGAACACTCTGGTGGTTCGCATGGGCCTTTCCTGGGCCAAAGTTTACCATGTAATTCTGCTTGTGACTGCCTTTCTGCTGGCCCTGACATATACAATTATAAATTTCGAATCCTATCTGCAGTTACTGCTCCTGGTTCCCGTACCCCTTCTGTTCTCTGATGTGAAGACAGTGATCAATAACACCGTTCCGGTTGAACTGAATGCTGAGCTTAAGAGACTGGCTATGGCCACCCTGCTCTTTTCACTATCGTTTGGACTTGGCCTTGTACTGTAGATGGTACAGGCTCAATACATCTCCCGCTCTTTACAATTCTTTCGTCCGGCGGGCACATCAAGGGGTGTGCTGAATCAGAAACCCTGCTGGTATATCAAACTGATCGGGAAGGATGGTGCCTCCGGAATTGGAGAGGTCTCCTTTATCCCCGGGCTGAGTATTGAGGACCCGGATGAGATGGAGATCAGGCTGGATCACATCTGCAAACTGATCAGCAGAGGAGAGATGAACCCGGCACAGTCCCTGCCTTCCCTGCCCGGTATTCAGTTTGCACTGGAGACAGCCCTGAAAGACCTGGAATCGGGTGTGCAAAGAATTCTCTACCCTTCAGATTTCACCGGGGGACAGGCGGGAATCCCAACTAACGGATTGATCTGGATGGGTGACCTTGATTTCATGATGGAGCAGATTGGGGTTAAAATAGAGTCGGGTTTCAGGGTGCTGAAATTAAAAGTGGGGGCCCTTGATTTCAATCAGGAGCTTGAGGTGCTTCGCCGGATCAGGTCGGAATACGGAAGCGAAGACCTGGAGATACGGCTGGATGCCAACGGGGCGTGGAGTCCTGATGAGGCCCCCGGCCGGCTGGACTCACTGGCTGCATTTGGGATCCACTCCATCGAACAGCCCATCGCAGCAGGTCAGGCCGCAGCCATGGCCGGACTGTGCCGTCAGCAGATCATCTCCATAGCGCTGGATGAAGAGCTGATCGGGATCACCGCCACAGACGATCGTATAAATCTGTTGGAGCAGGTCAAACCCCAGTACATTATCCTTAAGCCGGGATTGCTGGGAGGAGTCTCCGAGGCAGAGGAGTGGATCAGGCTGGTTGCCAGGCAGAACACCGGGTGGTGGGTTACCTCAGCCCTGGAGTCCAACATCGGGCTTAACGCCATAGCCCAGTGGACCGCCCAGCTGGGAGTGACTATGCCCCAGGGACTGGGAACCGGGTCTCTTTTCAGCAACAATATACCTTCTCCCCTTCAGATGGAAGGTGAGTCGCTCTGGTACAGGAGTGAGAAGCCGTGGGACCTGGAAACAGTTCAATTTTGAGCATCTGCCTGTGAGTCATTCCCTGCCATACCACATCAATGGAAAATCCTTCACAAAGGAGGAGCTGCTTGCCCATTGCCATCTGATGGTCCATGATTGCAAAAACCCCGACTGGTACCGGAAGATATTTCAATTCATTGAGCTTTTTTTAGAGCCCGCAGAAGGACCTCTCCTTCAGCGCTCCAGCGGGACCACAGGCGATCCCAGGGAGTTCAGGATGGACCGGGATTCCATGGAGGCCAGCGCCCGCAAAACCCTTTCGTTTTTTCACCTGGAGCCGGGCGAACGTGTACTCTTATGTTTACCAGTTGACTATATTGCCGGGAAGATGATGGTGGTGCGTGCCCTGGTTGGCGGACTGAACCTTGTGCTGACAGAGCCCTCATCAAGGCCCCTGGAAGATATCTCCGGTGATTTCAGTTTTGTGCCCATGGTACCCCTTCAGGTGCTTGAATCACTAAAGGCCGGGGAAAAGCTCTCCCGGTGCGGAACCCTGTTGATCGGCGGGGGAGAACTGCCGGACTCCGTCAGGGCCCGATTGGAGAACCTGTCCACCCCGGCAGTGTTTGAGTCATTCGGCATGACCGAAACCTATACCCACTTCGGTCTGAAAAAGATCAACGGCCCCGATGCCCACCAATCGTTTAAGCTGTTGGATGGGGTGCTGATCAACACCGATAAACGTGGCTGCCTTGTGGTTGATATGCCCGGTGTAACTCTGGGGCCGGTCGTGACCAACGACCTGGTGGAGATCAACGGCCTGAAGGAGAGCGACGACCTGGTGGAGGTCAACGACCAGAAGGAGAGCGACGACCTGGTGGAGGTCAACGACCAGAAGGAGACAGGCCGGGATGAAACTGATCCCGCTGCCCGGTACTTCCGCTGGCTGGGCAGGTTCGACAATGTGATCAATACCGGGGGCATCAAAGTAATCCCCGAACTACTGGAACAACGTATCTCTGCCCTCCTTCAAACCACCTGCCTGGTGCTGCCCCGGCCCGATGAGAAGCTGGGACAGAAAATGGTGCTGATGGTGGAATGGCCCGAACCGGATGCCCCGGTCTCTGACTGGAAGGGCCTTCTCAGCCAGCACCTGGCCCCCCATGAAATCCCCAAACAATTTGTCCCCGTTCCAGAGATCCCCCGCAACGCCTCCTTCAAACCCGACCGCCGGGCTGCCTCAAAATTGATTTGAATAGTTGGTGAGATTGACTAGATTTACCTGGCCATCAACCCCAACATCCCAATGAGTCTTTTCTATAATATGTACCCAATTCCCCTATATCACTTATTCCGGAAAAACGAGATTTGCAAAATATTTTGTTTGTTTTAAGGCAGTATTTTACGGTTCTAGCTTAGAATAGCTATTATTTGTATAATTGTTACATGGATCTTAAAGAAATCAAAAAGCAGATTCTTGCACTCCCCTTGGGAGACTGGCAAGGTTTGCTCATGGAGGTCGGGGACACAGAGACTGGGATGGAGGCACAAGCCTCCCGTCGCCACCAGCTTGACAACAGGATGGGCAGCTGTCAGCACTGTGGGCATGGGAAGTATGTTCGCTTCGGGAAGTACAAAGGGGTATAACGCTATAACCATTGGTATAAAATACTTATACGTTGTAGGTCATTAAAAAATCCGGACAAATGAAAACTATTGAGGAACTGCCAAATATTGGAAAGACACTTGCAAATAAGCTTAACAAAATTGGAATATCAAACGGGCAAGAATTAAATGAACTTGGGAGCGAAAATGCACCAATACAGTTTACGTCCTCGACGGCACCTGTTCTTTCCACTGACCGTTACCCTATATAATGACTGAAAATGAAACATTCAATTCTAAGCTATTAACTGAAGTGTAATTTGTATCAGGATATGAGAGTATATTCAACAATAGTTTTAATCAGGAAAGAAAAATTTTCTACGAAAGCACATGAGAAAATTCAAGAATATGCAGAAATTGAAAACACGAAAATTAGAGACATTTACCAAACTGCTTACAAGTTTTATTATAATGATCATTTCACAGAAAAGTTGGACATTGAGTATAAAGGTACCATTCATTTCAAGTCATATAAGATAAAAACCGATATCGTTTGCGTTACCAATGAACGTCTATGCCTGAACTCATTACATTTCCATTTTTACTACTACAACGGAGATAAGGAGAAAAAAAACAGCTGTAATAAATTTAGTAATAGTCAGATTGATGATCATGTTTTGTTCATTAAGAACTTCTATAATTTCATTTCCGAATCGAAGAAGTCAGATGAACATTTTGAAAAGGAATCTTGGTTGCTTCAATTAAAAAAGATTTTGCATCAAAAACGAAAGCGGAAATACACGTTTAATTTGTCAACATATCACTATTCTTCAATCTGCTTACCTAATAAGAAAAGCTTAGAGTGGGAAAAATATGCTTTAACCATATGGAAGCTATTGTATCTTCATATTGAGGGTGTTGATGAAGAAGCTATTTCTAAAAAATTAAAGCAAAGGATGTGGTCGTCAGGATTATTCTATAGAAATTTCACACAGCCAGGTGCAATCGTATCCATCTCTATCCCTTTCCCTGAAGAAGATTATCATGCTGATCCAGATTGGTTTTTACCTAAGAATGGAGATGATTATATTACCAATTTAGACTATAAAAATAATTATGACCTACTACCCGAGTACCCACCCTTGAGGTATTTGGGCGTATTAACTCTTGAGTTTGCAGGATTAAACGAAGAAATACTTCGATTCAGTTATGAAAAATTACTGCGTATTCAAGATCAATTTTTCTTATATAAATTTTGGAATTCGTTAGTGCAAGTAGATAAAATTGACAATCTAAATAATAGAGTCTTTAGCCTGGAATATATAAAACCACCCATAGTTAGAGATTTTGTTACAAAGTGTATCGATAGTAAATTTCAAGATTTAGTTCAATCAAACTTATCACGATTAAAGGGAAATCTACTAAATTATATAGTGCTAATATTTACCATTATTGCCACTTTACTTGCCGTGACCAGTAATGCTAAAATTCGGGACTTTATAGTTAGTATGAAAGATTTTATTTTCAATCTAAAAATGTAAGAATGAAAATATTAATTCTTACTTCAGAGTTTAAACCCTACGTTTGGGGAGGCTTGGGTAGATATACCAATGAGGTTTATAATACTATTAAAGATAGGTGCAATGTTGATGTATTAAATATCCCAACCTACTCCAATCTGTTTTTGGAAGAAAGTATATCAGAATCTGACACTATTATTGAAACCGAATCAGGGAACAAAATTGTACATTTTTTCAGATCCGATATCACCAGTATTTTTGATTCAATTCATTCACAAAATAATGTCTCAGAGCTAATAGAAAACATTTATTCGGATGTATCGGTCCATTTCGATAAGCAATATGACATTATTTTTTTGCAGGATTATTACAATTCACTTCTGGCGTTAAAATTTCTATTGATGAATAAAACCAGGAAAATAATTTCTGTAATACATCTACCTTTATATTCCGGGTTCACCTATTTTGACAAGCCCTTATCCGACGAAGTACACCATTACCTTGAATCCGTAATGATTCGGTATTCGAGGAAAATTATTGTTCCTTCAAAATTTGCAAAAAGAGCAATAATACAATCTCATAGCATCAATGAAAATAGTGTTGTTGTTAATTATCACGGTTCTCATTTCTCAGAAGATAGCCTTGTAGCAAGACCGGCAAATAAGGTGTTGCAGATCCTTTCTGTACAAAGGTTAACAGAGCAAAAGGGATTGATGTACTTAATCCGAATTCTTAAAAAATTGGCCGAATCTTCTATCCCTTTCCAGTGGACAATAATTGGGAATGGTCCAAAATCAGATTTATTCAGAAAGAAAATAACATCAGAGGGATTAGATAAATTTGTTGAGTTGTTGCCCTTTGTTAATCACGATGATATTCATAAATACTATGATTCTGCCGATGTTTTTATTTCTACGACGGCCTTTGAAACCTTTGGCTTTACTATAATTGAATCGATGTCATACGCTTGCTTATCAATATCCTTTAATAATGGATCTGTGAATGAGTTGATCGATAATATGGAAAACGGATTTCTGTTTAATACAAGTGAGTATGATGATATTGTAGATTTAATAATTGACTTCAATAGAAATCCTGAGAAATACAGACTAGTAAAAACCAATGCCATAACTAAAGCAAAATCTTTTTGTTGGGAAAAGAATGTTGAAAGACTATTGACCTTATTTGAGCAAGAATCTGATGAATAAAGGAATTATACTTTGTTGGTATTTTCATCTGCCGTCTGTAACTTCTGATGATGAGATAATTGATGCAATCAATTATAGCATCATACCTTTATTACAATCTCATTTTAGAACTAAAAAGAAATTCAGTATCGCCATTACCGGATCCTTATTAAAAAGAATTAGCGAAATAGATAATTCCGTTCTTGAATTATTACGTGCTTTATTAAACGAAGGTTTAGTTGAAATTTTGGGTTCTTTCTATTATGAAATATATCCCCCAGCGGTTCCTCTAAGTTATCTGAAAGAGCATGTTAAAAAGGATTTGACTGTAAAAGAAGAATTGCTTGGAGAAAGACCTGTATCATTTTACGTTCCTAATTTCACCTGGGTATCTGTACTTGAGTTAATACTCTCTGAAAACCGCTATCAAAACTGCTTATTAGATTTCGAAAATTTTAAATACTCTACCAATGTGCAGACATGGAAATGGAGTACGTTTAATAATTTAGAAATGAAGACCGTTTTAGAAAATAAGTTTATGTTGAAGGGTGAGGGGAATCTAATCTATTATACCGAATACTTAAATTACATTTTCAGGGACAATTTTCTAGTAAAAAGGTTTTGTTTTGGGAATAATAATGTACTGCACGATCAGATGAAACCTGAAATGGTTGATGAATTTGTCGTTGATTTATTTTCGCAAATGAACGACAACAAGTTTTTAACTTTATGTGATGATGGTGATAGAATAAACCCCGTCTCCTATTTAAACTATGAGTATTTTTTAGAAAAATTAGATGAAGATATTTGTACGTTTCCTGGGTCGGTTAATTCAAAAGAGATAAATAAAATAGAACTAAACTATATGCCTTCGTCCACCATATCGAAGCATTACGAATTCTGGATGAAGGATATTGATTCAATTATGTATAAGCAACTTCTGGATGAAGTCTATCTAAAAATGGCAAATTGTAATTGTCCTGATAAAAAGGAAACTGTACTTGAACTACAGGATGTGTATTTCTTTTTCTGGAAAACAATTAGTCGCAAGAAATACTATTTGAAAAAATTATATGAATTATTGAATTCATAGGAAATGATGAAATTGAACAACTAATGAAAATATAGCCGGTTTAGTATTAAATTGAAGAATGCCACATTATGAATATGGAATATATGCGGCACTGAAACCGAAGCTATCCTTACCTTCAATGGAATGCAAATATAACACCAAAGGTATTTCAATAGCTTGATAGGGAGCCTTGTAGTCCAAAGATTGACACCAGGAATCTTGGTTGATTATAATTATTTACAGAGTAAAGTAAAATACAATTAGCGGTGAAAAAATTCAGTTCATTTAGTGTTGCAAATCGGAAAGACCATGAAAAGTATAATTCAAATCGTTTTCGTATTGATTCTTTTCTGCTCGTTTGATTCGGGTTCATTTAAGGAAGAGCAGCTTAAATATTCGCGTGTCAGACAAGCATATAAAGATACGGAAACGAATATGTTGTCAGTGTTGCGAAATAATGGTATTGATAAGGGTAAACTTCAAATCTATCTCAGGGCTTTTAAAAGTGAGAAACAAATTGAATTATGGGGCAAGAATGAAGCCGATGACAAATTCGAATTGCTGAAAGTTTATGAAGTCTGCAGCACTTCGGGGAGATTAGGGCCAAAAAGAAAACAAGGTGATTTGCAAATACCTGAAGGATTTTATCATATCAATATATTCAACCCATATAGCAACTTTTACCTGTCCCTTGGAATAAACTATCCTAACAAGTCGGACAGGATTTTAGGCAATAAAGATAATCTTGGAGGTGATATCTATATTCATGGAGCATGCGTAACGATTGGGTGTTTGCCAATTACTGATAGTCAGATTAAAGAGCTTTATATATTTTGTATTGAGGCGAGAAATAATGGTCAGGCCACAATACCTGTGACAGTTTTTCCTTCAAGATTGACTGAAGATGAATTTTTACGGCTTTCAAATAAATATAGCACTGAATCGGATAAGATTGGCCTATGGTCTGATTTAAAGAAAGGATTTGATATTTTTAATGAGGCTAAGAAACTCCCATCAATTGGATTTCTAAGTTCAGGACGACATGATGTGAAATAATGAAGAAACAGGAACTGTAACCTTCCCAAAGAGAGATCATATGAAAAGTAATTTACATATCATTTTATTGGCTTTGTTAGTGCTCAATTCGTGCAAAACAGGAACTGATAAAAGCTCTGTTGAGACTTGGAAGCAGGAGATTATTGAGACGGAACAAAAATTTGCCGCTATGGCCGAATCAGAAGGTATACCAGCGGCATTCTTTGCTTATGCTGCAGAGGATGCCGTTTTGATGCGCAACAACAGCCTGGTGATCGGAAAGGCGGATATGGCGGAATTTCTCAGTGCTAATACCTCAACAGATAATGAATTAAGCCTTACATGGGAGCCTGATTTTGTAGATGTATCCAGTTCGGGAGATTTGGGATATACTTATGGCCATTATACTGTTTCACATAACGACTCAAGTGGTTCAAGGATTGAAAATACGGGTGTTTTTCATACCGTTTGGAAAAGGCAGGCAGATAACTCCTGGCGATTTGTATGGGATTAATAGTAATTCAATCAATGAAACTGAAAGTGTTCACCCAAAGGAGAGGGTGAACTCTGTGCTGCCGGGCCGGGAATTGAACCGGATCTGTCCGCCGTGCACGTTCATCACCTGTCGGCTGTAGCTCAGTCCCACACCAGTCCCTTTCTCGCCGGTAGTGAAGAAGGGGAGGAAGATTTCATCGGCAATTTCAGGCGGAATACCCACCCCGTTGTCCCTTACGGAAAGGATGGGCTTACCCTCATCAGACTGGTTCGCGGAGATTTCAATGGCAGGTTTTGCGACCTTTTCAACAGCTCGTGAGGCATTTCTTACCAGGTTCAGCATTACCTGGGTAATCATCTGTTCATCGGCGAGGATCTTCCTGGAGGGCTCGTCACAACGGAATGTGATCTCAATACCCCTGCTTGTCTCATCGTGCAGTACCAGTGTCTCCAGCTTATCAAACATGGAACATAATGGGAACTCCTTTTTATCCGGGTCAGGTATCCTGGACAGCACCCGGTAGGATTCAAAGAAGGTGGTGAGCCCTTCACTCTGCTCTGCAATGGCATCCAGTCCCCTGATGGTCTGGCCGATCCTTTTTCCATCCTGCTCATCTCCTTCGCCTGGGGCTTCGGACCATACATCTTTCAGGGTTGTGGAGATGGAGGTGATGGGAGCCAGGGAGTTCATGATTTCATGGCTCATGATCCGGATCAGCCTGATCCAGTCATCAATCTCCTTTTGTTCCATCTCAACCGAGAGGTCCTGCAGGGTCAGCACCCTCACATCCTCTCCCCTCAGGTTGATCGAAGTGTATTGTAGTCCCAGTACTTTTTTGAGACCGCTCTCCTTTTCTTTCAGTGCATACTCGATCTTCATATCAGGTTCCAGCCTCTCCACAACAGAATGCAGTTTCCCGTCAACTTCCCTGAGTGCCTTTAAATGGGTGAGGTTTTGAAGATTAAGCAGCCTGAGCGCTTCCCTGTTGATGTGGTTCACATGACCTGTTTTTGAGATTACTATCAGTCCGCTGGAGAGGTTTTCCAGGATCTGGTTGAAATATTGTTCCCTCAGTTCGTGCTTCACCTTCATCTCTCTGAAATTCAGGTTCAGCTTGTTCAGATAGTGGTTCAGCTCAGCCTGCAGACGGTTCCCGGGTGTAGTTTTGAAGTGGATGGAGCTGTCATCATTCTCCAGGGCCCTGAAGAAGAAGAGGATCTCTCGGTTGGTCCTTGTCAGCACTCCGTAGAGGGTGATTGCTTCCATCATTATCAGAGCAGCCAGGAGGATGGAGAGGTGCATCCTTGAAGTGGAGAGCGACCATCCCAGAGCCAGGGAGGTGACCACCACCAGAATCATCAGCAGGAGCATGGTACCGTTGCGTCTCTTAAATCCCATATCTCTTTATTTTGTTGTAGAGAGTCTGCCGGGAGATTCCCAATTGCAGTGCCACAGCACTCATGTTCCCCTTATGCTTCCCGATGGAATGTGAGATTAACCGCGCCTCCACCTCTTCCAGGCTGCCATCAAATGTTGCAGATGGAGGGGCTGTCTCCGGGTTGAACCTGAATCCTCCGGCTGTGATGATCTTTTCATCGGAAAGGATCACGGCCCGCTCAATGCTGTGCTGCAGCTCCCTTACATTCCCCGGCCAGCTCCACTGCTTCAGCGCCGTCTCGGCACTCCGGTCGAGACAGAGCCCCGGTTTTCGGTAGCGGTTCGAAAAGAGCTGAAGGAACCACTCTGCAAGCAGCAAAATATCATTTTCCCTTTCCCTGAGCGGAGGTATTTCGATCTGGATGGTATTGATTCGGTAGAGCAGGTCCATCCGGAAATTTCCCTCCTCCACCATGGCATTGAGATCCATATTGGTGGCGCAGAGCAGCCGGATATCCACAGGAACAGGCTTGCTGCTTCCCAGCCGGGTGATGGTCCGGTTCTGCAAAACACTGAGCAACTTGGACTGAAGGGAGGTGGAGAGGTTTCCGATCTCATCAAAGAAGAGGGTGCCCCGGTGGGCTGCCTCAATTTTTCCGCATCGATCGGTATGGGCATCGGTGAAGGCTCCCTTTTCATGACCGAACAGTTCACTCTCAAAAAGTGTTTCGGGGACTGCTCCCAGGTCGACCGGGATCATCACTTCCGATGAACGGTCCGATTGCATGTGAATCTCCCTGGCCACCAGCTCCTTTCCGGTTCCGTTCTCGCCGGTGATCAGGATGTTTGCCCCTGTGGCCGCTACTTTTGAGACCAGAGTCACTACCCCATTCATGGCCCGGGACTTGCCAATGATGTGAACCGGTTTCCCCTTGAGCTCAGCTTTCAGGGCCTCCTTCTCCTTGCGAAGTGATTTCACCTCCTTTTTGGAGTGGGTCAACCTGACCGCAGTCCTCATGGTTGCCAGCAGCTTCTGGTTATCCCACGGCTTCAGTACAAAATCCACAGCCCCTTCTTTCAAAGCTGTTACGGCCAGTTCAATATCTCCGAAAGCGGTGATCATCACCACCGATACCTCGGGATCAAACTTCATCAGCTCCCTTAGCCAGAACAGCCCCTCATTACCGGTATTCTGACCAGCAGTGTAATTCATGTCAAGCAATACGGCGCTGTAAAAGCCAGCCCTTAACTCGGAGAGGATCTGTCCCGGCTTACTGATACACTTTACCCCGGAATACTCCCTGGAGAGGAGCATGTCCAGTGCGGTGAGCACATTTCGGTTGTCATCTACTACCAGTATGCGGGCATCGGTCATGGTATAAAACTACACCTGCATGAAACCAAATGCAATCAATTGTCCAATTATTTGACACCCTCTTGTCCAAAAGATAGACATTTCCGATTTTGCTTAAATGATCAAATCGCATGGAAACAGAGGTTTAATCCGGGTGGCACACCATTCGCATTCAGTTTCCCAAAACAATAAAGAAAATGCTGATACAAATCGACGAACTGACCAGGTCTTACCTTACTGAAGAGGTGGAGACCTCTGCGGTACGAAACCTATCCCTCCGGGTGGATGAGGGTGAATTTGTGGCCGTCATGGGGCCTTCGGGTTGCGGGAAGAGTACCCTGCTGAACCTGCTGGGGCTCATTGACAGGCCTAGCTCGGGAACATACCTCTTCCGGGGGAACCCTGTAAACTCGCTCTCAGAAAACCAGATGACCGGGCTCAGGAGGGGGAACATGGGTTTTATTTTCCAGAACTATAACCTGGTGGATGAGTTGAGCGTGATGGAAAATGTGGAGCTGCCCCTGGTCTTCATGGGTGTGAAACGTAGGGAACGCAGGGAAAGGGCCATGAAGATCCTTGAATTGTTGAACATCGGGCACCGCAGCAGGCACTATCCGTCTCAGTTGTCGGGCGGACAGCAGCAACGGGTGGCATTTGCCAGGGCGGTGGTCAATGAACCGGTTCTGCTCCTGGCCGATGAGCCCACCGGGAACCTGGACTCCAGGAACCGCACCCGGATGATGGAGCTGCTTACCGATCATAACCGTAAAGGGGGAACTGTAGTGATGGTGACACATTCTCCGAAAGATGCCAGCTATGCACACCGCATCATTCACCTGCGCGATGGCGCCATTAAGACAGAATCTGAAAAGTAACAGATAAGCGATCGGAAATCGAAAACAAGCGATCGATAAAAAACAGATATACATATACCGATGATACGCACCTATATTTCCATTGCCCTTAAGTACCTGGTCAGACAGCCCTCTTATTCTGTCCTGAGCATTGTTGGGTTTTCCCTGGCCTTTGCCAGTGTATTCTTTATCTACTCCCATGTAAGTTACCAGGATGGGTATGATAAGCATGTGGAGACCTGGGACCGGGTCTACCGCCTGAGCGGGCAGATCAATCTGCCGGCCAATGAGAATATTCACGGACTGCTGGGTCCACGGCTGGGACCGGCGATGAAGGAGGAGATGGCCCCGGTTGAGAACATGACCAGGCTGTTTCTCAACGAGGAGAAATGCATCATTACCCGGGGAGAGAATGTCTTTTTCGAGGAGCAGGTCTATTACGCCGATTCCACTGTATTCAAAGTGTTCCCCCTGCACTTCCTTTATGGAACCCCCGCCGATGCCCTGGTGGCAGGCAACCGTGTTGTGATCTCTGAAAATATTGCCCGCAAGTATTTTGGTCGTGCAGATGTGGTGGGAGAAATCCTGAAGATTAACAATGACAGTGAGTTTGAGGTAAGCGGTGTGACCCGGGATCTGCCTGCCAATATCCATCACAGGATGCACATCCTGATCTCCATGTCTACTTTTGACCCCATGATGCAGCAGCGCATCGAATCAAAGGATTCCGAGAATTTCTGGAGACCCTCTGCTTTCCATTTCATCCTGCTGGGTGAGCACAACTCCATAGATGAGGTAGAAGACCTTTTCCCGGGATTTTATGAAAAGCACATGGCGGAGTTTGGTAATTTTCTCCAGGCCGATTTTAAGCTGATCCTAACCCCTCTGCCGGACCTCCATTTCACACCCCGCTACTCCTATGACTTTCCCAAGGGAAACCGGAGCTACAGCTACCTGTTGATTGTCACAGGCCTTTTTATTTTGCTGATTGCCCTGCTCAACTACACAAACCTGCTTTCAGCCTCCATGGAGGCGAGGAGCAGGAGCCTGGGTGTATTTAAAATCAACGGGGCTTCCCGCACCCATATTTACAGGCTGCTCATCACCGAATCCCTTCTTATCATCCTTGCCTCGGCAGCCATTGCCTGGTTTATCCTGTCGGGGGTGGAATCCTACTTTAAAAGCTGGCTCGACGGAGCCCTGCTGAACTCGGGTTTCAGGACAGGTAGTTTCCTTGTCCTTTCCCTGGTGGTGATCGGATCCCTGGTGATAGCCTTCCTGCTTTCAGTAATCTCAAGGGTATACCGTCAGCCTGTAAACCTGCTGAACGGTGAGGGCGGAACAGCCAGGGGCCGCAGGCTCTTTGGTTTCGGGAAGGGGAGCATCATCCTGCAGTTTACCCTCTCGGTGATCCTGATTATCTCCTCCATCCTGATCTCGCAGCAGGTGCAGCATCTGCTCAGGGCCGATGTGGGCTACGATACAGAGCAGGTGGTTCAGGTGAAACTGCATGCCGACCGACAACCCGTTGAGAAGGTATTTTCCTTTAAAGAGGAGCTGAAGAGAAATCCCATGATCAGCCATGCTGCTTATTCCAGCAATGTTCCCGGGGAGGTGCTGGGAACCTCCCATTTCAAGTTGGATGTGGATGGTCAGGAGGCTTCGAAGATCGTATCCGTGATGACCATTGATGCTGATTACATCCCCCTGATGAAGATGGAACTAAGTCAGGGGCGGGCCTTTGACCCGGAGAGGCCACTGGAGGAGCAGAGTGGATTGGTTCTCAATGAGGCCTGCGTTGACTTCCTTGGACTGGGTGATAGCCTGGCCGGAAAATTCATCCTTCACATAGAGATGCTTGGTGTATTGAAGAGCGGAAAATACAACTCCCTTCATGATGATTCAAAACCCATAGCATTTCATTTCGGGACCGGTACCCGCGGGTATATGAACGTGAAGCTGAATACCGGTGATGTTGGTGCGGCCCTTGACTATATCGAAGAGACCTACGCGACATTTTTCAAGGAAGTCCCCTTCGAGGTCACCTTCATGGACCAGACTGTGGAGGCCATGTACCAGAATGATATTAACCAGAGTAAGCTCCTGGGGGTATTCACCGGCTTAAGTATCGTCATTGCGAATATCGGCCTGTTCGGACTTGTTGCGCTGATTAACCGGAGACGGATCAGGGAGATTGGCATCAGGAAGGTGAACGGAGCCATGCGTTGGCAGATCGTTTACCTGCTGGGTAAACAGCTTTTTACCTGGGTGATGGTCGCCGTGATTATTGCGATCCCGGTGACCATCTGGGTGACGCGGCTCTGGCTTGCCAACTTTGCCAGTCAGACCAGCTTCTCATGGTGGATCGTGCCGCTGGGCGGACTGATCATCCTGGCCAGTGCCCTGCTCACCACAAGCCTGATTACACTCCGGGCCGCCACCCGCAATCCGGTGGATGTGCTGAGGGATGAATAAGACTGAGTTCCGACTCGAAGTTAATTATTTGGGTATTATCCAACATTCTGCACTATTGACCAGTATTGTATACTTTCTTATTTTTAAAAAATATATAAACTGATGTAACTTAAAAAATATGAAAGCATTAAAAATTATTGGGATCATTGTGGGAATACTGGTGGCTGCCATTCTGATTGTGCCCCTTTTCACACCCTCACCTGCAGTTGTCAAGGCAACTGTGGAGATTTCCCTTGAACCGGAGCAGATCTTCCCATCTATGGCCTCATTTAAAGGCAGGGAGTTGTGGGATCCGTGGCTATCGGCCGATAGTACAGCGGATACTCGAATTGAGCCCAGGCAGGGCTATATAGGATCGACCTATTCCTGGGAAGGAGTAGTTCTGGGTACCGGGAGGATGGAGGTGATCTCGGTGAAAGAGAATGAATATATTGAATCTCACCTATGGTTCGGGGATGTGGAATCTCCCGCAACGGTGGAGTGGACCTTTGAACAGGTGGATGGCGGAACCAACCTGGTCTGGTCCTTTACCCAGGAGACCAAATATCCCTTCGGGAGGTTGGGTATGATCTTTGGAAAGATGTTCCTGCAGAAGAACTTTGACCTGGGCCTTTCCCACCTGAAGGAGATAATGGAGTCGGATCCGCCTGCAGAGGCGAGTTGCCTTGGCCCGATTACCGTTGAGGTGCAGGCCCCATTTCAGGCCATGGTGACAGAAGGATCGGGAACCATGGACGAATTGGGTTCGAAGCTGGTTGCACTGTATGGTATTGTCTTTGCCGAAGTAAGCAAACAACAATTGGATATTGCAGGTCCGGCTTTTGTCCTTTATCTGGATTATGACGAGGCCACAGGAATTTCCAATTACTTGCCCGGTGTACAGGTAAAGACCGCCGGTAAAACGAATGGAAAGGTAAAATCTGTAAGTTATCCCGAGATGAAGGTGCTCAGGGCAGTTCATACCGGACCCTACGAAAAGTTCATGGAATCTTACGGGCTGCTGGCTGAATATATGGAAGCCAAGGGAATAGAGGTTAGCGGTCAGGCCTTTGAGTTTTACATGGTAAGTTCCCAGGACGAATCGGATCCTGCCAAATGGCAGACGGTTATTGCCTTCCCCCTCAAATAGCATGAACCAGAAGGAGATCGGGAAAATTTTTTACCAGGACGGCTACAGGCTGGCCAACCAGTACCTGGCAGAAGAGGTGAGTGTGGACAACCTGAAGCATGCCATCAAAGCCATGTATGAGGCAGTTGACGGATTGCTGGAGGCTTTCCTGAAGCGGGCAGCCGGTGAAGGGAATCCTGTAGCCTGCAAAAACGGGTGTGCCTTCTGTTGCCACCAGCCGGTATTTGCCATTACACATGAGATTCTCTACCTTAAGGACTTCATTCGGCAGGATATCCTCCGGGATAAACAAGATGGTTTTATTGAGCGCTCCCGGGAGAAGTCCTTGCTTACTTTGAATAAAAATCTTGAGGAGCAACAAAAGATCAAATTTGCCTGTCCTTTTCTGGAAAACAGCTCCTGCCAGGTTTATGAGGCAAGGCCCATGGCCTGCCGGATCTACCTCTCCTCATCAGTACGATCGTGCGAAAAGGATTATGAGGATTCGGGTAAGCTGCAGGACAGGCCTGAGCTGTTCGAATTCCCCCTCCAGGCGGGCCGGATGCTCAACGAGGGTTTTGTCTCCTGCCTGAAACAGCTGGGCCTGCAGTCGACCGAATTAGCCCTGGAGCAGGGGTATGCTTCTATTGTTACCCTGGACCAGGATTTTGAGTCGTGGATCGGGTAGGATTTTGTTATATTCGCTTTATGAAGAATTTAATCCTGGGTGTGGTTCGTGAGACGAAGAATCCACCCGATAAAAGGGTGCCTCTGACCCCTGCGCAGTGCCGGAAGTTATCTCAACGTTACCGGAAGCTGGAGATTGTGGTACAGCCTTCAGCTAACCGCTGCTACAGTGACCAGGAGTATATGGAGGCCGGAGTTAACCTCAAGGAAGATCTCTCCGGGTGCCATGTGCTGATGGGTGTGAAAGAGGTGAAGACAGAGGCGCTGATTTCCGGAAGCACCTACCTGTTCTTTTCCCATACGGCAAAGCAACAGCCCTATAACCGTTCCCTGTTGCAGGCTGTTGTTGAGAAGGAGATCCGGCTGATCGATTATGAATACCTTACCGGTGTCGATCGGACACGGGTGGTAGCATTTGGGAAGTGGGCCGGTGTTGTGGGAGCCTACAACGGACTGAGGGGCCTGGGCTTACGTACAGGGAAATTCAAGCTTCCCCGGGCCAGTGAATGCAGGGATCTGGAGGATATGAAATCTGAACTGGCCGGGATTAATATATGGAAAACCCGAATAGTTGTTACAGGTGGAGGCAGGGTAGCAGGAGGTGCCCTGGAGATCCTGGAAGCTGCCGGGATCAGGCAGGTGGAGCCTGATGCCTATCTGGCCAGTGTATCCCATGAGCCGGTATTCACCAGGCTCGATCCATGGAACTACACAAAGAACAGGTTTGGAGAGCTATTCGATTTCAAGCACTTCGTGGATAATCCACATCTTTATGAGAACAGCTTTTTGCCGTATGCAAGGAGGAGCGATATGCTGGTAGCCTGTCACTTCTGGGATCCGAGATCCCCGGTACTGCTGACACAGGATTGCCTTAAGGGAGGGGATATTCCCATCCGTATTGTTGCCGACATCAGTTGTGACATCGCCGGGCCTATCCCCAGTACAATCAGGGCTTCTACCATTGCCGAACCTTATTACGGCTATGACCCGGTTACCGGGAAGGAGTCGGATCCCTTTGATGAGGACTCCATTACCGTGATGGCAGTGGATAACCTGCCGGGCGAGCTGCCCAGGGATGCCTCTTATGATTTTGGAACGGCACTGGTCTTACATGTGATCCCCGAGCTGATTGCCTCAGGTAAATCAGAGATGCTGGAGAGGGCTACTATTGCAGAGAACGGCCGACTGGGTTCAGCGTACGGGTATCTGCAGGATTACCTGGAGGGGAAATAGTAATACTGACGATTTTTTTTTATTTCACCAATCAGGATCTCCCCCGATTTGAAAATTATTGTATCATCCTGAGCTTGAGAAAGCTGACTGAGGAACATCAGTAAAGGACCTAGTTGAACTGCTTGGGTTCGTTTGGGTCCTCCCTGTCGTCCCATCCCTTCTTGTTGGAGAGGCTCCAGATCATTCCGAATCCTCCTATGCCGAGCAGTACAAAGCCAACCGGCCGGATCATGGCCAGGTTAATGGTGAGGACAATCCCAATGGCGATCAGGGAGAGGCTGAGGAGCCATAGGCTTTTATAGTTGCGAGGTTTCTTCTGTTGGTACATTCCGATCCGGATTTTAAATTCTTTTATAGATTTTTTAGCCTTGTGATCACCTTTTGCGGATCCTCTGCCGAAAAGATGGTATTGCCCACCACGAAAACATCCACTCCCGCTTCGATCAGACTGCCGATATTTTCTTCAGTCACTCCGCCATCGATCTGGATGAGGGTATCATGTCCGCCGGCAATGATCATCTGCTTCAGCTTCCTGATCTTGTCGCAAGATTGCGGGATGAATTTTTGTCCGCCGAAACCCGGGTTGACGGTCATCACCAGAACCATGTTCAGGGAGCCCAGTACAAGCTCCAACAGGGAGACGTCGGTGTGTGGGTTAACCGACACGGCCGGTTTCATGCCCAGCTCAGTAATCTTCTGGATGGTGCGATGTAGGTGGGGGCAGGTTTCGTAATGCACGGTCAGCCAGTCGGCTCCGGCATCCCTGTACTCCTCCAGGTAGCGGTCCGGGTCCACAATCATCAGGTGAACATCCAGAGGTTTCCTGGCTACCGATTTGATCTGCCTGATCACCGGGAATCCGAAGGTGAGGTTTGGAACATAAACCCCGTCCATGATGTCCAGGTGAATGAGATCGGCTTCAGAGTTGTTGACCATCTCTATCTCGCGTTCCAGGTGAAGGAAATCGGCTGTAAGGATCGAGGGTGAAATCAGGTGTTTGTTCATGCAGTTGCTTTTAGCAAAAATAGCTTTTTATCATACCAATGTGAAAAAGTTCACGTTTTTATATTATTGGTTATGCTACCTTTCACAATCCTGAAGAATAAGATATGAATCGGAGAAGCTTATTCCTGCTGCTTTTTGCCCTCATGATCACATCCGGTGTGGCTGCGCAGCAATACACCCTCAGTGGATATGTACAGGACCGCACCACTGGAGAGAAGCTGATCGGGGCCACGGTCTATGATTTTAATTCGGGGAAGGGATCCTCGGCCAATGAGTACGGCTTTTACAGTCTGACCCTTCCCGCCGGGGAGCTGCATATGCAGGTCTCCTATGTGGGGTATACTGCATATACTGATACTTTTCGATTGGGGGCAAACCTGAGCATGAACCTCTCCCTACTACCTTCCATCGCACTGGATGAGGTGGTGGTCACCACCCACCGTCCACAGGATGTTGTAGAAGATGCACAGATGAGCAGCATCCACATTCCCATCAGGGAGATCAAGTCGATTCCCATGTTTATGGGGGAGGCCGATGTGATCAAAACCATCCAGCTGATGCCGGGCGTTCAGTCCGGGACTGAAGGAACCAGCGGGATCTATGTGAGGGGCGGGGGACCCGACCAGAACCTCTTCCTGCTCGATGGTGTTCCCATCTACAATGCCAATCACCTCTTCGGTTTTTTCTCGGTATTCAATCCGGATGCCATATCCAATATCACCCTCACCAAGGGTGGATTCCCGGCCCACTACGGGGGCAGACTCTCTTCCGTTGTGGATATCCGGCTCAAGGAGGGAAACATGAAGGAGTTTCACGGGGCAGGCTCCGTTGGACTGATCGCCGCGAAGCTTACCCTGGAGGGTCCCATTATTAAGGATAAAACCTCTTTTATCGTTTCCGGCAGAAGGACCTATTTCGATTTGATAGCCCGGCCAATTATCAAGCAGATCAACAAACAAAACGGAGTGGAGGGGGTGTCGGGCTACTACTTCTACGACCTCAATGCCAAGATCAATCATAAGTTCTCGGAGAAGGACCGCATCTATCTGAGTGCCTATCATGGAAGGGACCGGCTCTACATTGAAAATGAGGAGAAATGGATTAACAACGACACCTCCTACCAGGCCACAGATCATTCGGGTCTTTACTGGGGGAACCTTACCAGTGCACTGCGCTGGAACCATTTGTACGGAAGTAAGCTATTCAGTAATGTATCTCTGGTCTACTCTAACTATAAGTTTGACACCTTCGATGAGACCAACACCCTTGTGAACGGGGTACACGATGTGGGATACTCATACCACTACTCTTCTCAGATTGAAGATTGGGGTGCCATGGCCGATTTTGATTATCGTCCCATTCCCGGGCACACCATCCGTTTTGGCGGGAAGTATCTCTATCACACCTTTACACCAGGTATTGAAACGCTGGAATCCACCGACGACAGCCTCTCCACTGAGCTTAATTCAGACCCCATCTATGCCCATGAATATTACATCTATGCAGAAGATAACTTTCAGCTGGGATCGCGGATCAGGGCCAATGTTGGTTTACATTACTCCGGTTTTTTCGTGAAAGATGAATTTTACCACTCCCTTCAGCCCCGGTTTACAGGAAGGTTTTTAATCACACCCAACTTTTCGTTTAAAGCGGCCTTCTCACGGATGGATCAGTACATTCACCTGCTTACCAATGCCACCATAGGACTGCCCACCGATATATGGGTGCCTGCGACGGACATGACCCCTCCCCAGAACTCCTACCAGACGGCCGCAGGTTTTGCATATAACCTCAACGACAACTGGTACTTCACGGTGGAGGGATTCTATAAAACCATGAATAACCTGATCGATTATTCGGAAGGATCCAGCTTCTTTGAATATGGAGTGAATTGGGAGGATAAGATAGAAAGAGGCGGAGAGGGCCTTTCTTACGGGCTTGAAGTTTTGGCCCGGAGGGACATGGGCAGGCTCAGGGGATGGGTGGGTTATACCCTTTCCAAAGTCGAGGTTCAGTTTGAAAACCTGAATAACGGTGTACCCTATCCTTATACCTACGACCGCAGGCATGATGTTTCCATTGTGCTGATGTTCAAGGTGAATGAAGGCTTTGATGTGAGCGCCACCTGGGTCTATGGTACAGGGAGTGCACGTACGCTGGCTGTCTCCCGTTACGCAGCGGACAACAAAGACTTCAGTCCAAAGGAAACCTGGAATTACCACTTTCCAGAATATCCGGGGTTCAGGTATGATGAAGATGTGGAGTATTTTAAGGGGAAAAACGCTTACCGGGAACCGGCCTACCACCGACTTGATATTGGTTTAAACTGGCATAAAACCAGGGATTGGGGCATCTCGACCTGGAGCCTTAGTCTCTACAATGCCTACAACAGGCAGAATCCTTTCTACCTTTTCTTTGGTTATGATGGTTACGGTAACAGGGCTCTGAAACAGATGAGTATCTTCATGTTGATCCCCTCTATCAGCTACTCAATTGAATTCTAATGATGAAAAGCACAAGAAAATATACCTCCGTTGTAAAAGGCCTGGTTTTGCTGGTTATGCTTTTTCTGTACAATGCTTGTGAGTCGGTTCTGTTTATTGAACTGGATGAGGCCGATAAACTGATTGTTGTGAACGGTGCCATCACCAATGATGATACACTGGCCATCCAGGTATCCCGCACCAGGCATATCCTGGACAACGCTCCCGTTGTTCCCCTGGAGGATGCAAAGGTCAATCTTTTCCAGGGAGGTGCCTTTCTGGAGGAGCTTGAATACAGAGAAAATGGTCTCTACATGGCAACGCTTGGGTTTCCCCTTGTGGGGGAGACCTATTCCATTGAAGTGGAGCGGGCAGGGTATCCTTCGGTCTCGGCAGCCTGTGAGATTCCGGAAGCTGTTCCCATCCGCAAACTGGATACGACAAGTGTGATCATCGAATATGAAGATCATTACTCCTATGGTTACACAGAGCACTTTCTCCAGTTTGACCTGACTCTGGACGACCCGCCCGGCGAGGACAACTATTACCTTCTTTCTGCCGAGGCAGATCGCACCTGGACTGATGTCCGGGATACCATGGTACGTGTGGTGGATTCTCTCTGGTACAACAACCAGTGGAACTACTTTTTGGAGGACTCAACCTACACCATATACGACATTATCCGCTATACCGATATTCCCTTCATCAGCTCGTCCGATATTGTGGTGGAGGCTTTTACTTCAAATGGCATCCTCTTCTCTGACCAGGTCATTGACGGGAAAAGCTATTCTTTCCGGGGGGAGTTTTACGCCCATCAATTGTCATCATCCGACTCCACGATACTGGACATCAGGTTGCATTCGATTTCGGAATCCTACTATAAATACCTGAAGTCGAGACAGCACCATTATGAAACCAAAGAGAACTACCTGGCCGTTCCGGTGATTGTTTACAGCAATGTGGAGGATGGCGCTGGTTTTTTCGGCGGCTATTCCACGGATGAGTATACAATCACTACCTTTATCCCCGAATTCCGGGACTACTGGTATTATGAGTATTAATAATTCAGAACAGAATTTTCCATGATCATTTTTGAAGAGATCATTGCCCAAAGGGTGAAAATCCCCTTAAGGCAGGTGAAAAACACAGTTGACCTTTTGGAGGAGGGTGCTACCATCCCCTTTATCAGTCGCTACAGGAAGGAGCATACAGGGAGCCTGGATGAGGTGCAAATCACCGATATCAGGGATGAACTGAACAAGCTGAAGGAGCTGAAGAAAAGACAGGAATATATCCTGAAGACCATTGATGAGCAGGATCTGCTCACGCCTGAGTTGAGGAAGAAGATCGAAGAGTGCCTCGATCCGGTTGTGCTGGAGGATATCTATCTTCCCTATAAACCGAAGCGGAAGACCAGGGCCACCGTGGCCCGGGATAAGGGGCTGGAGCCGCTTGCAAAGATCCTGATGAAGCAGCAGGAGATGCAGGTGGAGAAGGCCGCCTCGAAGTTTCTCAATGATGAGGTGGAGAATGAGGAAGAGGCTCTGCAGGGTGCCAGGGATATCATTGCTGAATGGGTGAATGAGAACCCGCGGGCAAGGAAAACGGTCCGCTACCATTTTGACAGAAGTGGGGTAATATATTCCAAAGTGATGAAGGGCAAAGAGGAGGAGGCTGAGAAGTACAGGGACTATTTCGAGTTCAGCGAGCCACTGAAAAAATGTCCGGGTCACAGGATACTGGCCATGCGGCGTGGTGAGCAGGAGGGATTTCTGAAGCTGGCCGTCGAGCCCGATACTCCCAGGGTGATTGATGCCCTGAATGAACAGTTTGTGAAGAATCCCTATGACGTCGGACAGCAGGTGGAAGAGGCGGTGAAGGACTCTTACAAGAGGCTGATGCACTCTTCCATTGAGAATGAGTTCAAGGCGATGTTCAAGGAAACGGCCGACCAGGAGGCTATCAGGGTATTTGCAGAAAACCTGAGGCAGCTGCTGCTGGCCTCGCCCCTGGGGCAGAAGCGGGTGCTGGCCCTCGATCCCGGATTCCGGTCGGGCTGTAAGCTGGTATGCCTTGATGAGCATGGAAACCTGGTAAACAACTCCACTATCTATCCCCATCCGCCCCAAAAGGACAGGGCTGGTGCCACCAGGAAGGTGTCATCGCTGGTGGAACAATATAAAACCGAGGCCATTGCCATCGGGAACGGGACCGCCAGCCGGGAAACCGAGCGCTTTATCCGGATGATCCGCTTCCCCCATGATATTGAGGTATACGTGGTGAACGAATCAGGGGCATCCATATACTCGGCCTCGAAGATCGCCAGGGATGAGTTCCCCGATTATGATGTAACCGTCAGGGGTGCTGTCTCCATAGGCAGGAGGCTCATGGATCCTCTGGCCGAGCTGGTGAAAATCGATCCCAAATCCATCGGGGTGGGGCAGTACCAGCACGACGTTGACCAGGGTAACCTGAAGAAGAGTCTGGACGAGGTAGTGGAGAGCTGTGTGAACCTGGTGGGGGTCAACCTGAACACCTCCAGTAAGCACCTGCTAACCTATGTAACGGGACTGGGGCCTGTACTTGCCCAGAACGTGGTTGACTACCGGCAGGAAATCGGCGGATTTACCTCTCGCAAGCAGTTGCTGAAAGTAACCCGTATGGGAGCCAAGGCCTTTGAGCAGTGTGCGGGATTCCTGCGCATCGACGGAACGAATAATCCCCTGGATAACTCGTCAGTACACCCCGAGAGTTACCATATTGTTGAGAAGATGGCTTCTGACCTGAACGTGGATTTGGACCAGCTGGTTCATGATGAAGCATTGGTGAAGCAGATTGATCTTCAGAAATATGTAGCCGGTGGGATCGGCCTTCCCACACTGAAGGATATTCAAAAGGAGCTGGAGAAGCCCGGACGTGACCCACGGGAACAGATCGAGGTGTTTGAGTTCGACCAGACGGTTTACACCGTGGAGGATCTTAAGCCGGGAATGCAACTGCCGGGGATTGTTACAAACATTACCAAATTCGGGGCTTTTGTGGATGTGGGGGTGAAGCAGGACGGGCTGGTGCACATCTCCCAGCTGGCCGACCGTTTTGTAAAGGATCCCAACGACATCGTGAAGATACACCAGCATGTGAAAGTCAGGGTGTTGGAAGTTGATATTCAGCGCAAAAGAATTCAATTGTCAATGAAAAATATGTAGCTATGAATAGCAGTATTAAGGTGATCCTGCTGGCAATTGTCGTGATCACAATTCAATCATGTAAAACAAAAGAGAAGATGGAAGCGCCGGTTGCAGCAAAGAAAGCCAAAAAACTGACCATTCACGGAGATACCAGAGTGGATGATTATTATTGGTTGAGGGAGAGGGAAAACCCGGAGGTGATTGCCTATCTGGAGGCTGAAAATACCTATAGGGAAGGGGTGATGAAGGGTTCTGAGAATCTTCAGGAATCTTTGTACAGGGAGATCATCGGCCGTATCAAGCAAACCGATGAGAGTGTCCCTTATAAGGAGAACGGTTATTTCTATTATGTACGTTATGTGGAAGGGAAGGAGTACCCCATCTACTGCCGGAAGAAGGATTCGCTTGAAGCAGAGGAGGAGGTGATTGCCAATGTGAACAAGATGGCTGAAGGGATTGCCTATTATGATGTGGGCGGTATCAGCATCAGTCCCGACAACCGCTATGCGGTGATGGGGATCGATACAGTGAGCCGGAGGAAGTATACCCTGATGATTAAGGACCTGGAAACCGGGGATATGCTGGATGATAATATTCCGATGACCACCGGCGGGGCTTCATGGGCAGGCGATAACCAAACTATTTTCTATACCAGGAAGGATGATGTCACTCTGCGGAGCGTGGCTATCTACAGGCATACAATGGGTACCAGTGCCTCGAAGGATGTCCTGGTCTTTGAAGAGGCAGATGAGACTTTCAGTACCTATGTATATAAATCAAAGTCCAAAGAGTACATGATCATAGGAAGCTCCAGTACGCTGACCTCCGAATACCAGGTGC
The DNA here is from genome assembly GCA_024244665.1 of Bacteroidota bacterium. The sequence continues at coordinate 12,810 of JAAEOI010000081.1, read as the reverse complement.
TGTCGGCGGATGATCCCACGGGAGAGTTTAAGGTAGTTCAGCCCAGGGAGCGTGGACTGGAATATGACATTGCACATTTCGGCGATCATTTTTATATCATAACCAACCTGGATGCCGTCAATTTCAGGTTAATGAAAACCCCGGTAACAAAGGGCGGCAAAGAGAACTGGGAAGAGGTGATTGCTCACCGCAAGGATGTATTCCTTGAGGGGATCGAAATCTTCAGGGACTACCTGGTGGTGAATGAAAGAAAAGAGGGCCTGAACCAGCTGAGGGTGATACGCTGGGACAATGGGTCTGAACACTATGTTGAGATGGGCGAAGAGGTATACACTGCCTGGATCTCCACCAATCTGGATTTTGACAGTGAATTACTTCGCTATGGCTATTCTTCCATGACCACACCGGCTTCCACCTTCGATTATCATCTTGCTTCAAAAGAGAAAACACTGCTAAAACAGCAGGAGGTAGTGGGTGATTTTGACCCCGCCAACTATGAAACCAAAAGACTCTACGCTGTAGCCGATGACGGGAAGAATATCCCTATGAGTATTGTATACCGTAAGGGGATTGAACTGGATGGTACCAATCCAACCCTGATCTATGGGTACGGATCCTACGGACACACCATGGACCCTTATTTCAATTCCCACCGACTGACGCTGCTGGACCGCGGGTTTGTATTTGCCCTGGCGCACATCAGGGGAAGCCAGATCTACGGCAGGCCCTGGTATGAGGACGGAAAGCTTCTGAAGAAGATGAATACATTTACCGATTTCAACAATTGCTCCGAACACCTGATCAGTGAGAAATATACCTCTGCGGGAAATCTTTATGCCATGGGTGGCAGTGCAGGCGGTTTGCTCATGGGAGCGATAATCAACCTTCAGTCGGAACTCTACAGGGGGGTGATTGCCGGTGTACCCTTTGTGGACGTGGTGACCACCATGCTGGATGATGAGATTCCGCTGACGACCGGTGAGTATGACGAGTGGGGGAATCCCAAAGACGAGAAGTACTATAAATACATGCTCAGCTACTCTCCTTACGACCAGGTGGAGAAAAAAGATTACCCCAACATGCTGGTGACTACCGGACTGCATGACAGCCAGGTGCAGTACTGGGAGCCAGCCAAATGGGTTGCGAAATTGCGCGATATGAAGACCGATGACAACCTGCTGCTCATGTACTGCAACATGGATACTGGTCACGGCGGTGCATCGGGAAGGTTCGAAAGGTATAAGGAGACGGCAATGGAGTATGCGTTTTTATTGAAGCTGGCGAGTATTAGGGAATAGGTAAGTAAGAAAGTGGTAAGTTATGAAGGCGATTACGGGAAAGACGCAGTACAGGGTGATTTATGGTGACACCGATCAGATGGGAGTAGTTTATTATGGGAGCTACGGAAGGTTGTATGAGATGGGCCGGTCTGAGATGATACGTGAGCTGGGTTTCCCCTATGCGGAACTTGAGGAAATGGGTGTCGTGATGCCTGTTTACTCCGTAGAGGCAAGATACCGGAAAGTGATCTCCTATGATGAACTAATCACTATAGAGACCACTGTGAATGAGCTGCCCACGGCAAAGATGAAGTTCCATCACCGCATCTATAAAGAGGATGGAACCCTGGCCCACGAAGCAACTGTAGTGTTGGTGTTCATGGATATGCAAACTAAAAAACTGGTCAGAGCACCTGATGTGCTTCTCAACGTTATCAAATAGTCTAAACTATAGTTCATGAAAATGAAATTCTCAGGCCAGGTTAAACGGCTGCTTTTCCTGCTGGTGGGCATTGCTATAATCCCGGCAGTACAGTGCCAGTCATCATCCGATTCGCTTTACCTGTTGATTGATCCCTTGCCCGAAGTATTGCTCAGCAATGACCATATCTCTGTTGAAAATGCCGATTCATGGGGGTCCATTGTAGCCTGGGCCTGGGGATTGTCAAGGGCCATGGATTATTTTGAGACTGATCCTGTGGGTGAGTACCTTTCACTCCTGGAAGCCGGGGAGGTTTACAGACTGTATGGGGGGGATGTGCTGAGCGATGAGATTTCACCGGAGATGGATCAGCCACGGTGGAAGGGCAAACAGGGATACCATATCCGCACCGGGAAACATGACCTGACTGCATATGACTGGGAACAGTACCTGGCTTTTGCAGATCTTCATCTGAAAATGTCAGATTCACCTCACCAAAAGTTATAAGGATGAAAAGAGTTAGATCGCCCCGTTTATTTAGCGCTTTTATACCGGCACTGGCTGCCATAATGTTGCTGCAGGGATGCAAAACTGAAGAGAAGCCCAATTTTGTGTGGATTATTTCGGAGGATAACTCCACGCACTACATGGAGTTGTTTGATTCCCATGGGATTGCCACGCCAAACATTGAAGAGATGGCGACGGAGGGGATTCTTTTTACCAGGGCCTTCTCTAACAGCCCGGTTTGCAGCGTGGCACGTTCAACCCTGGAATCGTCATGCTTCGGACCCAGGACCGGGGCGCAGTATCACCGGAAATCGACCATGGTTCCCATGCCCGGAGATGTGGAGATGTTCCCGGCTTATCTCAGGAAAGCGGGTTACTACACAAGCAATAACAGCAAGACAGATTACAATTATGTGAAGGGTGAAGGGGTCTGGGATGAATCCTCCAAAAAAGCGCATTGGAGCCACAGGGAACCGGATCAACCCTTTTTTCATAAGGAGTCCCACCCTGTTTCCCATGAAAGCCGCCTTCATTTTCCTGCAGAACTTATGGAAAATTATACACCTGTGACAGATCCTGCTATGGTCCACCTGTTCCCCAATCACCCCGATACAGAGCTGTTCCGTTTTACAGCTGCCTACTACCGCGACCGGATCCTTTCGGTGGACACCATAGTGGGGTCTGTATTGAAACAGCTGGAAGAAGATGGACTGCTGGAGAGCACCTTTGTCTTCTATTTTGGTGACCATGGCGGCGTCCTGCCGGGAAGCAAGGGATACGCCTATGAAACCGGCCTGCACATCCCGCTGGTGGTACGTATTCCCGATAAGTTCAGTCACCTGGTGAACCTCAGGCAGGGGGCTGAGACTGACGGATTTGTCAGCTTTGTGGATTTTGGACCCACGCTGCTGGAACTTGCAGGTATCGAGCTGCCTGTGGGAATTGACGGGATCCCATTCATGGGTGAGGAGGTCTCCTCCAGGGAACTGGATCAGAGGGAAGTGACCTTTGGTTATGCAGACCGCTTTGATGAAAAATATGACCTGGTGAGGACGGCCAGGAAGGGGAGGCTTAAATATATCCGCAACTACCAGCCCTTCAATTTTGACGGCCTGCAAAATAACTACAGGTACAGATGTCTGGCCTACCAGCAGTGGCGGGACATGTATGCCAGGGGGGAATTGAATGCCGTGCAGAGCCAGTTTTTTGAAGCCAGGGAGCCTGAGGCCCTGTATGATCTTGAGAATGATCCCTATGAAACCATGAACCTGGCTGGAGATCCTGAGTACAATGAGCAACTGGCTGGAATGAGGGAGCTGCTGACCGGCTGGGTCAAGGGGATGCCTGATCTCAGCTTCTATCCTGAAAACGTCCTCAGAGAGAGGGGCTTTGGGAACCCTGTACTCTTCGGACAGGAGCACCGCAAGGAGATAGCTGGCCTGGTTGATGTGGCTGACCTCAGCCTTCTTTCCTTTGAAGATGCCAGGGAGGGGATTTCCATGGCGCTGGATTCTGAAAATTGCCTTGAGGTGTACTGGGGCCTGATTTCCTGTTCCTGCTTCGGGAAGGAAGCAGAGGAGTTTTATAAAACGGCAAAAAGACTGTGCAGTCATGACGATCTATTGGTACGCACAAGGGCTGCCGAATTCCTGGGACTGTCCGGTGCAATGGATCCGGCCCCTGTGATCATTCAGGCTCTTGAGGAGAGTGGCGATGCTGTTGAGGCCTTGCTGATCCTCAATTCACTGGTTATGCTGAACGATGGCAAGCAAGGGTATGAGTTCGATATAAGACAGTTAGAACTTGATCCTGCAGTTGCCGGTGACCGTATTGTGCAGTTGCGCATGAATTACCTGGGTGCAGGAAGCACTCAGCCTTAAAAACATTACTTTTGTGGCATGATTCCATTTAAAGAATATATCGATGAAAACCTGGTGCTGCTGGATGGTGCCATGGGCTCCCTGATCTACGAGAAGGGTGTCTTTATAGACAAGTGTTACGATGAACTGAACCTGTCACGGCCCGACCTGATCAGGTCCATCCATGAGGACTATATCCGTTCGGGGGCAAAGGTGATCGAGACCAATACCTATGGTGCCAACCGTTTAAAGCTTAAATCACACAACCTGCAGGATCAGATCGGGGAGATCAATTGTATGGGGGTGGAGCTGGCCAGGGAGGCTGCAGGGGAGAATGTCTATGTGGCCGGAAGCATGGGTCCGGTAGGAGAGGAGCTTGAACCGTGGGGAGAGGTCTCCCTGGAGAAGGTTTTTGATGTTTATAAAGAACAGGCAGGATACCTGGGCCAGGCCGGGGTAGATCTTTTCATCATTGAGACCATCCAGGATATCAGGGAGATGGAACAGGCCGTTAAGGCCATACGTAGCGAAAGCGATCTTCCCGTGGTGGCCATGATGACCGTCGGAGAGGATGGGAAAACCCGGTACGGACTTGACCTGGAGGATATTACCGGAAAGCTTCTGAAGAGTGAAGCCACGGTGATCGGGCTGAACTGCACTGTTGGGCCCAAGCCGATGCTCGATTTCGTAGAGCAGATGATCACTGTTTCAGATAAGCCCATCTGCATCATGCCCAATGCCGGCCGTCCCCAATTTACCGATGGCAGGATGATCTATCTCAGCACTCCTGAATACTTTTCGGTTTATACCAAACGCTTTATTGACATGGGCGTAAGAATGATGGGCGGTTGCTGCGGGACCACCCCCGAACACATCAGTAAAATGGCCAATGCACTGGCCATGAAACAGACCAGGATTCAGCACTCGATCAACATTGGTATTAAGCCGGTTTCGGAGGAGCCCCTTCCCGACCCGGTACCCCAGGAAGAGAAATCAAATCTTTCCAAAAAAATCTCTTCCGGCGAGCAGGTGGTACTGGTGGAGATGGTTCCCCCGAGAAGCACCGATACGACAAAATCGGTTGAGGGGGCCATTTTGTTAAAAGAGAGCAGGGTGGATGCCATTAATATTCCGGACGGACCGAGGGCTTCGGCACGAATGACCGGACTGGCCCTGTCGGTACTGCTGGAACAAAAGGTTGGAATAGAGACGGTGATCCATTATACATGCAGGGACAGGAACCTGCTTGGGATGCAGTCAGACCTGCTGGGAGCATCGGTCCTGGGTACAAGGAATATCCTGGCCATTACAGGGGATCCGCCAATGATTGGCGATTATCCTCAGGCAACCGCCGTATTTGATATTGATGCCATAGGGCTTGTACACCTGATCAACAACCTGAACCACGGCATTGATGTTGGAGAGAAGCGCATCGGCGAACCTACCTCCTTCTTTACCGGAGTGGGAGTGGATCCCAACAGTGTAAACCTGGAGAACGAAATCAACCGCCTGAAGATGAAGAAAGAAGCAGGGGCCGAATATATCATCACACAACCTGTATTTGATATCGATTCACTGAAGTCCTTCCTGGAGAAGGCCGTCATGGAGGATCTCTATCTGATTGCAGGGATCTGGCCGCTGGTGAGCCTCAGGAATGCAGAATTCATGAAAAATGAGGTGCCCGGTGTATTTGTGCCCGATTCAGTGATCGGGTACATTGGTAAGTATGATACTAAGGAGGATCAGCTGAAAGCGGGAATAGAAATTGCCCAATCCATGGTGGATAAAGTCCTCTCCTTTGTAAATGGTATACAGGTAAGTGCACCCTTCGGAAGATATCCTCTTGCCGTTCAGGTGGCTGAGAAGCTGCTTAAATAAGCTCGATAATTACCGGGACAAATACCAGCATGTAGGTGATCAGTGAGAGTGCGGCCGTAATGGTCACAATGGCGTTACCCATGCTTTTGATCCTGCTGATCTGGAAAAGGGTCAGGGAACTGTCATGATGAATCTGCAGCACTGCAGCTGTACGCATCAGGCATGCTACAAGGTAGATCATGGTGACTAAACCAACCAGCACCCACTGGATTACATTCAGATTAAAAAGGATTCCCCCTGTAACCACAGGTATCACAAGCAACAGTTGCAGGATCAGTCCCGGATCATGCCTCAGCGCCTTTCTTATGGCCGATCCTGTTCTTGTCTGCGAAGCAGGAGCATCCTGAATGGTAATGTCAGCTTGAGTGTAATTCATGGTATTCGGTCAGAAATTTGACCAAACATACTAAAAATTGCACGAAATGCTAAATAAATATGATAAAAAATCTATAAAATGATCAAAGCTGGTAATTTTTCCTCTTCGTAGAGCTCATTAAATCCTTCGATATTCTCCCTGATAATCCTTTCCATTCCAAGATTCAACCGGTTCCACTCCCCTAAAAGTTCTTCCTTTCTCTCTTTGGCCCCGTCAGTTTGCCTCGGATCGTATGAATCAACGCGGCTGCGTAACATATTTAATTCCGCATTTAACCTGTTTTCGAAGTTGATTACGTCCTGGAAGGTCTTTTGTTTGGGCTGGACCAGGTTCTCCTCCCATGCAGTTATGGCCTCAAGGGCTGATTTGCCAGCCTGCTGAAGGGGAAAGATTGTTCCTTAATTGCCGGGATTTTCAATAGTTGATGTCAGGAATGTAGCAAATTAAAGTTCCCAAGCAAATAGAAAAATTATTATATTGCCGCCATCCCCGTTCTTTGGTATCCGCCCCTTTATTCAATAAATTGATAAATTGTTAAACCCTCAATAGAATGACAATTCAGCAATTCACACTTGTTAATGTGCTGATTAGTGTTGGATTAATTTTCCGCTCCTGCAGCGGCTCCAACAGTAAAGAGCAGGCAGGTAAGAAGCAAAGGAATGCTTTTGTAAAGGTAGATGGAAGGATTCGCTGGGCCTCCGAGAACAGGATTTATGTGATGCCTGATATGCACCCCGACCTCTATCCTGTTCAATTCTCAGACGGAGCCCCCGATTGGGCTACTCTGACCGATGGTCAGCCACACCAGACAGGAGTTGTATGGAGTGATGCCTATCTGATAAGTTCCGCCGTGCAAACCGCCTTCGGTAATTTCCGGAAAAACACTTCTGCTTCCGACGGTATCGGGATTCAGGATCACTATGCCAATCTCTGGCGAACCATTGCTGAACGTTATGCAGATGAACCAGGAATTTATATCCTCGATCCTGATGGAGATGTATACCAAAAGAGAATTAGTGATTACTTTTGATTCAATAATTACTTAAAACAAGAGAAATGAAAACGATTAAGATTTTAATGCTTGTGATGCTTGCTGCATCGTTTACCACTGTTTCTGCACAGAAAAAAGTGGATCCTGTTGGAACCTGGGAATACCTAGCCGATCAGGCACCTTATGAGTATAGTTCAGGTGATATTGTGGTTGAAAAGGATGGAAAGGAACTCAAGGTTGAGATGGTATTTAGTGAGTATTCCAAGGTCCAGGGAAACGAAGTCAAATATGAGAAGAACGTATTAACGTTCAAGGTAAATATCGAAGGAGAGTCTGTAACTATCAAAGCTACCCTGAAAAAGGAGAAGTTTGAAGGAAGCGCTTCCTATAGCGCCGGGACTATTCCGATGACGGGGAAGAAGAAGTAGAGAAATTATTACGGAGAGACCGGGGCTTGTTTTCCCGGGCTCTCTTTTTCTCTATTGTCTTAGCGCCTTAACGTTAACCGGAAAGCAAGATATCGCAAGAACTAAATTCCATTAAGAAGGAACTGCTGCTTTTCATGTGCTTTCTGTTTTTCGCAGGAACAATCTTTGGGCAGGATGCTATTACCGGCGGGAATAAAATTGCCACATTCTCCACTCATTATTATCCATAAGCAATGAAAAGAATCACGCCTGTTTTTCTGGTATTGGCCCTTCTGGTTTCCTGCGATCAAACCCTGCCACCAGCTCCATTGAATCCCCTACCCGAAGCAAGACAATTGAAATGGCATGAGTTGGAGTTCTATGCCTTTGTGCACTTTAATATGAATACCTTCACCGATATGGAGTGGGGGACCGGCGGGGAGTCGCCCGAACTGTTCAATCCCACAGAACTGGATTGCCGCCAGTGGGCGCGAGTCTGCAAGGAGGCTGGGATGAAGGGGATCATTCTGACCGCCAAGCACCATGATGGTTTTTGCCTGTGGCCTTCGGAGTATACGGAGCATTCGGTAAAAAACTCCCCATGGAAAGATGGGAAGGGAGATGTGGTAAGTGAGCTGGCCGATGCCTGTCATGAGTTCGGATTGAAGCTGGGGCTTTACCTCTCACCTTGGGACCGGAACCATGCCCAGTATGGCACGGATGCCTACATCACCTATCTGCGAAACCAGCTGACCGAGCTGATGAGCAACTACGGAGAGGTCTTCGAAGTATGGTTTGACGGGGCCAACGGGGGTACGGGCTACTATGGAGGAGCCAATGAGGAGCGCCGGGTCGACCGTGAGACTTATTATGACTGGCCCAATACAAGGCAGATTGTCAGGGAGCTGCAACCCGGTGCAGTGATGTTCAGCGATGCAGGTCCCGGTGTCCGTTGGGTGGGTAATGAAGCAGGTTGGGCCGGAGAGACCAACTGGAGCATGATTCGAAGGGATGAATTCTACCCCGGGTCGCCCAACTACAAGGATCTCACCACCGGGCATGAGGATGGCACCCACTGGGTTCCTGCCGAAGTGGATGTCTCCATACGTCCGGGCTGGTATTATCACCAATCGGAAGATCATAAGGTGAGATCAGTGAAGCAGCTGGTGGACATCTATTATAATTCCATAGGCAGGAATGCCTCCTTTTTACTCAATTTTCCGGTCGATCACCGGGGACTGATCCATGAGAAGGATGTTGAACAGTTGATGAAAATGGTGGAGGTGATCAGCAATGACCTGCGAACGGATCTGGCCATGGACGCCTCTGTGAATGCAGACAAGGTGCGTGGCGGTTCCCGAAAGTATGATGCCAGCATGGCTGTGGATGGTGATCCGGAGACATACTGGTCCACTGATGATGGAGTTACGGAAGCAGCGCTCACCATCAATTTCGATGAGATCACCACCTTTAACCGTTTCCTGGTGAGGGAGTACATCCCACTGGGACAGCGTGTCAGGGCCTTTTCCATTGAGGCCTGGATAGACGATGCCTGGGTGGAGATTGATGCCCAGACCACCGTCGGCAGTAAACGGATCCTCCGGTTTGACAATGTAAGCTCGGAGAAGCTGCGCTTCAATGTGCTGGATTCCAGAGCCTGTCCCCTCATTTCCAGTGTGGAAGTCTATCATGCTCCAAAGCTCCTTGAACCGCCGCTCATTGAGCGTGACAAGGAGGGTAATATCTCCCTGGAGTCTTTTGACAGTGGGCTTGAAATATATTTTACCACCGACGGGAGCGAACCCACGGCTGAGTCGGACCGCAATGATGGCTCCTTTGAGCTCAAAGGTCATGGTGAGGTCAGGGCTATGGCCCTTGACCCTGAAACGGGAGTGACAAGTTCAATGGCTTTGAAGAAGTATGACATATGTAAGGAGCTTTGGCAGGTGATGATACCCGATCCCAGGAAGGACTATAATGGAGTGGACATGATTGATGCAAGGCCTGCAAGTATCTGGCGGAGTCAGCCGGGTGCCGGTCTCCCGCAGGAGGTGGTGGTGGACCTGGGTGAAACTCTTGAGATTAGCGGATTTACATACCTGCCAACGCAAAAGCGTTACATTGACGGGACCATATCCCAGTACAGTTTTTATGTGAGCGAAGACGGCAAACAGTGGGGAGAGGCGGTATCAGCAGGAGAATTCAGCAACATCAGGAACAGCCCGGTGCTTCAGATCAGGACTTTTGCGGCCAAAACCTGCAGGTATATCCGCTTCGTGGCTGAAGCTGAGATCGATGACCGGAATTTTGTTACTATCGCTGAATTGGGAATTGTCACTGAAAAACATTAAGGATATACTGTATGAGACAACACATTCACAGAATCATTATCCTTGCCCTGTTCCTAGCAATCACTTACCCGGGGATCTCCCAGGAGAATACCAATGAAAGGGCACTCTGGTTTACAGATGCCAGGTTCGGCATGTTTATTCACTGGGGGGTATATAGTGGAGCAGAGGGCATATGGAAGGAGGAGAAACTGCGCAACGACAATGATTATGCCGAGTGGATCTATTACAGGAACCGTATTGGCAGGGAGGAGTACCTGGGTCTGCTGGACCGGTTTAACTGGGAGAAAATTGATCCCGAAGACTGGGTTTTGCTGGCAAAGGAGGCGGGCATGAAATATGTTACCATCACAGCCAAGCACCACGACGGATTTGCCCTTTGGGACAGCAAGGTGAGTGATTACGATGTAACAGGGTACAGTGGCCGGGATATTATTGCTGAATTGGCGGATGCCTGCCGTAAGCATGGATTGAAGCTGGGCCTGTATTACTCCCACTGGGTGGACTGGGAGCATCCCCACGGCTGGGATCATAGCAGGGAAATCTATGGGATCGAGGCGGCGGACTATGACCGGTACTGGCAGGAGAAGGTAATTCCCCAGATGAAAGAGCTGCTTACCTCCTACGGTGATGTGGGGCTGATCTGGTTCGATATGTGGATTCATCACTCCAAATCATGCGTAAGCAGGGAGCAACTGATGCAGCTGAAAAGCCTGATCCGTGAACTTCAACCGGAATGCCTGGTGAATTCCCGTCTTGGCTTGTCCATCGAAGAGGACAGTGATATCGACTTTAAAACACTGGGAGATAACCAGCTTGGAAGTAAAAAGGAGGAATTCCCGTGGCAGAGTCCGGCAACAGTTGCACACTCCTGGGGCTTTCATGCCCTGGAGGAGCAGTACAAATCGACTACAACCCTTTTGCACTCCCTGATCAGCAATGTGAGTCTGAACGGGAACTTCATGCTGAACATCGGCCCAAGGGCCAATGGTGATGTTCCCTATGAAATCTCGCACCGGCTGCAGGAGATGGGAACGTGGCTGCATAAAAACGGAGAATCCATTTACGGTAGCCAGGCCTTCGATTTGCGAAAGGATCAGCACTCGTGGGGAAAAATTACCTCCAGGAGAATGTCCGATGGACGAACCCGCCTCTACCTGCATCTGTTTAACTGGCCCCTGTGTGGGAAACTGCCGGTAAGCGGAATTTTGGCCCGGCCTGAAAAAGCATTTCTGCTTGCTGATTCGGAGCAGGATGCGCTAAATTTCACACACAAAGAAGCCTTTACACTCATTGAGTTACCTGAATTTTCACCCGATCCACGGGTCTCAGTTGTGGTACTGGAATATGATCATTACCCGGAGATCATGGAAGGACTGGTGTCAAAATCGGTGCATGGGGCCTATTCCCTGACTCCGTTGAATATGACGGCTTTCAGTGGGAGCAGTATTATCAGTCCGTCCGGAAGGCGTGGAACCACTCCTGCCCATATCGATGTGAAAAGTAAAAGCAGTTATTCCTGGCGGATCTATGTGGACCGCCCCGGGAAGTTGAAAGCCGATGTCTCCTATAGCTTCCGGGGTACAGATGGAGCTGGTTCAATTTCAATAATGGCCGCTGGACAGAAACTGTCGGGGGAGATCAGGAATACCGGTCAGACCGTTGGTGAACCCAATAGCAACTGGTGGATTGAGAGCTTCGAATCACACGGCCTGGGTACCCTGGAATTCGAGTCGGCCGGTTTCTACGATATCTCCCTCACAATAAATCCGGGGAAGGTGGAGGCGCCTGCCTTCCAGTGGCTCTGGATAGGGGAATAATTATCTCATTTGGATAGGGGACCGGTGTTTTTCCCTTTCCACAGAATGGCATTCCCGCATAACACTTCTCTGGATTTTTCAGGCAGGGTACAAAACTATTCCTCATACTCGTCATGGAGCAGTAACACCCGTTGTTGAAATATTGCAACACCAAATTCCAAATTCACTTTGGGACTTGCTCTGCTATATCGTAGAACCTAAAACCATAATCATACTAGTCCAAATTGATTGATGCTGATCCAATCTGTTCGTCTTGAAGTTCTTTACCATTGTAGCCACACTATCAGCCTTAACACCAGATTAGGCCTCTATCCAAGCCGTGGGTGGACAAGTGTCAAGGTTCTTTTTCTGGACCCTTGAGGGCTTGACCTTGACTGTGGGTTGAGTTGGCTTAACTTGCCGATTCTGGTTTTAAGATATTTCTCCAACTAATGGTTGGAGTTTTTGCAGGACACCTCGAAGAGCTACAGTGCACTGGCTGTGCGGCGCCTTTGCCGATGGGAGAGCTTGCAGCTCTTTTAAAGTATTTGATTGCGGCGTCAGCCTGTTTGGCTTCACAATGGGCTGCAAACAGGGCTGGCAACGCAAAGCGCCAGCAGGGCGGAGTGCGGAACAAAACAAAAGACCGTGCAAGCCTTGAGAGAAGCGAAAGGCCGGGATTTTGTTTTGTGGGGAAGAGTTACTCCTTATGCTCCGTTATTCTCCTTATTTTGGAGGGATGCTGGCTGGTGTTAATAATGTCGGATATGAGCAGGTACTTGTCTGTTACTTCGTAAACGATCTTGTATCGCCATTTGGATACCGACCGGTAGTTCCTCGGCTCATCGACCAGGTATTCTTCTGTGGAGTATTTTTCCGGGAAGTTTCCGAGGCTTTTAGCCAGTTGAGCCAAAGACTTCTTAACATGCCTGGCAGCACTCACT
>JAAEOI010000080.1 GCA_024244665.1 Bacteroidota bacterium | reverse complement strand
TGCTTTGAAGATATTCTCAACACTGTCTTTGGCATCACCAAACAGCATCTTTGAATTATCCTTGAAAAATAGCGGGTTTTGAACACCAGCATATCCAGGATTCATGGAGCGTTTAAAGATGATAACATTTTTTGCATTCCAGACTTCCAGGATCGGCATACCGGCGATTGGACTATTTGGATCATCCTGAGCAGATGGGTTTACCGTATCGTTTGCACCAATAACCAGAACCGTGTCTGTTTCTGGGAAGTCATCATTGATTTCATCCATTTCCAGAACGATATCGTAGGGTACTTTAGCCTCAGCCAGTAATACATTCATATGCCCAGGCAGACGTCCGGCAACCGGGTGAATACCAAAGCGAACTTCAATACCCATATCACGAAGTTTTTGTGTAATTTCGTAAACAGGATACTGAGCCTGTGCTACCGCCATACCATATCCTGGTGTGATGATGACATTTTTTGAGTTTTTCAGCATATCTGCTACAGCCTCAGCAGTAATTTCTTCGTGTGTGCCATAGTCTGTATCCCCTGATATGATCACATCACTACCAAAACCACCAGCAATAACACTGATAAATGAGCGGTTCATTGCCTTACACATAATGTAGGACAGAATGGCACCTGAGGAGCCTACCAGAGCACCGGTTACAATTAACAGGTCATTAGATAGCATAAATCCTGCAGCAGCAGCTGCCCAACCTGAATAAGAGTTCAGCATTGAAACCACAACTGGCATATCTGCACCACCAATGGATGCAACCATATGGATACCAAATAGAAGAGCAATGGCAGTCATGATCAACAGCAGGTTCATATCGGCATCAACACCGCCCCGAACAAACAGGATCAT
>JAAEOI010000079.1 GCA_024244665.1 Bacteroidota bacterium | reverse complement strand
GGATCGGTACGGTAGATTGATAGGAGAGGTCTGGACGCATGATAGCGATACGATACAGGAGAACCTGAATCTGGCTATGGTGCGTTCCGGCAGTGCAGCGGTTTATCCGAAATACTGCAAGGAGTGGAAATATTTCCAGGCGCAGGAGGGGGCGCAGAGTCTTTCTGCTGGGATCTGGGAGAAGCCTGGGCAACATCAGAGTCCTTGGGAATACAGGAAGGCGAAGCGCCAGAAGTGATGGGCGTCTGTGTTGATAATGGATGATTGTCTATGTCCAAGGCGCTGATTTGAACATCATATTCTCAGGCAATAGTACGGCTAAATTGTCATTCGACTATACGAGAAATGATCAAAATGAGGTTTTCGCCCAGGTTTAAGTTTTCAGAATGGCCAAACTCATCGATTCCATCTGTTTGTGCTGGTGTCTATGCGATTTGGAATGGAGAGGAATTGTTCTATTGCGGGATGTCTGGCAGAGGGTTAGAAAAAGCAGTATCAGAAGGTAAGAAAGTATTTGGCTTGGTCACTCGGTTAAAGAGCCATGCTTCTGGCAGATTGAGTGGCGATCAATTTTGCGTCTATGTGGCGAATAGATTAGTGATTCCCAGTCTGTCACCTGATGATTTGCCTAAATTTCGTACAGGCAGTTTGAAATTAGACACGCTTACAAAACAATATATACACGACCATCTGGAGTACCAGTACGTTATTGTTGATAGTAGCGAAGAAGCTTTCTCAGTTGAAAACAAGGCGAGGCGAGGTGATATTTTTGGTGTAAGGCCTTTGCTTAATCCAAGCAGTATATAGCCATGTGCGGTCGATACAACCTGATTACTGATGCCCAGGCCATAGTGGATTTCTTCGAGGTAGAAAACAGCCTGGAGATTGAACCACGCTACAACATAGCGCCATCCCAGAATATTCCGGTGATACGCCAGAAAGGAGAGATCAGAGAAATATCCCTGCTGCACTGGGGATTGATCCCCCATTGGGCGAAGGATAAAAAGATTGGATACCGGATGATCAACGCCAGGGCAGAGACAGTGGCCGGCAAGCCATCCTTCAGGGCAGCATTCCGGCAGCGACGCTGCCTGATTCCGGCGACAGGCTTCTACGAGTGGCAACTAGTCACTGGCGGCAAGCAGCCGTACAATATTCAGATTGGAGAAGGTAAGCTGTTTGCCTTTGCTGGGTTGTGGGAGAGTTGGAAGGGCGGGGATGGTGAAGTGGTGGAGTCATGCACGATCATCGTGACCGATGCGAATGATGTGGTTCGACCAATCCATGATCGGATGCCGGTGATCCTGCATCCTGCTGATTATGGCATCTGGCTGGATTCTGAGCTTCATGACCAGGCTGTGTTGCAACCGTTGCTTGGGCCTTGCCCGTCTAAGTGGATAACATGTTATCCGGTTAGTCGTAGAGTGGGGAGTCCTGCTAATGATGGTCCTGGGTTGGTGAAGCCCTTGATTTGGATGGAATGAGAGTGTAGCGTTACTTAACTCGACTTAAGTAAAGTCAAGTCAAGTCAGGTTAGGTAAAGTAATGAATCCTTGATGCTTTAGGGATTTAGCGCATGCCATGGGAGTACATGTATGAAAGAAGAAGCCTACGAGATTATCGGCAAGAAAATCACCGGGATTGTGATTAAACAGGCGAGCAATCCAGGAATGTCCCCCAGGAGCCAACTGCATCTCACATTTGAAGATGGCAGTGCTTATGAATTTTACTGTGACAGGGATGTAATCCGACCGACCGCAGGGGTAATCCCAAATCGAGGAGTGGACCAGGCATTGGAATACATGGGGCCGGATTTTCTCAATATCTATTCAGCCAGGATCAACGAAGAATCTGGGGAGGTTGAGTGGGAAGTTATGCCAGGGGCGGATTTGTTGGTTTGACTTAAGTTAAGTCAGGTTAAGTCAAGAGCAGATGGATCATCAGAAATTCCAGAAAAGTAAGCGTGCTCTATACGCCATCTCCCTCTTTGTATGCTCCCTTTCAATTCATCCCCGAGTCTTTCAGTCTGGATTCAGCTTTCTCCTCTTAGAATATTAGTCACAGAAAGGCTACATCAACCGTGAGAGGAGAAACGAGAGATGAAACGTATCAACGCATTATGGGCACTACCACTATTGGGCATGCTGGCCATGCCGGCGATGGCTGGCAATGACTATGACG
>JAAEOI010000078.1 GCA_024244665.1 Bacteroidota bacterium | reverse complement strand
TCTTGATCACCGTGAAGAATAAGTACAGGACATCTAACCATCTCAGCCGTAGGCAGGGGATCGTATTCAATGAAAAACTGGTGCCATTCACTCAATGATTCAACATCTTTCCTCCATCCCGTACCATCCTGAAAATCCGCAATAACATCTCCCTTTGTCGCGGTTGGCGCCATCAAAACAACAGCAATAATGGAACTATCAGTCACAGCTATCATGGGTGCAATAATGGCGCCTTCACTCCATCCGATAAGCCCAATTCGGCGACCGTTAATCTCCTTTCTGTCTTTTAAATAGGAAATTCCCGCTCGGATATCATCAGCTCGCTCAGCAGTGGTCGCGGACTTCAAGGGGCCACCCCCCGAACACCCACAACCACGGTCGTCCATCCTTAGCACAGCGATACCCCGTCGTGAAAGCGCATCAGCAATCTGACGAAAGGGTCTATAATATTCAGGCGCAAACGCGGGGGTGAAATCGCGGTTCACTGGTTCAGACCCAGTTATGAGGATTACACCCGGTAATGGTTTGTTAATATCTTTTGGGATGGTTAAAGTACCCGCGAGTACGTG
>JAAEOI010000077.1 GCA_024244665.1 Bacteroidota bacterium | reverse complement strand
CTTGGAACCCGACCTGTCTCCCATCACCACCAGCCCCAGACTCACCTTTTTATTTCTCATGGGTGCATGAAGAGAAAGGGCATGTGTCCTGGGGGCACCCTCAAATCCAACCCACTGGATTCTTGAATGTATCCCCACATTAAGAGCTTCCTGGCTTCCGGCATAGGCAGGATTAATAGCCAGCCCGTGCAGGCGCGGCTGATCAATCAGGGGTTGAAATTGCCCGAGTACTGCAGCGCTCAGGAAGATCAGGAATGCAATATGTATGAATCGTTTGTTCATCTATTCTTTTCTTATCTCCACAAAGCTTTTAATCACCCTGTCGGGTGGAATCTTAAGGATATAGAAATAGGTACCCATGACCAGCTCCCTGCCTTTGTGATCCTTTCCGTCCCAATCATTCTTATAGTCATTACTGCGATATACCTCCGTACCCCACCGGTTGTATATGATAATTTCAGACCCTGATAATGACTCCACTCCGGGGAATACCAGGAAATCGTTTTGACCATCCATATTTGGAGTAATAACAGTTGATGTCTGAATATCATTAACAGTAACGATCACCTGGTCGGAAGCATCAGG
>JAAEOI010000076.1 GCA_024244665.1 Bacteroidota bacterium | reverse complement strand
TTTAATTTTGAAAAATTTCCTAACTGCGATGCCACCTTAACCACCCAGATGAAATCAGTGGGTGAGGTGATGGCTATTGGTCGTACTTTTCAGGAATCTTTGCATAAGGCATTAAGAGGTCTGGAAGTAGGAGCTGATGGATTTGATGAAAAAATCACTCCTGATACAGATGATCTGATCAATGTGATCAAACATGAAATCAGAGTTCCCGGTGCAGAAAGGATCTGGTGGTTAGGTGATGCATTCCGTGCAGGAATGTCGATGAAGGATGTCCATGAGCTCACTGCCATTGATCCCTGGTTTCTGATCCAGATAGAAGAATTAATTTCGCTGGAAGATAAAGTCAGAAAAATCGGTTTATCCGCTATGGATGAAACCTTCTTAAGAACCCTCAAGCGCAAAGGGTTTTCTGATAGACGCCTGGCCACAATACTAGGTGCCACTGAATATGAATTCCGCCGTCGCCGCCATAAATTTAATGTCAGGCCTGTTTACAAAAGAGTGGATACCTGTGCAGCAGAATTTTCAACCAGCACCGCCTATATGTATTCCAGTTATGAAGAAGAATGTGAGTCACGGCCATCTGATAACAAAAAAATTATGGTGCTGGGTGGTGGTCCTAATCGTATTGGTCAAGGGATTGAATTTGACTATTGTTGTGTTCATGCAGCACTTGCAATGCGAGAGGATGGCTTTGAAACCATCATGGTAAATTGTAATCCTGAAACGGTTTCAACGGATTATGATACTTCTGACCGACTCTATTTTGAACCCCTGACCCTTGAAGATGTTCTGGAAATAGTTGAGGTGGAAAAACCTCAGGGGGTAATAGTGCATTATGGCGGTCAGACGCCACTGAAACTGGCACGTGATCTGGAAGCTGCAGGTGTTCCGATTATAGGAACTTCACCTGACGCCATTGATCGGGCTGAAGATAGAGAAAGATTTCAAAAGATTATTGAACGTCTTGAGCTGAAGCAACCTCCTAATAGAACAGCACGTAATATTGATGAAGGTGTGGTTCTGGCAACTGAAATAGGTTACCCATTGGTTGTTCGTCCTTCCTATGTACTGGGTGGTCGTGCTATGGAAATTGTCTATAACGAGACTGAATTAAGACGTTAT
>JAAEOI010000075.1 GCA_024244665.1 Bacteroidota bacterium | reverse complement strand
GTGAACGACACAAGCGGGAGGGCGCAGGAGACCCGGGCAATGATGGCTTTACTGCAGGAACACAGGTTTACGATGTCGGCCAATATTCACAGTGGGGAAGAGGTGGTGAACTACCCCTGGGACCACCAGGAAACAGTACATACCGATGATGCCTGGCTCCAATTCGTATCCCGTGAATATGCCGATGAGGCCAGGGTGGTGGATCCGAATTACATGTCGCTTTTTACAGACGGGATCACCAACGGAGCACAGTGGTATAAGATATTCGGCGGGAGACAGGACTATGTCACTTACTACCTGGAGGGAAGGGAGCTGACCCTGGAGCTCTGCACCGATTTCCGGCTCAATAGTGAGCTGCTGAATGAGTACTGGCTGAAAAACCAGCGCTCCCTGATTAACTATATGTCCCAGTGCCTGTACGGGATCAGGGGGCTGGTCACAGATGCGGATAGCGGACTCCCCCTGGAAGCCCTGGTGGAGATACCGGGCCATGACAACTATCATTCATCGGTGCACAGCTCGGCTGCCTATGGCGATTTCTACCGCCTCCTTGAGGAGGATAGCTACGACCTGGTTGTATCCTCACCAGGTTACCACAGCGATACCATCCCCGGTGTCCATGTGGTCAACTATCAGGCCATATTACTAAACATTGCCCTTCAGACTGTAAAAAGTTCTTCCCAAGGCGATGCCTCCGTTGCCTTCCGAATTTACCCCAACCCGGCAGACTCTGAACTCTTCATCCAGCCAGCCTGTGAGCCGGGGGTGGTAGAACTAATGATCTACTCAAGCGAGGGAATCCTGTTCAGGAAGGAATCTTCTCACTACACAGGAGCCCCAATGAGGGTAGGCTTGAACGAACTGCCCTCAGGGCCCTTCCTTTTGCGGATCAGCTCTGCTGAACAGACCATCGTCAGGATGCTGATCAGGGAGTGAGGCCGAAGGAGTGACCTTGCAGGATGGAGCGATTTTTGTATTTTTAGATTGGAAGCTGAAGTATGTTGGATTAATCACGGAGGGAGAACAATGAGATATATGATGTTGAGAGCCGCCTGTATGCTGATGGGTGGAGCAATGGCCTTTTTTATGCCCATGCAGATGAGCGCTCAGGATGTACACCCCGGATATACGCTCAAATCGAGAATCCTCTTTATTTTTGACGCATCAAACAGCATGGCCGGACAATGGGACGGGGCGCGGAAGATCGACATTGCCCGGGATATCCTGCTGGATATGGTTGATAGCCTTGAGACCATGCCCGACGTGGAGATGGGATTAAGGGTATACGGCCACCAGAGCCCGGTACCACCGCAGGACTGCAGCGATACCAAACTGGAGGTTCCCTTCAGCCCCTCCAACGCATCCAGGATCAGGCAGAAACTTAAATTTATCACTCCCAAAGGGACCACTCCCATTGCACACTCCCTTGAGCTGGCCCCTGGCGATTTCCCACCCTGCAGCAACTGCAGGAATATCATCCTGCTGATTACCGACGGTGTGGAGGCGTGTGACGGTGATCCCTGCGAGGTATCCAGGCGCCTGCAGAAAAGAGGGATTATTCTGAGGCCCTTTGTGATCGGGATAGGGACTGACCCGGGTTTCCATGAGACCTTCAACTGCATCGGGGATTACTATGATGCTCCCAACAAGGAGCGCTTCAGGGAGGTCCTCAAGGTGGTAATTACCCAGGCACTGAATACCACCAGCGCTCAGGTGAACCTGCTGGACAGCAAAGACAGGCCCACCGAAACAGATGTAAATGTGATATTCTATGACCGCTTTTCCGGAGTGGTACGCTACAACATGATCCACACCATTAACAGCAAAGGGAACCCTGATACCCTGACCCTCGACCACATGAGTACTTACGACATTGTGGCCCAGACCATCCCGCCGGTGAGGATCGACAGTGTGAAGCTGGTGACCGGGCGGCACAATACCATCGGGCTGGATACCCCCCAGGGCTACATGCTGGTGCGGACCAACCATGGGAAGGCACTGGACAGTGAGAAAATACTGGTGAAACAGGCTGGCAAACACCCCACCATCAATGTGCAGGAGATGGGTGATATCGGCAAGTATATCATTGGAAAATATGACCTGGAGATCCCCATCTACCCGCTGATGCTGGTGGAGGATGTGGAGATCAGGCAGAGTTATACCACCACTGTGGAGATCCCGGCTCCAGGTTTCGTGACCTTCTCCTCACAGCAGCCTGGCTCAGGGACGCTCTACCAGATGAGCCCAGAAGGGGAACAGCTCTGGGTGCTCAACCTGCAGGAAAACAAGAAGAGCCAGGGTTACTACATGCAGCCCGGTTCCTACAGGGTAATCTTCAGGCGGGCCGATCTGAAATCGACCGATTTAAGCCTGGTAAAGGACTTCAATGTCAGTTCGGGATCGGCCGAAACAATCTCCTTTTACCAGTAAACAGGCCTGGCTGTAAACATATTTTAAACCTTTTCAAAAGGAGGTGGTCTAATCTCAAAACAGCACAGGAGCATGCCGGAGTGGGATGACAGGGAAATCATAGAAGGAGCGGGAACCCCCGGCAGGGAGGAACAATCGTTTAACCACCTGGTGCTGAAGTACCAGGAGCGGCTCTATTGGCACATCCGGAAGATTGTTATCTCTCATGAGGATGCGGATGACGTAATGCAGAACACCTTACTCAAGGTGTGGAAAGCGCTACCCGGATTCCGTTCCGAGTCGGGCCTGTTTACCTGGTTGTACAGGATTGCAACCAATGAATCGCTCACCCTGCTGAAGCAGAAAAAAAGGCGGGCTTTTGCCCCCTGGGTGGATGTGGAGCAGCGGATGGCCGATCAGTTGAAGGCAGATCCCTTCTTCGACGGGAATGAGGCCAGTCTGAAGTTGCAGAAAGCCATCCTGGCACTTCCGGAAAAACAGCGGATTGTGTTTAATATGAAGTATTTTGACGAGATGAAATATGAAGAGATGTCAGGGATCCTCGACACTTCGGTGGGGGCCTTGAAAGCCTCCTACCACCATGCAGTAAAAAAACTGGAGAACATGCTGGGAGACGATTAAACCTTTTTGACTGGTAATGGTCTAAACAGTAACATTATAGAATAATGGAGAAACAAAAGACAAATCCTTTCAAAGTACCAGGGGACTACTTTGAAGCCTTTCCGGATCGGATGACCGACCGGATCAGGGAGGCGGAAGCGGAACAGGTTCCGGTGAGAAGAGTCGGGAGCAGGCGGATCGTACTGGCTGCAGCAGCTGCGGTCGCCGCACTGGCACTGCTTACCTATCCCCTGTCCAGGATGCTGGCACCGGGAACGGGAGCGGATGAAAGTTTTGTGGAAATCGCGCTGCTTGACGCGGCGGGCCTCTTCAGCAGTGATTATGAGCTGGCAGTCTACCTGGAAGAGAGCATGGAAACCATGGACAATGAAGAGGCTTTCCTGAGCCAGGCTGCGGACTACCTGGCTGGTACCGATGTGGAAATGGATCTTATTTTTGAATAGAAAAGGCAACGATCATGAAAAATACAATCACACCTAAACTGACAATCATCCTCTCCCTGTCACTTTTGATCTGGAGTGGAGCTGCCCTTGCTCAGACCGAAGAGCAGATCAAGGCTTTTAACAAGGAGCGGGAGAGCTATTTCAATGAGAATCTCAAACTCACCGAAGCGGAGAAGCTGGCTTTCTGGCCGATGTACAACGACTTCCACAACAGGAAAATGAAGATCCTGGAAGAGGAGCGCAACGCCTTTCGATACTCGCACCATAACTCAGAGAACCTGTCGGACAAGGAGATTAACGAAACACTGGCCCGCATCCGGGACCTCAAGGAGAAGAATTTCCAGCTTGAGCAGGAGTACTACAAGGAGAGGTTCCCGAAAGTACTTCCTCCGAAGAAGGTCATGAAGCTATATAAAGTGGAGTGGGATTACCGAAGGCACCTGGTGGGACGGCTGAAAGGCGAGGGCCATGGTCCGGGAGAAGGAAGAGGCCGGCAGGGAAAGGGTATGCAATCCAAACCTCCCATGGACCCACCACCCGGGTACTAGGACATTTTTTAGCTGCCCGCCCCGGGCGAATAATCCTTGAACTCCAGCAGCTCCTCGGGCAGCTCCAGTTTCACATCCCTCAGGTATTTCACACTCAACTCCAGGTCGAGGTACATCACCTTGTCGTCTGTCACAAAGGAGACATACTCTCTGTATCCTTTTAAGAACTCCTCCAGGAAAGGGCTGGTGCGGGCAGGCCTCCTGAACTCCTGTGCCTGCGCAGCATTATAGAGCTCAATGGCAAGGATCCGTTCCAGGTTCTGCAAGACACTCCAGGCGCTGGTTGCCGCATTGGCCCCCATGCTCACATGGTCCTCCTGTCCCTGCGACGACTCGATGGAGTCAACCGACGACGGGGTACAGAGCTGCTTGTTATGGCTCACCATGGAGGCGGCGGTATACTGGGGGATCATAAAGCCTGAGTTAAGACCGGGGTTGGCCACCAGGAAGTAGGGCAAGCCCCTTGATCCTGACAGGAGCTGGTAGGTGCGTCTCTCCGAAATGTTCCCCAGTTCGCTCATGGCAATGGCAAGGTTGTCGAGGGCCAGCGCCAGGGGCTGTCCGTGAAAGTTCCCGGCCGATATGATCATATCCTCTTCCGGGAAAATGGTAGGATTATCGGTCACCGAATTGATTTCGTTCCTGAACACGTAGGCCACATAGTTAATGGAGTCCTTGGAGGCTCCGTGTACCTGTGGAATGCATCTGAAAGAGTAAGGATCCTGTATATGCTCCTTAGAGCGGTTGATCAGCTCACTTCCCTCCAACATCCACCTGATTCTGCGGGCAGTGACGATCTGGCCCTGGTGGGGCCTGATTTGCTGTATCAACCTGTGGAAAGGCTCGATACGCCCATCGAAGGCGTCCAGGGAGAGCGCCCCAATGATATCGGCCAGCCTGGATAATTTGAATACCCTCAGGCAGAGGTGTACCCCGAAGGCACTCATGAACTGGGTGCCATTGAGCAGGGCCAGTCCCTCCTTTGACTGCAGTTCGATGGGCTCCCATCCCATTTGGGCAAAGATTTCTTTCACTTCTCTCTTCTCCCCGTTCACCCGGACCTCCCCCATGCCCAGCAGGGGAAGGCTCATATGAGCCAGAGGGGCCAGGTCGCCCGAGGCTCCCAGTGAACCGTAGGAGTATATTACCGGGAGGATATTGTTGTTGTACATATCCACCAGCCGCTGTACCGTGGCGAGCTGGACGCCCGAGTTTCCGTATGAGAGGGATTGTATCTTCAGCAGAAGCATCAGCCGGGAAATCTCACCGCTGACCTCATCTCCTATGCCACATGCATGCGACATCACCAGGTTCTTCTGAAGAAGCCCAAGGTTTTCGGTGGAAATCACAGTATCGCAGAGAGAGCCGAAACCGGTATTGATCCCGTAGATCACCTCATCACCCTTCTCCAGCCTGTGGTCCAGGTACTCCCTGCAGGAGCGGATCCGCTCCTGCACCTCGTCCGATAGAACAAGTTCCTGCTGGTCATCAAGAATTTCATAAATCTTCTTCCACCCTATCTCACTGGTGGTCACCAGGTGTACCTTTTTCATAATCTCCGAATTTGAGAAGCCAATAACAGAAAAAAACCGGGAATCCCGCGGAAATACGGGATGTTTTTGGACAGATGTTTCCGCAGAGATGTTTACGCAGAGATGTTTCCGCAGAGATGTTTACGCAGAGATTTTTCCGTAGAGATTTTTCCGTAGAGATGTTTCCGCAGAGATGTTTACGCAGAGATGTTTACGCAGAGATGTTTACGCAGAGATGTTTACGCAGAGATGTTTCTGTAGAGATGTTTACGGGGCCAACCGCTCCACCAGCTGGTCCGGCGTGAGGCGTTCCTGGTTCCCGGTCTCCATCTCCTTCAGGGTGATCACCCCGTCGGCCATCTCCTGCTCACCTACCAGGGCAACAAAGGGAATATTCCGCATGTTGGCATAGCTCATCTGCTTCTTCATCTTCGCACCGTCTGGATAGAGCTCCGAGGCTATACCACTTTCACGGAGCCTGTCAAGGATGGGAAGGATATAGCGGGCTTCCTGCTCTCCGAAATTGACAAAGAGAAGACGGGTGTCCATCTCCCCGCGCCCCGGAAAGCGCTCCAGCTGTTGTATTACGTCATAGATGCGGTCGGCCCCGAAGGAGACACCCACCCCCGACACACCCTCCAGACCGAAAATCCCAGTCAGATCGTCGTAGCGCCCGCCTCCGCAGATACTGCCTATCTCAACTTCGGCCGACTTCACCTCAAAAATGGCCCCGGTGTAATAATTCAGGCCCCTTGCCAGGGTAATATCAAATTCTACGGCCGCCTCAAGGGAAGTTCCTTCCAGGAACGAGAAAAGCTGCTTTATCTCTTCGATCCCCGCCATCCCGGCAGAGGAGGAGGCCAGGTAATTTTCAAGAAATGCGATTTTGTCCGGGCCTGTCCCCTCCATCCTTAAGACCGGCTCCAGCTTTCCAAGCGCTTCAGCGCTGATCCCCTTCTGCTCCAGTTCCAGGAGGACCTTCTCCATGCCGATTTTTTCCAGCTTGTCGATGGCCACGGTAATATCTGTCATTCGCTCCAACTCCCCGATCGCCTCTGCGATCCCGGCCAGCACCTTGCGATTGTTCAGCTTGATCACTACCTTCAGGCCGAGCTTACTGAAAACCGCATCAATGATGCGCACCAGTTCATACTCATTGAGCAGGGAGCTGCTTCCGATCACATCCACATCGCACTGGTAAAATTCCCGGTAACGGCCCCGCTGTGGCCGGTCGGCCCTCCATACAGGTTGGATCTGGTAACGCTTGAACGGGAAAACAATGTCGTTCCGGTGCTGTACCACGAAACGGGCAAAGGGGACAGTCAGGTCGTACCTGAGCCCCTTTTCAGAGATCAGGGTTCCCAGTTTTCCCGGAGGTGTCCCGGTAAGCTCCTCATCACTGAGCTTCCCCTTGAAGTCGCCCGAATTGAGGATCTTGAACAGCAGCTTATCCCCCTCGTCCCCGTACTTGCCCATGAGTGAGGAAAGGTTTTCCATAGCCGGGGTTTCGATAGGCTGGTAGCCATAGGTTTTGAAGATCCCGCGAATGGTATCAAATATGAAGTTTCGCCTGGACATCTCCAGGGGCGTGAAGTCTCTCGTCCCTTTTGGGATGGATGGTTTGTCTGCCATTGAAACAGGGCTACTTTTGTGGAGCTCTAGCGATCCTTTTCAAATCATTTTTCAAGAGGACGTCGGGATTTTTAGCACTGGACTTGTGATAATTGTAGTAGTACAATTTTGCATCAGAAACGCCAATCAGCATTTTATATACCCTCGATGAAACGTTTTTGTTCTGCGGCCCGATCTTGTGCAGGAAAACTGCATCCTCATCACCTGAGTCAATCAGCTCCTGTACCACTTCCCTTTCTACAATCTTGAACGGAAAGGGGTATATCTCGCTGACCTTTGCCTCCGAAGAGTTCGCCTGTGCCAGTTCATCCTCGACCAGGTACAGTATCTTGTCCTTCATCAGGGACATGTTCTTGTTATAATACTGGAATACATTCTGGACAACCCGGGCCGGTTCAGCCACCAGCATACTGACATGCCCCTGCATAAAGCGGAGCAGGGTCCCCAGATGATTGAGGTAGTGTTCCTCTTCCTCTCCGTAATAACCCAGTGGCAGGTTGGTAATGTCTTTCAGCTCATCGATGTCCTCATGATCCGGTCCCCCGAGGGAGAGGCAAAGAAAATTATAGCGAGCATTCGATTTGTCCTTCTCGAGATTGACTACTGCAACAAAGAGGAAGGAGGCGTTGGCATCCAGGCTTTTGTCAGCAAAATCATCGTGTGCCAGGAATTCATACTTTGTGAGGGTCCAGTACTCCTCAACTGCTTCGCGGATCGCAAAGTTATATTCTGACATGGGATTGTCGCTGAGTACCACATAGGTCTTGGTGCTCTTAAACCTGTTCAGGTCCCCGGGTGTGGGAAGGTAACTCCTTTGTGCCTGAAGATGCACCAATGGCAACATCACAAAAAGGCAGGCAATCATCTGTTTCATACTGTTCTGTTTTATAATTTTGTGGATACTCTACCGGACAGGAAAATAGAGTGGATGTTTCTCGTTGAACCTCCGGATAAATACAAACTTCATCTGTTTTCTTTTTCTGCTCCTCAGTGCCAGGTACTCATCGGCCAGTTCCGCGTCCTTCATAAGCATCACCTCCACACTCTCGATGTCATATTCCATCACATCCCCTGTCTCAAAATCGAGCAGGTATTGCCTCAGGTCAGTGCTTCCGTAATTTGATTTGGGCTGGTTGTACGGGTTCCGGTAATAGCTGTTGGAATAGTATGGATTGTACTGGTAGGGGTCATAAAAGTTTGGATTATAGGTGGTGACTGAAGCCACAAAATGGGAGATGCTACCCACCAGGCTGATCCTGTGAAAGCCCGATCCTACATTGATATAGAGGACACCATTGCGTCCATAACCCCATATATTGGATGTCTTCATCACCTTCTTTACCCCGTTTTCATCATAGATCACGATCTCCTCGCCGTCGGTGACCTTTTCGTAGAATTCACGGTCGAAGAGATCCACGTCTGTAACGATCCTGGCTGACGGGATGGGTGCAACTGCCTTCACCATCTCAAAATTGAAATAGATCCCATCAGCGAACTCATAACCCGGGGCATATGCCACCATCCCTTCAGGGATACCTCCATCCTGGGCCATTACCCATGGGAAAAGCCATAACAATATCACCAGTGCCGAAAACGCTTTCATCATTCCATACCCTTCAGGGCAAAAATACTAACTTATATAAGTTAATGGCACAAAAATAAAGCCAATCTTACCCCTGATTGTCTATTTTTCTATTACTTTGTCCATATAAGCCATTGAATTAATAGATGTTTCCAAAATTTTTGAACCGAATCCTATCCCGGGGTATCAATAATGCCCTGGAGCAAGCGCAGGTTAACAGGGTCAAGCGTATCAACCTTTTCTATGTTATCATGGTCAGCTTGCTGACCATTTCTGCCATCTTTGCATTATTTACGGGGAAACCAATGCTGGCGATCCGTGATTGCGGGGTCCTTGCCGGAACCCTCCTGATCTACTTCTTTGTCCCCGCAAGTAAAAAGCCTGAGCTCAGTAGCATGCTGGTGCTCTCCATCTGTGCCCTCCAGTTCCTCTCGGCCCAGATTTTCGATTTCGGTGCTGATGCCTCGCTGATTCTTGCATTCTACCTGCTCTTCCCCTTCGCCGCGGTCAGCATAAATGCAAAGAACGGTATTAATGTTTCTATCGGACTGGGCATTTCCATCCTGACACTCAACTCTATTCCCGGCATTGAAACCTACATTCATCTGGAGCTTTCTGATGCAATGGTATTCTCGGTTGCCTACATCATACTAATCTTACTGGCCCACTATAGTGTACAGGCGAACCGCAGGCTCATGACTACCCTCAAAGAAGCCAGGAGCCAGTCGGAGGACAAGATGACAGAGAAGGACGAGTTTATCTCGAAGCTTTCCCATAAACTGAGGACCTCCCTGGGTAATATCACATTGATCAACAACCTGGTGAATGACAGCCGCCTCACTTCGCAGCAAAAAGAGCTGATGGAGACCCTCAAGGCCTCCACCAATAACCTTATCGATGATGTGAACAACATTGTTGAGATCACATCTCCGGGGATCATCAACTATACAAAGAGCATTATCTCCTTTTACCTGTCCCGGGTGCTGGATGAGGCGGTTCAGATCTATGACTCCGGGAGCTCCTCTTATGGTGAGGTGAATGTTGACTCCGGCCAGATCAACCAGTTCCTCATTGGCGATCCCAACCTGGTCCGGAGCCTGGTGATCAACATCATCAAGGGGCTGAGTCTCTATAAACAGACCAACAACCCGGTGACGATAAACGTTGAGATGCTTCAGGAAACCCCCAGCCAAATCAGGCTGAAATTTAGCTTCACCATCCTGACCGATCTGGGTAAGGATCTGATCTCCTACCTGGATGACCTGAAAAGGGGTAAATCGGTACAAGGATCAAGCCTTTCCACTGCTCATAGCCTGCTCCTTGAAAGTGAAAGCCAGCTGATTGCCTCACCGGTACGAAAAGGAGTAACTGTTTCTTTCTTCCAGGACTTTGCGAAGGATGCCTACCGGAGTGTACCTGAATATAAAAAGGTGAGGGAGAAAGGAAAGGAAGCCAGGAAACCAGTGGACCTGAAAGAGTCAAGGGTCCTGCTGGTGGAGGACAATGAGATCAACCAGAAGATAGTGCTGCTGAGCCTGAACAAGAAGGTAAAGAAGATCGATGTGGCCTGCAACGGGAAAGAGGCAGTGGAAATGTTCGTCCTGAAACAGTATGACATCATCCTGATGGACATCATGATGCCGATAATGGACGGACTAACTGCCACCACGAAGATCCGTGAAATTGAGTCAACCAATAACAGCCACATTCCCATCATTGCCATTACGGCCAATGCCCTGCAAGGTGACAAGGACAACTGCCTTGCCGCAGGTGCTGATGAATACATTGCCAAGCCCTTCCATGCAGAGGTCCTGGTCATGAAAATGAAAAAATTGCTGGCCTGAGGATCTGGTTTTCTTAACTACCCTTACAGTCTTTCCCCTTGGTCGGACCTTTCTCCTCCACCGACTTCATGACGATCTTTTCCAGCATATCGGTGGTGACCGACTTCGGCCTCTCCAGGGAATAACCCAGAGCCCTGTCCCAGATAATATTGGCAGTAATCCCTATGGACCTCCCTATCCCGAACAGCACGGTGTAAAACTCATACTCGGTAATTCCATAGTGCCAGTGAATGATCCCCGATTGGGCATCCACGTTTGGCCATGGGTTCTTGGCCTTGCCCTGCTCCTGAAGGATCGGGGGTACCACTTTATAGAGCATATCTGTATACTGGAACAAGAGGTCGTCTTTCATGTGGGTCTGACAGAACTCACGCTGCAGTGTATACCTTGGGTCGGTCTTCCTCAGAACGGCGTGACCGTATCCAGGTATTACCTGTCCCGAGTTAAGTGTATCCCAGACATACTGCTTCATCTCCTCCTCGGTTGGGAGCTGCCCGTCCATCTTCCCGACCAGTTCCTGCAACCACCTTAACACTTCCTGGTTGGCCAGTCCGTGCAAGGGTCCGGCCAGGCCGTTGATCATGGCCGATATGGAGAGGTAGATGTCCGACAGTGAACTTGCCACCAGGTGGCCGGTGTGGGCACTTACGTTCCCGCTTTCATGATCGGCATGAATGATGAAATTGAGCCTTGATACATCATCGTAGGGCTGAGGGATACCCATCATGTGGGCAAAATTAGCTCCCATATCGAGGTTGGGGTTGGACTGAATCCTGTTCCCGTCCCTGTAAAGCTTCGCATAGATATACGCCGCTACCTCCGGAAGCTTCGCCAGAAGGTTAAGAGAATCTTCAAACATCGGATCCCAGTAGTCTGCTTTTGAGATCCCTCCCTGGTATTTCTTTGCGAAGAAGGACTCTCTCTGCATGGTCAGGATAGCCGCTGAGAATATGGCCATGGGCGGTGAAAAACTGGGGAAAGCATCGATAACCTCGTACACATACCGTGGAAGGATCCTCCGCTTCCTGAATTCATCTGCCAGGTCGGCCACCTCATTGTCGGTGGGTATGTCTCCAGTAAGGAGGAGGAAATAAAGACCCTCAACGTAAGGCATCTCAGCACCAGGCGCCCTGGGCAATTTTTTAAACACCTCGGGGAGGGTATACCCCCTGTACCGGATCCCCTCCAAGGGATCAAGATAGGATATGTCCGTCACAAGGCTCTTCAATCCGCGCATTCCTCCAATGGCCTGTGCAACAGTCACCTGGTCAATCACCACGTTACAATAATCCTTCATTAACTTCTTGGTCCGTGGTCTGTGCTCTTCAATTTTCTGCTGTAATCTCTCTTTTAGGGCTGACATCTATTTATTTTTTTAAGGGGTTAATCTACATTTAGAAGTATACAATATAGTACTTTAATAATGTTATTTCAATAGCAGTACAAAAGAGGAAAGGACCAACCCTCTTCTATTACTATTTCAAGTATTATCCTAATACCCGTAAATTGCGGTCTTACCAAGCTCCTCTTCGATCCTGAGTAGCTGGTTGTACTTTGCAATCCTGTCGGATCGGCTGAGTGAACCAGTCTTGATCTGACCCGAGTTGGTAGCCACTGCAATATCGGCAATGGTTGAATCCTCGGTCTCACCTGAACGGTGTGAAGTCACGGTTGTATATCCAGCCCTGTGTGCCATCTCGATGGTATTCAGGGTCTCGGTGAGTGTACCGATCTGGTTCACCTTGATCAGGATGGAGTTGGCACAATCCAGCTCGATTCCTTTGGAAAGGTACTCAACGTTGGTAACGAAGAGGTCATCACCCACCAGCTGGCAGCGGTCGCCAATCAGCTTGTTCTGAACAACCCAACCGTCCCAGTCAGCCTCGTCCATTCCATCCTCGATGGAGTCGATGGGGAATTTTTCAATCAGCTCGGCCAGGTAGGCGGCCTGCTCTTCGGAGGTGCGCTTTGCTCCGTCTTTTCCTTCAAACTTGGAGTAGTCGTATATTCCGTTCTCGAAGAATTCTGATGCAGCACAGTCGAGCGCAATGGTGATATCAGAACCAGGCTTGTAACCGGCCTTCTCAACTGCCTTCAGAATGCTCTCAAGTGCATCTTCGGTTCCGTCCAGCTTGGGGGCGAATCCGCCTTCATCTCCAACTGCAGTGCTCAGTCCACGCTCTTTCAGAACGCTTTTGAGTGCATGGAATACTTCGGCACCCATCCTCAGACCCTCTTTAAAGGTCTTCGCTCCGATGGGACGAATCATAAACTCCTGGAATGCAATGGGAGCATCGGAGTGGGATCCGCCGTTGATGATGTTCATCATGGGAACAGGAAGGTGTTTTGCATTGGTCCCACCGATGTAACGGTAGAGAGGCATGTCATGATACATTGCTGCAGCCTTGGCAACTGCAAGTGAAACACCAAGCATGGCGTTGGCACCCAGCTTGCTCTTGGTTTTGGTTCCGTCGAGCTCAATCATCTTCTGGTCGATGACCACCTGGTCCAGTGCATCCATTCCAACCAGCTCCTCGGCAATTACTTTATTGACATTGTCAACTGCTTTCTGAACTCCTTTACCCAGGTAACGGCTTTTGTCGCCATCCCTCAGCTCCAGTGCTTCATTTTCACCGGTGGAGGCTCCGGAAGGAACTCCGGCACGGCCCACAAAGCCGCTGGCAAGTGTTACTTCCACTTCAACGGTAGGGTTACCGCGTGAGTCAAGAATCTCACGTGCATGAATATCAACTATTTGTCCCATGATAATATAATTATATTGATTTATAAAAAAGGGGATAAAGTATTATAACTACTCTATCCCCGCTATTCGTTTGAAGATGTCATCTTCTGTGATTATGACTCCTTTTTGTCTTCTTCTTTAGGTTCTTCGGAAGCAGGAGCTTCTTCGGCTTTCGCTTCGGCTACCGCCTCAGTAGCAGGTTGTTCTTCGGCTTTCGCTTCGGCTACCGCCTCAGTAGCAGGTTGTTCTTCGGCTACCGCCTCAGTTCCTTCGGATGCAACCTCAGCCTCTACAGGAGTAGCAGCCCCCTCAGTTTTTTTGCTGCCGCGACGGCGACGACTGGCCGACTTCTTGGCACCAGCTTTCTCTGTCAGCAGGATCTCATTGAAATCAACGAGCTCTATGAGGCACATGTCAGCGTTATCTCCCATGCGGTTACCCAGCCTGATGATGCGGGTGTATCCACCCGGACGATCGGCAACTTTGGCTCCCACTTCACGGAAAAGCTCAGCTACAGCCTCTTTATCCTGCAGGTAACTGAATACCACACGGCGAGAGTGGGTAGAGTCGTCCTTTGAACGTGTGATCAAAGGTTCCACATACCTCTTCAGCGCCTTTGCTTTCGCTGTGGTTGTTTCAATCCGCTTGTGAATGATCAGAGAGGAAGCCATATTGGACAACATGGCCTTTCTGTGGGCACTCGTCCTTCCCAGGTGGTTAAAATTCTTCTTATGTCTCATTACAATTAATCCTTGTCCAGTTTGTATTTACTTGTATCCATTCCGAAAGTCAGATTCATGTTCACCAGAAGTTCTTCCAACTCGGTGAGTGACTTCTTCCCGAAGTTTCTGAATTTCAGCAGGTCATTCTTGTTGAATTTAACAAGGTCGCCCAGGGTCTCAACTTCTGCAGCTTTCAGGCAGTTCAGTGCCCGTACAGAGAGATCCAGGTCAACCAGCTTGGCTTTCAGCAGCTGA
The DNA here is from genome assembly GCA_024244665.1 of Bacteroidota bacterium. The sequence goes on along the minus strand of JAAEOI010000075.1, from coordinate 7,754 downwards.
CGCATATGCAATACCTCCTCATCAAACTCCTCGTTGGCGAATTTCTCATCGGTATCGAGGGTGATCTTCTCATCCGAGAAGAGCATAAAGTGATAAATGAGGATCTTGGCTGCCTCTTTCAAGGCCTCCTTTGGGTGAATGGAACCATCGGTTTGGATTTCGAGAATCAGTTTCTCGTAGTCAGTCTTCTGCTCTACGCGGTAATTCTCAACATTAAACTTCACGTTCTTGATGGGAGTATAGATGGCATCCACAGCGATGAGTCCGAACTCAGCCTCGGCTGGCTTGTTCTCGTCTGCAGGGACATATCCGCGTCCTTTGCTGATGATGACTTCCATCTGCAACTTCACATCAGGTTCCATGTGACAGATCACGAGTTCGGGATTCAACACTTTGAAACCACTCAGAAAACGTTGCAGGTCACCTGCCTTAAACTCATCCTGGCCCGTGATAGTAACGACAACTTTCTCATCGTTCACATCCTCAATCTGCTTCTTAAAGCGTACCTGCTTCAGGTTCAGTATTATCTCGGTAAGGTCCTCGATAACGCCGGTAATAGTGGAAAATTCGTGCTCAACCCCATCGATCTTGATGTTTGAGATCGCATAACCCTCCAATGATGAGAGAAGGATGCGCCTCAGGGCATTACCTACTGTAATCCCGTAACCTGGCTCCAGGGGGCGAAACTCAAATTTACCATACCTGTCATCAGCTTCGAGCATGATGACCTTATCTGGTTTTTGAAAAGCTAAAATGGCCATAGTATGAATGTGATTTTATTATTTAGAATAAAGTTCAACGATGAGCTGCTCTTTAATATTCTCGGGGATCTCTTCCCGCTCGGGGCGGTTGAGAAATTTACCGGTCATGGAAGTCTCATCAAACTCGAGCCATGCGGATGATCCGTACCTGGCTGTTTCAAGTGAATCTGTGATTATTTCCAGAGATTTTGAGCGCTCCCTTACACCTACCATTTCACCGGACTTCAGGGTGTAGGAAGGAATATTTACTACCTCACCATTTACGGTAATATGCCTGTGTGAAACAAGCTGACGCGCTCCTGCACGTGTGGGTGAAAGACCCAGCCTGTAAACCACATTGTCGAGCCTTGACTCCAGCAACTGAAGGAGTACCTCACCGGTTACACCCTTACTTCGTGAAGCCTTCTCAAACATATTCCTGAACTGCTTCTCCAAAACACCATATGTATACTTGGCCTTCTGCTTCTCTTTCAACTGAATACCATATTCAGAGGCTTTACGTCTGCGTTTGTTATTTCCATGCATTCCCGGGGGATAGTTCTTCTTTTCGAAAGACTTATCCGTCCCGAAGATGGGATCTGAAAATTTACGAGCAATTTTGGTCCTGGGACCTCTGTATCTTGCCATTTATCTATCTAATTTATTGTTTATAATTCCTCTTCAGCCTGGTCCATACCTTAGTGCTGAATTATACCCTCCGCCTCTTAGCGGGACGGCAGCCGTTGTGCGGCAGCGGTGTCACGTCAACGATCTCAGTTACCTCAATGCCTGAAGCATGGATGTTACGGATGGCCGATTCCCTGCCCGATCCGGGACCCTTCACATATACCTTCACCTTCCTCAAACCAAGGTCATATGCTACCTTGGAACAATCCATAGCTGCCTGCTGGGCAGCATAGGGAGTGTTTTTCTTGGAACCACGGAATCCCATTTTTCCGGAGGAGGCCCAGGAAATCACCTGTCCCTGATTATTGGTCAGGGAAATGATGATGTTGTTGAAGGAGGCGTGTATATGTGCCTGTCCTGTAGGTTCAACTTTAACTGTTCGTTTTCTTGACGATCCTGTCTTTTTAGCCATGATCTATACTCTCTTATTTGGTTGCTTTCTTCTTGTTTGCTACTGTCTTTCTTCTTCCCTTACGGGTACGGGCATTGTTCTTTGTACTCTGTCCGCGGGTAGGGAGACCAATACGGTGACGGATACCACGGTATGAGCCGATGTCCATCAGTCGCTTGATGTTCAGCTGAATGGATGACCTTAGTTCACCTTCAACTTTGTACTCTTCAGTTTCATTGATCACCTTCCTGATGGCAGCGATCTGGTCATCATTCCATTCGTCTACCTTGATACTCCTGTCAACACCTGCTTCATCAAGAATGGATTGTGCGCGGCTGCGTCCAATACCGTAAATGTAAGTCAGGCTTATTTCACCTCTTTTGTTCTTGGGTAGATCAACACCAACTATTCTAGCCATAATCTCTAATTTTTAAAAATTTCTTATCCCTGACGTTGTTTAAACTTGGGATTCTTCTTGTTAATTATGTACAAGCGTCCTTTCCTTCTGACGATTTTGCAATCGGCGCTACGCTTTTTTACTGATGCTCTAACTTTCATGACTCCTTGTTTATCTCATTTGTGTCATGTAACTCGCAATGTTAAAAGTATTGCTCGGTTCATGACTCCTTGTTTATCTCATTTGTGTCATGTAACTCGCAATGTTAAAAGTATTGCTCGGTTCATGTGTTCTCTATTTAACTCTGTTGCCCCATGTAACTCGCAATGTTAACACATTGCTCGGTTCATGTGTTCCAATCTTATTTACTATTTACTAACCCTACTCACGCTCGCGAAGCGAGCTCACCAACTTCCGTTACTTGTAACGGAATGATATCCTCCCCTTTGTCAAATCGTAGGGTGACATTTCAACCTTAACCCGGTCGCCCGGTAACAATTTGATGTAATGCATTCTCATCTTTCCGGAGATATGCGCTGTAATAACGTGTCCATTCTCCAGTTCCACCCGGAACATTGCATTAGACAGTGCTTCAGTAATTACACCATCCTGTTCAATGGAAGGTTGTTTTGCCATTAGCTGTTCTTTTTATTTAACTCTTTATCAATATATTCAAAAGTTGACAATACGTCTGCCTCACCTTTTTTTATAGCCACTGCCCATTCAAAATGTGCAGAGGGTAAATGATCCGTGGCTCTTATGGTCCAGCCGTCAGCCTCCTGGGTGATCTGCCTGCGGCCCATGTTAATCATTGGTTCGATGCAGATGACCATTCCCTTCTTCAGTTTCGGACCGGTTCCCCTTTTTCCGTAGTTGGGTACCTCTGGTGCCTCGTGTAAATGACGCCCCAATCCATGTCCGACCATCTCCCTGACCACGCTGTATCCCTTGCTCTCGGCATGTTGCTGAACGGCTTGCCCTATATCTCCAATCCTCTTTCCTTCTACCGCCTGTTCAACGCCAAGCTGCAAACACTCCTGCGTTGTTGTTAATAGCCTGCGGATCTCCTCACTCACTTCTCCAACCTGGAAGCTGAAGGCCGTATCACCATAAAAGTCATTCATGATCACACCACAATCCACCGAGACCACATCACCTTCCTGCAGGATTACCTTTTCGGAAGGAATTCCGTGAACAACCTGCGCGTTTACGGAAGTACAGAGTGTCTTGGGGTAACCCTGGTATCCCAGGAACCCGGGGACAGCCCCATGGTCGCGGATGAAAGTTTCAGCTACCTGATCCAGTTTTTCGGTTGACACTCCCGGGGCCACATTTCTGCCCACTTCAGCCAGTGTCTTTGAAACAAGCAAGTTGCTCTCCCGAATCAGTTCAATCTCTTCCGCAGTTTTATATAAAATCATCAAAGAACGTTCTCTGCTCTAGATCGCAGCTGCACTACCCGTGCGGCCTTTGATCCTGCCACTCTTAGTCAGACCGTCATAGTGACGCATGAGAAGGTGACTCTCTATCTGTTGCAGTGTATCGAGGATTACACCCACCATAATAAGTAGGGAGGTTCCACCGAAAAACTGCGCAAAACCCTGGTTTACTCCGCCCAACATGGCAAATGCCGGCATTATGGCGATGAATGCCAGGAAAAAAGATCCCGGCAGGGTGATCCTGGACATAACGCTATCCAGGAAGTCAGCTGTTTTCCTTCCGGGTTTAACACCTGGAATAAATCCGCCGTTTTTCTTCATATCTTCTGCCATCTGTGTGGGATTCACGGTAATGGCTGTATAGAAATATGTAAAGAGAACAATCAGCATGGCACTGGTAAAATTGTACCAGAATCCAACCGGGTTGCTGAATACAGCGGCAAAACCGGATGCTGCATCTGCCTTGGCAAAACCTGCCACGGTGATGGGGATAAACATAAAGGCCTGCGCAAAGATGATAGGCATAACACCGGCAGCATTCACCTTCAGGGGAATATACTGGCGGACTCCGCCATACTGCTTGTTACCAACTATGCGCTTGGCATACTGGACCGGAATCCTCCGGGTACCCTGCACCAGCAGGATGGTTGCCATGAAGATCACAAACATGATCAGCATCTCCACCAGGAATGAGATCAGTCCGCCACCCTGGTTCTCCAGTCGTGCCAGGAATTCGATACCCAACGACTGGGGCAGGCGTGCAATGATACCGATCATGATGATCAGTGAGATACCATTTCCAATACCCTTGTCGGTGATCTTCTCACCCAGCCACATGATAAACATGGTACCGGCGGTAAGTATTACCATCGAAGCCATTCTAGAGAAACCTGGAGTAAAGGCCTCTGCAGGAAGCTGATAACGCAGGCTTGTGATGTAGCTCAATCCCTGGGGGATCAGAATAGCCACGGTCAGGTACCTGGTGATCTGGTTGATCTTTCTTCGTCCGCTTTCACCCTCACGCTGCAATCTCTGGAAATAGGGAACTGCAATACCCAGCAACTGTACCACGATGGATGCAGAAATATAGGGCATGATCCCAAGTCCAAAAATGGAGGCCCTTGCAAAGGCTCCACCTGTAAAGAGGTTAAGGAGATCAAGAATACCTCCGGTGTTCTGACGGCTGTTTGCCATGTCAGCAATAATCACCGGGTTGATCCCTGGCAGCACGATGTGTGTTCCCAGACGATAGATCAGGATAATCCCTAATGTATAGATAATCCTGGCCCTCAGGTCCTCGATCTTCCAGATATTCCTTATGGTCTCAATAAATTTTTTCATAGTTGGTCCTGTTCAATCAGATTTGCTCCACGCTTCCTCCCTGAGCCTCTATGGCTTCTACGGCTGATTTGGAAAATGCGTGCGCTTTTACAGTCAGTTTGCTCTTCAACTCTCCGTTCCCAAGGATCTTCACCAGCGAATTCTTCCTTGCCTGTCCTGCTTCAATCAAAGTCTCAACAGTAATCTCTGTCAATTTCTTGCTGTCGGCCAACTCCTGCAGTGTACTGATGTTAACACCCTTGTACTCTTTGCGGTTGATATTCTTAAAGCCAAACTTAGGCACCCTGCGCTGCAGAGGCATCTGTCCGCCTTCGAATCCGGTCTTTCTGGAGTAACCGGAACGGGACTTCTGTCCTTTGTGCCCCTTCGTGGCAGTACCTCCGGTACCGGAGCCCTGTCCGCGACCGATCCTTTTCCTTCCCTTGGTCGAACCTTTTGCGGGTTTTAAGTTGCTTAATTCCATTGTATATATTTTTTACTTCTTAACTTCTTTTTTCCTGAGTACTGAGTGAGTACTGCTATACTTCCTCTACTGTAACCAGGTGTGACACCTTGGCAACCATTCCAAGAATCTGAGGTGTGCCTTCCACCTCGATGGTTTGATGAAGTTTCCTGATTCCCAATGCCACCAGTGTACGCTTCTGCCTTGCTGTCCTCCCAATGGCACTTCTTACCTGGGTGACTTTAATTTTTCCCATTGTATGTTGAATTATCCGTTAAATACTTTGTTCAGAGAAACCATCCTTTGCTGAGCAACAGCATTGGCATCCCTCAGCTCGAGAAGGGCATCGAATGTGGCCTTCACAAGGTTGTGGGGATTGGACGAACCCTTACTCTTGGCAAGTACATCCTTCACACCAACACTCTCAAGTACAGCACGCATCGCACCTCCGGCCTTTACTCCAGTACCACCGGATGCGGGCTTGATGAATACCTTTGCTCCACCGTACTTTCCGTACTGCTCGTGGGGAATGGTTCCTTTGTGAATGGGTACCTTGATCAGGTTCTTTTTGGCATCTTCTACTCCTTTGGCGATGGCTGTGGTTACTTCGTTGGCCTTACCCAGTCCGTGTCCAACAATGCCATCTTCATTTCCAACCACAACAATGGCTGAGAAGCTGAAGGTACGTCCCCCTTTGGTAACCTTTGTTACACGCTGGATGCTTACCAGGCGGTCCTTTAACTCGAGGTCACTCGTCTTAACTTTTCTGATACCTGTAGACATATCTTTCTTTATAATTTAAGTCCGCTTTTCCTGGCAGCATCAGCTAAATTCTTCACCCTGCCATGATACAGATAGCCGTTTCTGTCGAATACGACTGTTTCAATTCCTTTCTCTTTGGCAACCTCGGCAATCCGCTTGCCAACCAGTTTGGCCTGCTCGATCTTGTTTACCTTCTGGGATGCAATCTCCTTCTCTTTGGATGAGGCTGCTCCGAGGGTCTTGCCGGTGAGGTCATCAACCAGCTGCACATAGATCTGCTTGTTGCTCCTGAATACAGTCATCCTGGGACGGTCTCCGCTTCCGGACAGCCTTTTGCGGATCCTGTACTTGATTCTCTGTCTTCTGTCTGCTTTCGTTAAAGCCATCTTATTACTTATTTATCTTTTTTACCTTCTTTTTTTCCTGAGCACTGAGTACTGTATTCTGAGTACTGAGTACTGTATACTGAGTACTGTTATACGGAAGCAGCTTTACCAGCTTTCCGGCGTAAATGCTCACCAACATACTTGATACCTTTACCTTTATAGGGCTCCGGCGGACGTAGTGAGCGGATTTTGGCGGCTACCTGTCCGATCAGCTGCTTGTCGATGCTGGTCAGTGTGATTATCGGATTCTGACGACGCTCGGTCTTGGCCTCAACCTTAACCTCTGCGGGCATCTTCAGAAAGATGTCGTGTGAGTAGCCCAGGGCGAGTTCAAGTGTATCACCATTCTTAACATCAGCACGGTATCCAACACCCACCAGCTCCTGCTGGATGGTATAACCTACAGAGACACCTGTCACCATGTTATTAATCAGCGAGCGGTAGAGTCCGTGAGCAGCTTTGTCTGTCTTCTCCTCGGTCGACCTTGATATGTTGATCTCGTTCTCTTCAACCTTCACGGTAATGGCCTTACCAATCTGCTGAGTCAGTTCTCCCTTTGGGCCTTTAACAGTCACCAGGTTGTCCTTATCCACCTCAATGGTAACACCAGCTGGCATAATGACGGGTAAAATTCCTATCCTTGACATGAGTTATTCTCCTTAATCAATTAATATACATAACATAAAACCTCACCACCAATGTTAAAGCCCCGGGCCTCCTTATCGGTCATCACACCCTGTGAGGTGGAAATCAGTGCTACACCAAGTCCGTTCAGTACCCTTGGAAGGTGGTCCTTGTCCACATACTTCCTCAAACCGGGCTTACTGATGCGCTGAAGCGACTTGATTGACGACATCTTGGTTTCGGGATGGTACTTCAGGGCGATCTTAATGCTCCCCTGAGGACCTTCCTCTTCAAATTTGTAGTTCAGGATGTACCCCTTCTCGAAGAGGATGCGGGTCATGTCCTTCTTGATGTTAGACGCAGGGATTTCTACCACTTTGTGATTGGCCATAACGGCGTTTCGTATTCGGGTCAGATAATCTGCAATCGGATCTGTCATTTTTATCTCTCTTTATAATATTCAATTTCTATTCTTCTGTGCACTGAGCACTGTCCACTGTGCACTGAGTACTGAGTACTGAGTACTGAGTACTGAGTACTGTCTT
>JAAEOI010000074.1 GCA_024244665.1 Bacteroidota bacterium | reverse complement strand
TGGGGTAAATAAGCGGATATTAATTATCTATCCATAGATATTTAATATCCGAAACAACACCTGTATAGTTAATAAGTAGATAGTAAATGTCTGTTTTGATTTTTTCGTCATCAGTGTTGACATCTGCCCTGGAGCGTACCTCTGGAGCGTACCCGTAGAGCGTACCCCTGGAGCGTACCCCGCTGGATTCTCCCGATAGATTGTTACACCCATCAATGCTGCCACCAGAAGTAAATAGGTCTTTCAGAGCGCTGGAGGTTACCGCCCTGATTATAGATTGTTACACCCATCAATGCGGCCAACAGAAGTAAATGGGTTTTTCAGGGGTGGCCTTTTTCATGGAAAAGACGGTTATTGTTTCAATGCCAGATAGGAGCGTCTTCCATATATGGCTATAACAATGAAACTGAAAAACGGCAATATAAATGAGAAGTTCACAGCGGGCAGTGGTCCAACCTGTCCCAGGTCGATGATGGCACCCTGAATGGGAGGCATCAGTGCACCACCTACGATGGCCATCACCAGTCCGGCTGCTCCCAGGCTGGCATCCTCGCCAATTCCGTTTAGGGCGATCCCATAAATGGTCGGGAACATTAACGACATAAAGGCTGAAGTGGCCAGCAGGCAGTAGAGTCCACCCATCCCATCGATGAAGATAGTCCCGAGCATCGTAATCATTCCGCCCATGGCAAAGATCATCAGAAGACGTCTTGAGTTCACATATCTCATCAATGCCGTGCTGATAAATCTGCTAACGAGAAACACGCTCATCGCACCGATGTTATAGAGTTGGGCAGTTGCTTTTGGAATACCCAATCGCTCTGCATACTGTATCACAAATGTCCAGCACATGATCTGTGCCGCCACATAAAAAATCTGGGCCACTACACCCTCCCGATAGATCTTGTTTTTTACCAGTCGACCGAAAGATGCTTTAACACTGGACTGTTCGGAATGTCCGGTGTGTGGCATTTTAACCATGGCGATGATCACAAACATCACGATTACCACCAGCCCCAGGATCACATAGGGGTTTCGAATAATCATCAGGTCATTTGTCCGGATGGCAGCTTTTGTGGCTTCATCCAGGGCGGGGAAGATCAGTTCACCGGCTGCATTTCGTTTTTCTGATTCCAGCGCTGCTAGGATAATTCTGGATGCAACAAACATGCCCAGGAGTGAACCCATGGGGTTAAAGGATTGGGCCAGATTGAGCCGCTGGGTGGCATTTTTTTCACTCCCCAGAGAAAGGATAAAGGGATTGGCAGTGGTTTCCAGGAATGCCAGACCGAAGGTGAGCACATAGAGGGAGACCAGGAAAAATCCGAATGCCTCGAATCGAGCTGCAGGCCAGAACAGCAGTGCCCCGGTGGCGTATAGTGCCAGTCCGAGTAGAATCCCTTTTTTATAGTCGTATCGTCTTACAAATAGCGCTGCAGGGATGGCCATGGTAGCATAACCACCGTAAAATGCCAGTTGAATGAGGGAGGCTTTGGCATTGGATATTTCCATGATGGATTTGAATGCAGCCACCATGGGGTTGGTAATGTCATTGGCAAAGCCCCAGAGGGCAAAAAGGCTAGTGACCAGGATAAAAGGAAGGAGGTATTTGCGTTCGACAATCCTTGGTTTGGTTTCGGTCATGGGTAGTAGAATGTAATGTTAGTATAGTGAAATAGAGGTCAATGATACGTAAATTTCTTCTGATTCCCGAATCGGTTTCTCAGGAGGTTAGATTTGAAATGAATCTTTCTAATTGCTCGATTTGCAGGTTTTCAACCTCCTATTGCATGGAGGGAATGTAATCCTCCGGGAGCATCCATGCCACCCTTTTGTCCCCGATAGCCCCGCCAAAAAGAATTGAGTTTTCGGGTATCCATCCGGTTGCTTCAATCCGGATGGTATCATTCAGGAATCGCAGGACTGAAAAGGCTGCGTCTGATGGCTGAGCTTTCAGGTTAGTAAGATCGACCGGTTTGTTGCTGCCCCTGAAATAGTAGATCACCCTGAATGCCGGGCAGGGAAAATCGGTCAGGATTAAATGGGTGTTGTCTGATCCTGATCCCGGGTATCCCCGGGTATAGTCCCGATGAATGAACCGGGACAGGCTATCCTCGACAGGATCATAACAGATCCGCTCAAACCGGTATCCATTCTCCAGGAGCTTGTTCTCATATAGTGACCTGCAAAAATGGAGTCTGGAGTTATAGTAGGTTTTGATCCGCTTCCTTGCAACGCTTCTCTGATGCCTCCTTGATTTTGCAGCCATCTCTTCGAAAAAGAAGTAGCCACGGATGGAACAGTGATAAGCCTTGAGTGCTTCATCCTCAAACAATTTGAAATGAACAAGATCCATTTTAAGCCGGTATCCGGTCTCCGGGAGTTCGATGACCAGGGGTTGACTGGCATAGGCTTCGAACTGATCCCCTTCCAGAGAAATGAAGTGTATTGCGCTATCGTTCAGAATAACCGAACCTCTCTTCTTATGGTCAGGGCCCAGAAACCAGATCTTGAACAGGGAAAGGTACTCTTCCCTGGCACCCTGACCAACCACAGTAACTTCTCCAATGACAAGGATTCTTCTGGAGAGCTCAAAATGCAATCCGGAGAGTTGGGTTGTATCACTAATTTTGTGGCGCTGAAGCTCATAACTCACATGAGACAAGACCAGTTCACACGGAATGTTGTTTTTCTCAATTCTGAAATAGCCATCTAAATCGCTCGTGGTGCCAATGGTTGTGCCGTTCACATAGATGGTGACATAAGGAACCCCCTCTCCAGATTCTTTATCCAATACCCTTCCGGATGCCTCAATTCGCTGCGAAAAGGAGGAGGGGGTCGACATGGAAATAATGGTCAGCAGAGTTATGATCCTGTAAATCATCTGTACTGGCTTGCTTTCATCTTGGATTACACCTCAAAAGATAGGAAAAAAGAGGCTTTCGGGGAGTGATTACTTCAACAGACTACTACTTTTTCTGTATACGCCGGGTGATACATTCATGGTTTGACTAAAAATCCGGGTGAAGTAGTAGCGGTCCGAGAACCCGCAGTCCGATGCTACCTGCTCAATGGTCAGATCGCTGTGATGTAGAAGGTTACATGCCTTTTCAATCCGCATTCTCACCAGGTATTTTCTCGGAGAGTACCCGGTTTGTTCCTTGAAGAGTCTGGCCCATGCATTTACTGACATACCCCCCACGTTTGCCAGGTCCTGGTTTGAGATTTCACTCTCCCTGAGATGCTTCTCCATATGGCGGATGCCGGTGATGATCCGTTGATCAAGCTTCCGGTTGCTCCATGAACTGGTTGGAAGGCGGTGGAGCAGGGAGAATAGCAGGGAGTAGAGTTCCAGGCTACCGTTTTGATCAAATTTCACCTGTCCGGCCAAAAGCTGTCTGGTAATGGAAGCGATATGTTCCTCCTGGAAAGGTGTGACGTCAAAAACGAAAATGTCGGGTGAGATGGTATCGAAAGGATAACCCAGGGTAAAATGGATGAACATGTGCAGCACAGTTCCCCTGGCTGTGAGTTCGGCTTCCATCTCCCTGTTCTCTACACGACCTCCCCTGAGGGAGTAGGGTTGATCCTGATCTACGCCTGATTCATCGATTCCGGTGGCAAAGGGGGTGTTGGGAGGGATCAGGACGATCTTTCCAGGCTCGAGGTAAATTGTCCTATTGTACACAACCCACGCACGCCCTGAACGATTCCAATACAATCTCCAGTAGGGAAAGGACATCTGTTGGCTTTTCCATTCAGCCATCCACCAGTACCTGCAGCAGAGCAGCCTTGGAAGAACTTCTTCAAACTCCTGTACCCTGCCTGACGGGTCACCTTTCGGGGGGATTTCCTGGAACCTGAACATCAGTGAAATGTTTGTTTTGTACACAAATCTAAAGGTTTTTTACATTTATCGGCACCTCTTTCTTATCTATCTTGCACAAGATCTGTCTTATCTATCTTGCACAAGATCTGAAAGGAAAACCATGGAGATTCAAAAAGAAGATTTCAAATGTATTGCAGTTGATATGGGAGCCGGGAGCATCCGGGTTATGCTGGGTGTGATCGATAAGGAGGGTATATCCTTTGGAGAGGTCCACCGGATCACCAACCAGATTGTGGAAATCGATGGTCACGACCGGTGGGATATGGAGCAGATTACCAGTGAGATCAGGAAAGGGATTGCTAAAGCCGTTAAACTTTCTAATGAAACACCCATAAGCATAGGAGTCGATTCATGGGGTGTAGATTTTGTACATCTTAACGACCAGGGAGAATTGTTGGAGACGCCCGTTGCATACAGAGATAGTCGGACTGAGGGTATGATGGAGCAGTGGAAATCGATGATGCCGGAACTGGAGACCTTTCAGCGCTCCGGGATCAATTTCTATATTTTTAATACTTTGTTTCAGTTACTGGCCCTGAAGGAGTCACCCCTGCTCACTATAACATCCAGAATACTTTTTATTCCGAGTTATATCAACTACCTGCTTTCAGGAAAACTACACAACGAACTGACCATCGCTTCCACCTCACAAATGTTGGAAGTAGGAGGAGATCGCTGGGTTCCGAAAATACTTGATAGTCTGAATCTTGCAGAGGGAGTGCTGGGAGATGTAATTGCTCCGGGAAGCCTGCTTGGACCGGTTGTGATTCCTGAAGCTGAGGGCACTGGTATGGAGAGTATAGCTGTTTGCGGGCACGATACAGCCTGTGTTGTTGCTGCAATTCCGGTTGAAGATCCCAACTACGCCTATATATCGGCAGGGACCTGGTGCATTGTAGGGATTGAATCGGAGACACCCCTGATCAGCGATGAGGCATTGAAACTGGGTATTACTAACGAGAGGGGGTATGGCAATACCTATCGCTCGCTGAAAAATATTGTGGGTCTCTGGCTGCTACAGGGATTGAAGAAGCATCTGCCCGAAAACACCTCCTTCTCGGAGATGGAGGCTATGACAAGGGAAGGTGGAACCATCATGCATGTTATTGATCCCGACGATCCGGGTTTCTATAACCCGGAGGATATGAAGGAGGCATTTGACCACTATTTTTCAAAAACCGGTCAATCTGCTCCGGATAATTTTGGAGGATACCTTCTTTGTGCATACGACAGCCTCTGTTTCTCCTTCAGGTACCATGTTGAAAGGCTGGAACAACTCTCTGGCAGACCCATTGAGGTACTGCACCTGGTGGGAGGGGGTAGCCAGTCTGACTACCTGAACCAGCGCATTGCCACCATTTGTCGTCGCAAGGTGGTCTCTGGTCCGGTGGAAGGGGCTACACTGGGAAATATCATCATTCAGGCTATTGCCATGGGCCGGATCAGGGATTTGGAAGAGGGCAGGAGATTGGTTAAACAGTGCAGTCCGCTGAAATCTTTCCTCCCGGGAGAGGAGTCTTCCAACACAGCAGAGAGATATGAGCTTTATATGAAACTAAAACAATCATAAATAACGAAAATATTATGAGTAGAAACAGATTGATCGGAACCACCCCGAAAGTGGGAATCAGACCCACCATTGATGGAAGGTTGAACGGTGTCAGGGAGTCGCTTGAAGATCAAACCATGAATATGGCGAAAAGAGCTGTTGCACTGATTGAGTCCAGCCTGAAGAACCCGGATGGATCGAAAGTTGAGTGTGTTATCGCTGATAGCTGCATTGGCGGAGTGGCAGAGGCTGCAGCTACAGCGGATAAGTTTGCCCGTGAGGGAGTAGGTGTGAGTCTCACTGTTACTCCCTGCTGGTGTTATGGCAGCGAGACCATCGATATGGATCCGCTCCTGCCCAAAGCCATCTGGGGTTTTAACGGGACCGAACGACCGGGTGCTGTCTACCTGGCAGCGGCACTTGCCGGGCACAACCAGAAAGGATTACCAGCATTTGGGATCTATGGAAAGGATGTTCAGGATTCGGACGACACTGAGATTCCTGAAGATGTGAGGGTTAAGATTCTCACCTTTGTGAAAGCTGGTCTGGCCGTAGCCACCATGAAAGGGAAATCCTACCTCTCCATGGGTAGTGTATCCATGGGTATAGCAGGATCGATAATTGATGCTGATTTCTTTGAAGAGTTCCTGGGAATGCGTTGTGAGTATGTGGATATGTCTGAGTTTACCCGGCGTATTGAGGAGGGAATCTTCGATCCGGAGGAGCTGACCCTGGCCATGGATTGGATCAAAAAGAGTTGTAAAGAGGGCAAGGATTATAATCCGCCGGAAGTACAGAAATCGGCTGAGAAGAAAGCTGAGGAGTGGGAATTTGTGGCCAAGATGGCGCTGATTGGACGCGATCTGATGGTGGGCAACCCGAAACTTAAGGAGTTGGGTTTTGGCGAAGAGGCACAGGGACACAATGCCATTGCTGCTGGTTTTCAGGGTCAGCGACAGTGGACCGACCACTTTCCCAATGGCGACTTCATGGAGGCCATGCTCTGTTCATCCTTCGACTGGAACGGCATCCGTCAGCCCTATATGCTGGCCACCGAGAATGACAGCCTGAATGGAGTGGCCATGCTGTTTGGCCATCTGCTCACCGGGGCTGCACAGGTTTTCAGTGATGTACGTACCTACTGGAGTCCGGAGGCAGTAAAGAGGGTGACTGGCTTTGAACTCACTGGCGAGGCAAAAGATGGTTTTATTCATCTGATTAACTCAGGGCCATCCGCATTGGATGGATCCGGCGAGCAGACCATCGATGGCAAACCGGCCATGAAACCGTGGTATGACATTACCACCGATGAGGCCCGGAAATGCCTGGATACAACGACCTGGGGAGCCGCCATAACTGAGTATTTTCGTGGTGGCGGATTCTCCTCCAACTTCGACACAAAAGGAGGGATGCCCATTACCATGAGCCGTATAAACATCATCAAAGGACTCGGTCCGGCACTGCAAATTGCCGAGGGGTACACCATTGAGCTGCCCGATGAGGTGCACCACACCCTGACCGACCGGACCAATCCCACCTGGCCCACCACCTGGTTTGTCCCAACGCTGACAGGTGAAGGAAACTTCAAGGATGTTTATTCGGTGATGGCCAACTGGGGAGCCAATCATGGGGCTTTCTCATACGGACATCTCGGATCGCAACTGATGGCTATGGCGGCCATGCTCAGGATTCCGGTATGCATGCACAATGTACCCGAAGAGCAGATTTTCAGACCCAGTTCATGGTCGGCCTTTGGCATGGACAAGGAGGGTTCTGATTACCGGGCTTGTGAAGCGTACGGCCCGCTCTACGGATAGTACTGTTGGTCATCAATATCTCCGGTAATCAGAGGTGATTTCAGTTAACCATACATGGGCATTTATTGCGCAGCAATTGAGCATGTTACGAAAATGCATCCCTCAGGAAAATGCATCCCTCAGGAAAACATATCCCTTACGAAAATGCATCCCTCAGGAAAACATATCCCTTACGAAAATGTATCCATCAGGAAAAATTATCCCCCAGGAAAATATAAGGGGATAAACCTCCTGAGACAGCTTCCGAAATCTTTTCTCCGAATTATGCACTACTTTCGAAGGACACAATTTCATTACAGGGTAATATGCACCTGGTAAACAGTTACGTTATTTGATCAATTTTCTGAAGCCGCTGTTAATAATAGTGTTCTCTATATCGCACATAGGTGCATTATGGCAGTGCCGGGAACCTTCAGAAGTAGAGGGAGATGTGAATTATTCACCTGAGGAGACGCATAAAATCAGTTCAAAACTCCTTGAAGTATTAGCCATGCGATAGCTAACCAGGTCAGGGATTGTCGCCGGAGAGTGATATCTGGCTGACAATTGAATTCCTGCGCTCTTCCCACAGTGATATCAGCTCCTCCAGTTTTTCTGGATTTTCTCCGGCCAGGTTTCGGGTCTCGCCACGGTCTGTTGAGAGGTCATAGAGCTCCCATTCACCGCCCTCTTCAATGGTGGTGATTTTCCAGTCACCATGCCTGAGTGCACTCTTCTGCTGGTGATGGAAGAAGATAGGCGGCCTGTCGATCTGAATCTCTTTTCTGAAGAAGGGCAACAGGCTGATCCCGGGAGCCTCATGGCGGCCATTGAGCACGGCAGGATCTCCTCCTGCAAGTTCCAGCAGGGTGGGGGCGATATCGGTGATGTGGCCAGGTATGGACCTGAAACTACCGGCATCTTTAATGCCAGTGGGCCAGTGTACAACCAGGGGTGTTGCAATCCCTCCTTCGTGCAGCCAGGTTTTGTGCAGTCTGAAAGGTGTATTGGCTGCGGTGGACCATCCCGGGCCCAGGCAGATGTATGAGTCGGCCGAGCCGGGGACAGACCCGATGGTATGCTTATCAGCCCGGTTCATCATCTCGGTACTGGCCCCATTGTCGGAGCAGAAAAGGATGATCGTGTTCTCCAGGTAGCCCATCTCCTTCAGTGCATCTACATAACGGCCCACCTCATGGTCCATTCGTGTGATCATGGCCGCATGGATAGCCATCTTTGTGGCCTGGAACTCTTGCTGATCCCTGCTTAAATCCGCCCAGGGAACAGCCCGTCCCATCTCTTCCGGATCGATCTGGGTCACCAACTCTTCAGGACTCAGGTTCCATGGCGCATAACGCTCCGGTTCCAGGTCATACACATCATGGGTATCAAAGCCTAATACCTCTCTGTTTTCAGCACGGTAGATCCGGATTTCATCCCAGCCCAGAAGGAATTTTTCCCTGTAGATGTCAATGTCCTCTTGAAGAGCCTGCAAGGGGAAGTGGGGGGCAATGAAGGCGATATATTCAAAAAAGGGCTCACTGCCCCTCTTCTCTTTGTGCTCCTCCAGGTATTTGATGGCATGATCTACAATCGCCTTTGAGGCTTCATACTCATCTTCGGGGGAGGGCAGGGGGATGGTGTCACTGTCTTCCAACAGTAGGCGGGGCCTTAGGTGCCTGCCATCTTGGGTTCTGTAGGAGCGATCGAAGCCCACCTCTGCCTGGCTCATCACACGACGCTCCGGGAATCTTCGGAAAAGGTGCCATTTGCCTGAATGGTAACAACTGTATCCCTGTTCCTTAAGAAGAGCCGGGAGCCAGGTTTCGTTGACCGGACTGAAATTCCCACTCTCATAGTCCACCCCCGGTATCTCATCGGAAAGTACCTGGTGAGGGTAGTAGCCGGAAAGCAGGCTGGTGCGGGTGGGCCAGCAGCGGCCGGTGTTGTAGAAATTTGTAAAGCGGAGTCCCTCTGCCGCCAGCCCATCAATGTGGGGCGTTTCAATGATCTCTGCGCCGTAGCAGCCCAGGTCGGAGTGGCCCATATCATCGGCCAGGATAAATACGATGTTGGGTTTTTCCAAAGGGGAGGAGCAAGCTGAGATGATGATCATGCCCGCCAGGCAGATCAGATGATAGGGAGTGAAAGTTTTCATTCGGAGGTTTTAGGCCCCAAATATAATCAATATTAGGGAAGTATTGAAGAGTTGAAATTTGAGTAAATTCATATCTTGTACTCCCACAAGAGCTGAGATAATATCAAATGAATTGGAAGTAAGAAAGCTGCTTCAGTCAGAGTATGACAAAGCTCCGGGAAGTGATAAATACATTTAACACATGAAAACTTTCCCCAAAAGTCAGATAATCATTACTTTATTGCTTTTTGCGCTGGGTTCCTCGCTCCTTGAGGCAAAACAACCCAATGTCCTGCTGATCATCTCCGATGACCTGAATACCCGGATTGGTCCCTATATGGAGATTGACCGGCACACCCCGCACCTTGACCGACTGGCATCCGAAGGCATCAGGTTTACCAGGACCTATTGCCAGTACCCGGTTTGTGGTCCCTCCCGGGCCTCGATGATGAGTGGATTGTACCCGGAAACCTCCGGAGTTTTAAGAAACAATGACAGGCCCGGAAGCTACCGGGTGGAAAACCCTTCTCTTTCTAATCATCCCTCGGTGGCCGGTTTTTTCAGAGAGCAGGGTTATTATACAGCCAGGGTTTCGAAGATTTTTCACATGGGCGTTCCGGGAGGAATTGAGCGGGGTGATCCTGGAGGAGACGATCCCGATTCATGGGATTATGCATACAACGTGCTGGCCCCTGAGACTTCAAGCCAGGGAAAGCTGGAACTACTCTCACCGGGAAACACACATTATGGCTCAAATTTTTCCCGGATGATATTACCTGATGAACTTGATTGCACACAGGCAGATTATCTTGCGGCCAGTCAGGCCATCGCCATTCTTGAGTCCCGTGCAGGATCCATCCCCGATAATGCCCGGAACAAGATAAAACATAAAGCCGATGCCCCCTTTTTCCTGGCTGTGGGAATGGTCCGGCCCCATGTTCCCTTTATTGCACCTGAAAGCTGTTTCACCCCATATCCAGAAGAAGAGATTGTCCTTCCTCCGGTGGTTGTGAAGGAAAATGTCCCCTCAAAGGCACTATTTCGTCAGAACATGAAGATATGGGAGATGGACGAGCTTCAGAAGCGCCAGACTATCTCTGCCTACATGGCCAGTGTCCGGTTTATGGATCAACAGGTGGGGCGTATTCTGGGTGCATTGGACCGCCTGGGGATCCGGGATGAAACCATCGTTGTTTTTGTCTCCGATCATGGCTACAACCTTGGGGAGCACGACTGCTGGTCGAAGGTGAGCCTTTGGGAAGGGAGTGTTAGAATCCCCATGATCATTGCACACCCGGGATATGAGGCGGTACACGGAACCAGCAATAATTCCATTACGCAATTGATCGACCTCTATCCCACACTGACCGAATTGTGTGGTCTTTTGGAGAAGCAACCGGCAATATTACAGGGTGAGAGCCTGGCTGCAACGGTTGTTGGCTCCGCTATTATCCGAAGAGAATCTTTCGCCTATACGGTCACCAACGGGGGCAGAGCTGCCAGCCTTAGAACTGAACGGTGGAGGTATACCCGCTGGGGGGAAAATGCGGTGGAGGGAATGGAGGAGCTTTACGATCACCAGAACGATCCGGAAGAGCACAACAACCTGGCCACAGATGCCGGTTTTAAAGATATATTGGCTGAGATGCGGTCAAAATTTGAGGATGCCCGGAATGATGCCCGGAATACTCCGGCAACTGCTTCATTGGATCAGTACCTGTTATAATGAAGCATACCCTGGGAAAATTCTATGTCCTGGAAGTTTGCATGGTTGTGTGAAATATTCAGGGGGATGGACATAAAATAGCGAACCGGTTTCCCATCCAGAATTGCCGGTTCCCACTCCCCGGGGATCCCTGCAATGATATCAGCCAGTATCTTGTTCAGATGTTGTGATTTTCCTTTCAGCGGGATGACTCCATTCATAACACCTGTTTCCATCACTACCCATCCGATGACGATCTCGTCATCATACTCCTCCAGGTTGATACCTGATTTCGCGATTTGCTTGATGAGGCTGCTATTGAAGTATGCCACACCTGGCTGGAATACAGGCTCCTTATCGGTTGAAAAGAAGATGGAGTCAATATACGGATTTCCGTCAGGCATCCAGTTCTGGTTGGATATCAGCTGGTTGTTCTGAAACAGGGAAACGGATTTCTGATTTCCGTTTGGATGATACTCGGTGACCTTGCCTTCGAGCAGGAGCGGCAGGTATTTTGTTGAGGTGCCGGTACGGGTTTTTTGCCCTTTGGCTGTCTCCTCAAAGGAATAGAGTCCGGGTTCCAAACTTGTGATCTCCCTGAAAACTATTTTTGGGAAGAATCGCTCACCGCTCGTGCTGATCCGCAGCCTACCATCCTTGTCAATTCTGATCTTCTGACGATCTTCCTCCTTCCAGGCATTATTCCTTTTGATCCGGGTCTCAAGAACATATTTATTCTCAGATTTTTGGTTCAGTCTCTTAAGCATTACAGCCTCTTCTTCTGCAACAACAGGCCTGTTATTTGCCCCGTAATAATAGATATCCTGTCCATGGCCTGGCTTTACCAGGATAATAATAATTACGGAAGCAATAAGTGTACGAATCATGTCGGGATATTTTAAGGCAAATTACATCCAATATTGGAAAAAGAAAAGATGAATAGCAGGTATTTGATCGTAAAGAACAAACAGTTGCTTTATTTAAGCAATAAAAATTATAAGCTGAGGATTATTTTTACCCTTGATAACGTTACTGACTTTTTATGCGCTCACCTATACAAAGGTTTTTGAGGCAAATCAGATCTCATCTTTTCTTCAAGACTATTCAGGTCATCAGCCTTGTGATAGGTTTTTCTGTCTTTTTGACCCTTCTGTCCCTGTCGATGAAGGATTTGGGCTACGATCAGTCCTGGAATACCGGGGATCGACTCTGCAGGGTCTCCATGGAACAATACCAGGATGGTCAGCTTAGCTTCAGGAGCGCAAAAAGTTACAGGGGAATCCCGGGGATGATGAATGAAGAATTCCCTGAAGTGACGGCTATGACACGCCTGATGCCTGATGTAATCACCGTATTTGTGGGAGAGCAGCAGATTCAGGATGTAAGGATGTTCTACGCAGACTCCAACCTTTTTAAGGTGCTTCCAAGGGAAATCCTGGCAAGGGAGAGTGAGGAGCTGTTCCCGGACATTCATTCCATGGCCATCTCGGCATCCCTGGCCAGGAAACTATATGGAAGCATTGATTGCCTGGGTAAGGAGCTTAGACTGAATGAGGGATGGATCTTCTATATCAGCACAGTCTTTGAAGATATCCCTGCAAAAAGCCATTTGCATTTTGATGTCCTCATGTCACGGGCCAGCCTGATCTACTACATGCGAAACTTTGATAACACCACCGGGCAACTGGTGGATAACGAGGAATTCACCTATGTGGACCCGGGTCCGTACCACAGGAGTTCATGGAGTAATTCCAGAAGCTATAACTACATCCTGGTCAGGGAAGGTACAGATATGGGTCTGCTTCAGAAGAAAACCATGGAGCTGATTGGGAGTGTTAACTTACCCGATCGTTTAAAGAGCACGAAAATAATACCCGATATTCAGCCCCTTGAAAAGATCCATTTGCATTCCGACTACCCCGATGAAATAAAAGAAAACAGCAGTCTGTTCCAGGTATATATGTTGCTGCTTATCGGGACAGTGGTATTGCTTATCAGCTGGATCAATTTTATTAATCTTTATGCAGTGGTCTTCATAGAAAGGATCCGGATGATTGCCATTCGAATGATCCATGGTGCAGGGCATAGGAGAATTACCCAGGATATCTTCAAACAGGCTTTTGCATTAGGACTGCTGGGGGCCACACTATCTGCCGTGGCCATGATGCTAAGCGCACATTTCAGTCCGGAATTTGAATTTGCCCCCGGGCTGCTGATCCTCTTGCTGCTCCTGGGCTGCATTACTGCTTTGTTCTCTGTTCTAATATCTGTGAGTACCTATAACCCGGGCAGGATTATGGGCCATTTGAAGGGAGAGTTGATGGTGAAGCGAAGGGGATCGGGCTACCGCAGGATCATGGTGGTGATTCAGTTTATATCAGGAGTGGTGTTGATTGCCTGCACCATGGTGATCTCCCTGCAGATGAATTTCACCAGGAAAAAGGAGCTGGGCTTCGATGACAAAAACATCGTTTATTCATTTTCACCCATGACCATGAATCAACGACCCGATATACCGCAAAAACTGGAGTTGTTCAGGAACGAGATGGCTGCCCTTCCCGGAGTAAACGCTTTCTGTGTTTCCTCCTCTGTACCCGGCCGGCCCATTCATTTCTCCGGGTTTGATATGAGCTCTTCTTCTGATGGACAGGAATCTGAAGCTTTTATTGAACCGGTCAATGTGGACGCATATTACTTCGATCTCTATGGCATCCTTTTGCTGGGTGGGCGGGGATTTCGTGAAAATGAAAATTATGAGGTGAATGAGGCTATTCTGAACCGGAAAGCTGCAGAGGAGCTTGGATTTGAAGTGCCGGTGGAGGCTCTTGGGCAGGTGATCCGCTCGGGTGGCAACACCTGGGAGATCGTAGGGGTGGTGGAGAATTATCACCACTTCTCCCTGAAGGACAAATTGATTCCACTGGTGTTTTTTAAAAGCCTTCGCTGGCGTGCTGCGGTGGGTTATTATTCCTTCAGACTGAATCCAGGCAGCCAGGAGACACTGGCTCATATTGATGAAATCTGGAGTAAGGTCTACCCGGGTGAACGCTTCCTCCATGCATTCATGGACGAATCCTTCCGCGAACAGTATAAATCTGACAGCAGCATGGCTTCCTCATTTTTGATTGCAGCCTTACTGGCCCTGGCCGCTTCCTGCCTTGGATTACTGGGGCTTTCCAGGTACAATATTCTGAAACGGACCAAAGAGATTGGGATCCGGAAAGCCTTTGGTTCCAGTTCATATCTTGTTCTCAGGCTGCTGCAGAGAGAAACCCTGGTTATGGTGTTGCTGGCATCTTTCATAGGGATTCCTTTATCCTGGCGGATATCCAGAAGCTGGCTGGATCATTTCTCCTTTAGGATTGACCTGGCCTGGTGGATTTTTGTCCTGGCATCTTTAATGGTATTGCTGGTGGCCATCCTGACGACAATTGTACAAACATATCGTGCTTCCAGGAAGAATCCTGTGGATGCGTTGCAATTTGAATAAAGTGAAAAATGAAAGCTGAAGATTTAGCCTTATGAATCAAAATAAAATGCTGGCCTTTGTGTCAATATGCACCACATGCATTTTGACAATGGGGCAAACGGGCAGTCAAACCAGTGGTCCCCAGGAGATTATTCAGAAACTGGAGACGGCCGGAGTATTTGAAGTCCCTGAATTTGAGTTTACTTCGGAATATGACGGATACAGGACCTATGACCATCTTCAGGGCCTGTTCTTTGATGCTTTACCTTACCATGGCGATTCAACAAAAGTATTTTGCTGGTATGGATTGCCGGAGAATATACCGGCAGGTAGCAAAGTGCCTGCAGTTGTCCTTGTGCATGGGGGAGGGGGTACGGTTTTTCCGGACTGGGTAAAGAAGTGGACCGACCGTGGTTATGCAGCCATTTCAATTGCCCTGGAGGGACAGGTGGCCGGCCTGAAGGATGCCGGCAACAAGTGGCCCACCCATCCTTACTCAGGTCCATTCCGTACGGCATTCTTCTCAGACCTGCAAACAGAAAATCCCGAAGATGTGTGGTTTTACCATGCGGTGGCAGATGTGATCCTGGCCAACAGTCTGATTCGGGGCTTCCCCGAAATTGATACCACCCGCATTGGCATTACCGGTATTTCGTGGGGAGGGATCCTGGCCTCTGTGATTGCCGGAATTGATGAGCGCTTTAACTTTGCAATCCCGGTCTACGGCTGCGGCTATCTTCAGGATTCCCCCCTGTATAACAGACAGATGGGATACCTTTCTGATGTAGCCCGCACAGAATATCTCCGGTCATGGGATCCATCCAACTATATCCCCCTTATAGCTGCACCCTCATTGTTTGTGAATGGGACCAATGACTGTCACTATACCTTGAATTGTTTTACCAGTTCCTATGAGGCCCTTAATGCGGAGAAATACCTGAGGGTGGAACATAATATGCCCCACGGACATTCACCGGGATGGAATCCGGAAGCCATCTACCAGTTTGCTGATTATATTACCGGGTCAGCTTCCCGACCCATCGCTTTCACCTTCGAGGGCCTTGCAAACCTGAAGAGGGTAAACTACGGCTACGAGGGAGAGTTGATCTCAGCCAGCCTGTTCTACACCACAGATACGTCCGACTGGGATTGCGAGAATTATGAGTGGATTGAAATACCGGTTGAATTGGATACCGCTGCAAAGCGGGTAAGTGCACGAATTCCTGAAAATACGCTTTACTATTTTGTGAACGGAGTGAGCGTGGAAGGTTCCCTGTACAGTTCTTCCATGCGTAAAGTGGAAACTGATTCTGGCTTTGCACACTATCCTGAATTCAGCTGGGATCATGTGCCCCTCTATATGCATATGCGCAAATCCACCGCATTCAACCAGGAGGAGCTGGAATACCTTGCAGGCTTCCCTTTTGTCACGGTGGAAAAAACTACCGGCGCCAGCACTTACGGTTCCTCTGAAGCAGGTGCCATTGCTGCAGCACAGGGGATAAAGGCCATTAATCCCGAAAGCAAAGTCCTGTATTACAGAAATGTGCTGGTTCATTATCCCAACACCTATGCAGTGGATACCGGACTGAATACAATCAGCGAACCTTTTCTGAAAGACAGTAGTGGTGAGTTGGTTTTGCATCGGGATGTCAGGCCCCATTTTGACCTGTCCAATGATAGCGTGCGGCGATGGTGGGTGGATCATGCTGTGGATATGAGTAATAAAGAGGAGATTGATGGGATTTTCTATGATGCCATCGCAAAAGTAGCTACCAGCTATATAGAACCACAGATAGGTTCAGGAAAAAAACAGGCAGTTCAGGAAGCCTTTTACAGGATGATGGAAGAGTGCCAGGCTGAAATGGATCCGGCAAAAATTAATATTGCAAATGTCATCAGGGCCAGCTTTGAAAATTACGGGATGGACAATTTGCATTATTTCGATGGTTCCTACCTGGAAGGTTTTAAGGGGAACCCCTCTTATTATGCTGAAGGCATTAAAGCAGCGCAAACAGCGGCCCGGGAAGGGAACCTGATCTGTTTGACCCTGGGCATGGATGATATCCTGCCGGGTAGTGATGATATGAGAGAAGAAGGAGGGCACCTGGTCCTGCCTGATTCGGTTCAGGCTGAATTTGATTTTTATCTTTCTTTATTCCTGGTCATTGCCGAGGAGTACAGCTACTTTCTCGTTCACGACGGCTCTAATGCCTATTCAATTATGGGTGACGACAGGCTGTGGCTGAAGCGCTTCGCAGAATATGACATGCCCCTTGGGCCCCCTAAGGGTCCCGCCGTTCAGTCCGGATACATCTATACCAGGCAGTTTGAGAATGCTGCCATTTACCTGGATCTGGGAAAAAGCGAAGGCAGGATAGCCTGGGGGACGGATTCTATTCCCTATCCGCCTGGACAGGATCCTGACCCGGAGAAGTATTCCCTGACATTTGTGCTTGCTGAAGCAAACTCACCGTCCTATGTGTCAGGGGCGCTTATTGAACTGGATACACTGGCTTACCTGAGCAACGATGCCGGAAAAATCTATTTCACTCTTGACAGCGGGAACTATTCATACACTGTTTCCATGCCCGGTTATTTCCCGCTTGATTCTTCCATTTATCTCAGATCGGATTCGACAGTTTATCTGAGCCTTCAATCTTCCACAGCCAGTGTAAAGTTCAGAGTAAAAGAGGCAGATACGCCCCTTGCAAATGCTGATGTAACACTCGATGATGAAGCCATGCAGACAAACCAGGTGGGTCTGGCCGTTTTTATGGATATTGATGTGAATGAAGATTATACGTATTCTGTCGGGAAGGAAGGATATGAAACACTTTCCGGTGATTTCATGCTGATGAAGGATACGACCATCAATGTCACATTAAATGCGGCAACAGGAGTCCGGTCAAAAAAGGAGAACGCCCTGAAAATCTACCCTCTTCCTGCAGAAGATCATATTGTGATTGAATCAGGGAAAGAGATGCAGGAAATTCAGCTGGTGGATCTGAATGGGAGGGTCTGGCTTTCCACAAACGTGACGGGAAAGCATGCCAGAATTGAACTACCCCCTGGATATCCAAAGATCTGTATACTGAAGGTGTTTTTCAATGACCGAACAGTGGTCAGGAAAAAAGTGATGGGTATTTAGATATTAAAATTGATTATGCTTTGGGAGCAAGGGGTCGGGAGTTCGAACCGAGGAGGGACGACGAGCTCATGAGACGAAGTCGAATAATCTCTCTACCCCGACACTGAAAATCAAGCGGTTACATTCATTTGAAATGTAACCGCTTCTTCTTTTACTAACAAAATCACTAACAATAGAGTTTTTGCACTGCAAGAAAGTCGTCAATTTATCGGTAAAAGAATCCGAAGTAATAGTAATTCCTTATACCCATCAAATCCCGTTTGCTTTGTTTCTGGTTTGCCATAATGGAGATTCCAGTAAAAGTTAGCATCTCATTCTGTGATAAATTAGCTAAGAATACCAGAAATGACTGGCATCTTTCTCCAGAGTTTTATTATTTGTAGTTGTTGACATCAAACAGGGCCTGAACCTGAAAGCCCTTCAACTGATCATGGGGCA
>JAAEOI010000073.1 GCA_024244665.1 Bacteroidota bacterium | reverse complement strand
TCGGCCACCAAAGAACTGACTCCGGATTGGGAACTGTACTGGAAGGATGAAGAGACCCGCATGATCCATTTTATAGGCAAGGACAACATAGTTTTTCACTGTATTGTATTCCCTACCATTCTAAAGGCAGAAGGCTCTTACATCCTGCCCGACAATGTTCCTGCCAATGAGTTCCTGAACCTGGAAAATGATAAGATCTCCACCTCACGGAACTGGGCAGTTTGGCTGCATGAGTACCTGGAAGATTTTCCGGGAAAGCAGGATGTATTGCGTTATGTGCTCTGTGCAAATGCCCCAGAAAGCAAGGACAATGATTTTACCTGGAAGGATTTTCAAAACCGCAATAACAATGAACTTGTGGCCGTTCTGGGCAATTTTGTGAACAGGGCCATAGTCCTGACCCATAAATATTTTGAGGGAAAAGTGCCTGAAATCACCACCTTAACAGAACAGGACAAAGCGACGCTGGAAGAGATTCAGAACATTGCCCGGGGCGTTGAGGAGAGTCTGGAACTCTTCCGTTTCAGGGAAGCCATCAAAAGAGGGATGGATCTGGCCCGCCTGGGCAATAAATACCTGGCCGATACGGAGCCCTGGAAAGTGATCAAAAGCGATCCCGACCGGGTGAAAAC
>JAAEOI010000072.1 GCA_024244665.1 Bacteroidota bacterium | reverse complement strand
TTCGATTTTTCACGCGCCTGAGTTAGCCAATGTCGCGGCCGATCCTGTACGAATTTCCCCACTCCCATTTTTGTGAAGTGGCGCGGTGGGCGCTGGAGTACAAGGGCATTGCTTATCGCTCGGAACCGGTATTGCCCGGGTACCACTTGTATAAGATAAAGGCCATCGCGCCGCAAAGCAGTCTGCCGGTATTGGCAGACGGGTCCGAAATCATCCAGGGTTACAGGCACATACTCCTTGTTGCGTAACAGACAAGGATGCCAGTACCTGATATCTCTCTGGTCTGTCTTCAGGCGCAGGCCCTCTTCATATATATCCACCCCGGTAGCATGTTCAATTTTGCCTGGTGATTCCCACAGGCAGTGCTCATCAAAGCCCACCACCTTCTCATAGGGCATTTGAGCGCCGGCATGCCATTTTCCTGCAATGGCAGTTTTGTAACCATTTTCACTTAAAATACGTGCCCAGCTTGGGTATTTACTATAGATATCCTTTCGAATACCATTGGTCCATATATCATTGCGATAGGCTCCAGTATAGTTGGCATACACTCCGGTCATCATTAAAGCCCTGGATGGGCCACAAATAGCAGGTGCAAAACAGGTTTTAAAATAGATACCCTCCTCTGCCATCCCCTCAATGTTTGGTGTCCGGGCCGACTCTGGCTGTTTATAGGGCGAAAACATATCCGCACTGATATCGTCCGCATATATCAGTATTACATTGGGCTTTTGGGCTGACAAATTGAGAGATAATACTACTGTGAAAATGGATATAACAACACGTTTCATCTGTTTCATTTATGGGGTTTCATTTATGGGGTTCGTTTACCAGTTTGACAGGTGACAAGGCTATTCTATTTTGTGAATTCTGCAAATCCGCCCGGCAAATCCTCAAGGTATGATTTCAGTTCGGCCTGTAATGCTTCAAGCTTTTCAGAGCCTTTCATCTCCTCAAAAAGATTATTTCGCTCCGAGGGATCATCCGCTATGTGGTAGAGCTGATTGGCATCAAAGTAGTTGGGGTAGTACCGGATGGCGGGCTGCTCGGAACCCCTTCCGCCGGGACGGTCATTGATGTGCGAGGCCCTTTTCCCATCAATCTCAAGTCCGGGAAGTTTCTCTTCCGGCGTCCTGAATGCCAAGTATTTCCACCCATCCATCACCACAGCCCGGGTGGCCCCAATTTCAAAGAAGAGTGATTTGTGTATGGGCTGGCCGCCCCCTTTGAGCAGAGAATAAAAACTCTTCCCGTCCAGGTGGTAATCAACGGGTTTCTCAATGCCGCATATTTCGAAAACGGTGGGAACAAAATCGATATTGGCCACCATCTGATCCACACGGATTCCACTTTCAAGGTAATCTGGTCCCCATACAAAGCCGGTGGTGTGGATCCCACCCTGGTAGAGAGAGCCCTTGCCATGCTCCACGGCGTGGTCGTTCATAAAAAAGATTACTGTGTTATTAAGTTCTCCCGTTTGTTCCAGCTTTTTCAAGAGCGCTCCAATTCCATCATCGAGCCATAGTACATCGGCCTTCTCAACTGGAAGACCTGCAGTTTCAATGCGCTTTGTGATCTGGTCCCGTTGCGGCATTACCCCCAATGGTTCATCCAGGAAACCCACAGGTGTGGCCAGGGGATTCCCAAGGTACTTGGTACCGGGTTTATCCGGACCATGCTCCAGGGTTGTCGCAAAATAGAGAAAAAATGGCTCCTCCCTTTCAGAGGCCAGACCTATAAAATCAAGGGCACCTTTCACAATCCAGTCCATGTTGTGATCCTCCAGCGCCAGGGGGTATGAGTTTGGCAGATTTCCCTTATAGATGGAGGCCGCAAAATCAAAACCATTTGCTTTATAGGCTTCTACCTGGGCCTCCTGGTTGGCCACCAGCTGCCTTTTCACCTCCGGATCTGAAGGATCTGCATCCCGCGGAATCCTGTGCCGGCTCTCACCTGCGATCACATGGTTTTTTCCCACACCGCCTGTAAAATAACCATTTGAAGACATCACCTGGGCAATGTTATATGTTGCCGGGATAAGGTCCACATTCCAGTGCACATTGGCCTGGTTGTACCGCTTTGCATCTGCCAGGAAATTCTCATTCCTGGCCCTGCTTGCATAGGTGCCGGATAGCAGGCTGTACCTGCTGGGGGTACATACCGATGTGGTCACATAGCACCGGTCGAGGATCACTCCCTCGCCAGCCAGGCGGTCAATACCCGGGGTCAGATTGAGTGGTTCTCCAGCTTCGCTCCTCCCCTCGGGCAGGTAGTTAAACTGGTCGCGGTGCTGGTCATCGGTGATGAAAAATATGATATTCGGCCTGACCTCCTGTCCGTCCATTTTGCATCCGTACAGTATAAATGCACAAACAACAAAAAAGGCGGTTTTCTTCATAGAATAGTGTTGCATCTCTACTTCTTTAATACGGGTGGTGACATGTTGCTTCTTTTCAAATCTTTAAGGTGGCCCTTAACCAGGTATTCAGGATCCACATCATAATAGGAGGTATCAAGGCGTACATAATCAGGATGGTTATCTTTGGCAGGCAGATCACCCACAACCAGTTCAAACCGTTCCAGCACCTCCTTTTTACCGGGATCGTCCACCATGTTTTTTTTCTCAAGCGGATCATTCTCCAGGTCAAACAGCCTGTTGATCTGCTGCAGGGTATCGACGTAGACCTTATATCGTTTGTCACGAATGGCCCGGTCCCGAAAACCGTGCCAATTCCTGATCATCCCATCACTACCTACCCGTCCGGCAAGGCTTCCCATGGCAAGTATCCACTCCCGATCTCCCTCTCCCTCTCCCTCTCCCTCTCCCTCTCTGCCATGTTCAAGGACTGGTGCAAATGAGATTCCATCCAGCTGGGTCCCGGCGGGCAGTTCAACTCCGGCCAGTTCAGCCAGGGTGGGAAAAAGATCAGTAAAGTCAATCAATGCATCGGTGGAAACTCCTTCAGGGATCAGCCCCGGTGCATTTACCACAAATGGGGCATTCACCCCGTTCTCGGTCAGGTAGGTTTTTCCGCCGCGGGTAGGAATCCCGTTGCGGCTTCCAATGATGCTTCCTGCGGTTCCATTATCAGTCGTGAAAATCAGGTA
This sequence comes from Bacteroidota bacterium, assembly GCA_024244665.1. The sequence continues at coordinate 25,702 of JAAEOI010000072.1, read as the reverse complement.
GGTGTTTTCTCTGAGACCAAGTCGCTCCAACTCCTTCACAAGCCGCTCAACGATGAGGTCCGTATACCGCACCATGGCCATGTGCTTCTCCATTTTTGTTGAAGCGTCGGGCTCCAGGGGGGTATGCACCAGCGGTCCGTGGGTTAATACCATGGGATAGTAGATCATCATAGGCTCTTCCCTGTTCTCCTGCATAAACTGCATGATAAATTCCGCGAATATATCGGGACCAAACTCCCCGGGATAGACCCTGCTTCCCTCCTTCGTGTGAATATACGGATCCCAGTAACGTTTTGAGGAGATCTCCTCATTGGCACCCTCTCCACCGGTCCACATGCAGTAGGCATCAAACCCTGCATTTACCATGGCTTCAGGCTCCAGCCTGAAATCATTAATCTGCCATTTTCCCGCGGCACAGGTCCTGTAACCGGCTGCCCGCATCACATTGGCAAAGGTGAGGTTCTTATCAGGGTCAAACCTGGCGCCATGTCCCCACCGGGGCACATCATAATGGTTGATCCATCCGTTGTTGTATGGATATGTACCTGTCAGCAGGGCCACCCTGCTGGGCGTGCACTGGGGCATTGACCAGGCATTGGAAAATTCAACGCCTGATTCTGCCAACTGATCAATGAAAGGAGTCCGGATGGAGTCCGCCCCTGTGGCAGAGATCCACTCTTTGCCCAGGTCGTCCACCAGGATAAAAATAAAATTGGGTTTCTGAATATCCACTGCCTTCTCCGCGCCTGGATTACACCCCTGGAACAGGGCCAATGGGGCAAAGAGCAATACCAAAATCACCTCTCTTTTGAAAAAACTCATCTCTTATTGATCTTAAAGAAAGATTTAAAAATATCAATTATTTGACAATCATGATCTGCTCCATTCCAATCACCGAAGAGTGGTCAGATACCCTGATCAAGTAGGTGCCAGCATTCCATTGAGACACGTCCAAAGGGGCATCCGCCGAGGTCAGAACCCGCGATACCACCACCCTGCCATACATATCAATCACCTCCAGATGCGCAGTCTCTACAGGCAAATAGATATGGATCAGATCTGTAGCAGGATTCGGGTATACCCGGATCTGTTGATTTTCCTGCGGAACCACCCCGGTAATTGTAGTCAGCTCAATCTGAAGGGTGGTATCTGCATCCAGGGTGAGGGTTCCCGATAAGAGCTCAAAACCCTCCTTTTCAACCTGGTACCCGTAAGGACCCCCGTTAGGAATTGAATCAAATAACGCCTCTCCCTCACCTGAGGTCAGCACTGATTTACCCTCCATTGAGACAGTCGCTCCCTCAAGCTTTTCGCCCCCCGAGCTGACAATAAATGTCACTTCTGACGTGCCATCCTCAACAGCCCCGTTGGCATTTACAGTTGCGGTAAAAGACCAGACATCTCCTGGTTCCCAACCCCCGGCAGTCAAAGCATCAACCCTCCAGAATCGTTGCTCCTCACGGTAGATGGGGCCCGGAATGTAGGTATTATAATCCTGTTCTCCTTTGAACTCAGAGCTTTCAAGCCCTGCACCTGCCACAGCCTGGCGATTCTCTCCCACGTACACCCTGTAGCCTGAAGCCCTGAAAGCAGGACGCCATGCCAGCATCACATCACCGGTAGCAGATTCTCCCCCATCAAAGGGTATGGGATGGCTGCAAATCGTTGCTCTTCTGCCGGCAATTGGATAGATGGTATCTCCGTATTCGTAGGCTCCTATGTCATACACACTGTCGATATAGGTATGTTCAGGAAAAAGGTCATTGCTGTTTATATCTTCAGTCCCCTTCTCAATAAGCAGTTCACCGGAGACCGGCCGGAAATCGCGGTTTTGAATATCATTCAGGATCTCGGCCAGCTTCTCTTCCTGGTAAAATCCGTTCCAGTTGTGGCTGTGATCGCCCGGGATGGGATACTCATCGGGCGACTTGCCACCACGATATCCCGAGATCATATCCGCCACATTGTTCCTGCAAATGGAGTTGGGATTTGCGCCATCCGGAGGAGGATTCATCATGATAATCCCCACTTTCGAGTTGTTAAATACGGTGTTGTTCACAATCACATGGTAATCTCCCTTGATCATCAGACCGGTGGGGCAATTCCAGATCACATTCCCGTATACCATTCCTTTGGTCTGGCTCCCCCAGGGATCCCATACTCCCGGCAGACCGGTATTGCCCATATCCAGGCTTCCGTCATAGCGCATGCCCATTTTTGTACAATCGTGCAGCCAGTTGAATCGTGTGGTGCTGCCTACTGAGGGTCCCACCATGTACTGAATCATTGCCCCGTCGTTCTGCAGGTGGCCGATTCCCCATACCTCGTTACCCTCCACCGTATTGTTTGAACCGGGCGTAATGGTCTCCGAAGCCCCGGCAATATAGATGGTATTGTTCCTGAAAGTATTATTCTCGCCGATGAAGTCCAGGGTTCCGCCAATCCGGTAGAGGTTGACGCAGCTGAAATCGATGTGCCTGATCAGGTTATTCTCCATCAGGTGATCGTTTCCGTTCAGGTAAAACGCCTCCCCTTCACTGTATTGGAATATATTATTAACCAGGTTAATGTGGTGACAATCCCCCTGGAAAATGGTGATGTCGCTGGGAGAATAGTCTCCCAGGATGCGCTTTGAGTAGGAAGGATAGCTGAATGTGCAGTTTTCAATGTTCAGGTGACTGCAATCTGCGCCACTGATGGTAGTGGCATTGAATGTGATGTTGCGGATGAAAAGATTGCTGCAGGCATCGAGCACCATGGCATAGGATTGCACTTTACCCCGGATCCCGGACGAATCCGGATGGACCCCATCTTTGGTTTTTAAATAGAGCTCCTTTGTTCCTGCGTCGTAATACCACTCTCCGGGCCTGTCCAGCAGCTCAAGCTTTCCCTCCAGGTAGTAATAGGAATGAAGAGGTTTCTGCCAGGTGAGGTATGGGTCGGTATAGGATGGATCCCACTGGAAGAAATCCTGTCCGGCTGCATGGGAAGAGACCGGTGCAGCAGATGTTTTAAAGGAGCCCACATTTAATACGGCAATGGCCCCGGTCATATCCAGACCTGAACCGGCCAGGTTCAAACCGCCGTCATCGATCATCACCCCATTGGTACTGGTCGTGGCTGAATGGCCCCAGGTACCCTGCTGGTCCCAGAGTGATTTCGCCAGGGGTTCGGGCTGTTCGGGCTGCAGATCCTCAATAAAGCCATCCACATTGGGCCAGCGGCACAGGTTCATCATTTCTCCATTCACAAACAGCTGCCAGATGTGGTTGGACAAAGTGGTTTTATATATCTCTCCCTGGTAAAGCTCCCAGGGAGATTCAATGGCCATGGTACCATCCATGACCACTTCATGGCCGGGATAGGCGGTGATAACCTTCGGGGCTCCGGAGGTGCCGGAGAAGTCCTGCAGAACGACCTCTTCAGAATAGCTCCCTTCAAGCATGTATATGGTATCCCCTGCCAGCATCTCAACCGCCTTTGAAAGGCTCTTCAGGGGCTGTTCCATGCTCCCCGGATTTGTGTCCAAACCTGTGGGTGAAACAAATGCACGGGCCAGTGTTCCAGGTCCGGGACCAGGTCCTCCCCCACTGGTCGCTTCCAGTACCAGGCTGTCCACCACCCATATACCTGCTGCATTATCAGTGAATGCAAACTCAACTGCAAACAGGTGTGTACCGCTCGCGGCGGGCTGCAGGGGATCGATATCATAGGTATAGACCCGGAATCCATCAGCTTCCACTGTAAAGTTTTTTGTCTGCTTGGAATCACCTGCCAGCCGGAAACGGAATTGCTGTCCCAAAGGGCCCTTCACAGCCACCCTCGCCTGGTAGGCCTTAGATGGATCCAGTCCGTCAATATCATGCCTGATCCCGATAACCTGGGGTCCGCCCGTACCCACAACACCAATATCGAGCTGTAGTGCACTATCTCCCTGGAACACATCTCCGGATACCCCCGAAAAGGACACATCAGAACCATTGATGGCCACCAGCTGGTGGTCCACATCAAAACCCAGCTCAAATCCCGGATTGGGCACCAGGTTCTGTGCCCCCATGTTCATCATCACCCCTGCATAAATAAAGAGGCTACACACTACTTGTCTCAATCCACTCATCCTATTATATATTACATTCAATCCAGTCCGGATAGTTGCATCACCTCCGGATAGATTTGATCCTGGTCGCCGTATTGCTCTTTCAAACGGTTCAGCTCGCTCTTCAACTCCCGGGTGACAGTCTCGTACCCTGGCTGACCGTAGAGGTTTTTCAACTCCAGCGGGTCCTCCTGTAGGTCATAGAGTTCCCAGGCTGCCGGGGTTATCCAATCCTCGGTTGTTCCCTTTTTACCCAGCCCCCTTCCATAGAAAAAGATCAGCTTATACCGCTCGGTTCTAATCCCGTAGTGAGCCGGCACATTGGAACCTTCGATCTGCATCCAGTACCTGTAATAGATCTCCTTTCGCCAGTCGGACGGGGTCTCTCCCACCAGGTTTTGCCGGAAGCTCCTTCCCTGCATATCTCCGGGGATCTCAGCTCCTGCGAAATCCAGGAACAGTTCCGCGAAATCCAGGTTGGTGATCATATCTGAGTTTACCGTGCCGGGTTCAATCTCACCCGGGTGCCTGATCAGGAAGGGCATCTTCAGCGACTCTTCGAACATCCACCTTTTATCATAATAATTATGTTCCCCCAGGAACATCCCCTGGTCGGAGGTGTAGATCACAATGGTATTCTCAGCCAGTCCCGACTCATCCAGGTAGTCCAGCAGCCGCCCTACATTTTCATCGATGGCTGCCACCACCCGAAGGTAGTCCTTCAGGTACTTCTGGTAGGTGGCGCGAATCTTCTCCTTTTCACTCATACCCGACACATCCAGTGGGCCTGTGGGCCACTCCCTTCCCTTGTTACCCTCACTCATCCGCTGTGAAAGATTGAGCATGTTGCGTCCAAAATCCCTTGAGCCATCGCTCCGGTGGCTTTTATCCTCCAAAAGGCTGACCGGTTCCGGAATATTTACCGAATCAAACATGTGCTCGTGCCTGGGTGCATACTCCCACAGGCCGTGGGGTGCCTTGTGATGACACATCAGGAAAAAGGGCTTGGATTTATCCCTGTTTTCTAACCACTCTAATGATTTGGTGGTGATCACATCGGTGGCATAACCTTCATATACCTCTCCTTCTTTACTACCATCCACCCACTCTGCATCCATTTCACGGAATACCGGGTTGAAATACTTTCCCTGTCCGGGCAGCACGCTGTAGTGGTCAAAACCATTGGGCTCTGTATGCAGGTGCCACTTACCGATCATGGCAGTCTCATACCCGGCTTTCTGCATCAGCATGGCCACATTTTGCTGCTCCCTCTCCAGGTCATCCCAAAGGGTATAAACCCCATTTTTATGACCGTATTTACCGGTCAGTATGGTAGCCCGGCTGGGTGTGCAAATGGAGTTGGTCACAAAACAGTTGGTCAGCCTTGCTCCTTCACTGGCCAGGCGGTCAATATTCGGAGTGGGAAGGATCTCAGCAAATCGCAGACCATAACTACTGATGGCATTGGCAGTGTGGTCGTCCGACATGATATAGAGAATATTGGGAGGCTGAAGGCCTTCCCCGTCCCGTGTTCCACTGCACCCGGATGCCATCAGGATCCCAAAAATACCCAACACAGGTAAAAACTTACTCCCGATACTCATTCTAAAATTGTTTTTAGGGATTTAATTCTCATTTACCAACCAGGGCATTGAAGAGATAAACACCTCATCCAGCAGGCTGTACCTGGAAGGGTACTCATTGGTGATTCCGAAATTCTCAATGCCCGTATCAAACAGTTCAAAGCCCACTGCATCGGCCATCTTTCTGTTCCTGATGCGGAAGTCCTTCCCATCCACATCAACGAACCTGGGGTCCATTGCAACTCCGTGGGCCTCAATGCCGTTGTCCCTCTTTATCTCAAGGTCTTTGTCAGCTCCCGGGAACCAGTACACATTATAATCCATGTTGTACTCGTAAGGCAGCGGTTTGGTTCCGGTCTTGTGAACCGACATTTTCCCCCACTTGAAAACCGAATTGGGGACGAAATCCTCCGAAGTACTATACAAAATGTTCCGGCGAATATCAGATTCCGGAACAAAGGTCTGCTGTGGGTATGCCCTGAAATGAAAGGCCCTGGGGCAGTTGATAAGCATGTTATTCTCGATGGTATTCACCCCCTTATGGGTGATCCCTCCACTTTGATGAATGATGTTGGAGCTGATGGTGGTTCCGTTCTGCCAGTCGTCCATCCGGATCCCTCCCCGGCAATCGTACAGGTAGTTGAAACGGATCAAATTTCCCGCACCAGCTCCCGAGATATTGATACTGGATCCGTCATTGAGCTTCAGCAGCGTACGCTCGGCACGGTTGTATTCCACCAGGTTGTTCCTGGCATGCAGGTAGGGCATGTAACGATCCTGAGGTAAAAGGGTACTGTCAATGGTGGCGCTGATCTCATGCCAGCGGATGGTGCGTGAGGCCTCATCAAAATTGATGTCAGGCTTCATCAGTATCTGGCACCTCACCCCGCATAAGCCGATGGCCTTTCGGGGAACATCATGGATGTAGTTATGTGTGATCTTGTTGTCTCCACTCTGCCAGGCAAATATGGCGTGCCCGTGCCAGATCACCTCTCCGCAGTGGTGAATCAGGTTGTTGGTAATGATGTTGTTCTTATTGACATCTTTGGTGCCGGGGCCATATCCGCTCAACAAGATTCCCATATGGCCCACATAATCGATGTAGTTATTCTGAATGGTAATGTGCTGTGCATGGAGGTCCAGCCGCATCCCCGATCCACCGCTGTTGGTAAACCGACATGCTTCCACACTACAGTTCTCAGCACCCCGGAAACGGAGCATGGCATTGCCATAATCGAAGGTATCCCAATCATGCTGAATACCCCAGCCCTTCCTGTTCTTATACCAAACACTGCGGTCGCCGTGTGTAAAAGTGATTCCGCGAAAGTGGATGTTTTCCACTGGAACATCGCTTGGAAGATCATAGTGTATCTCTCCCTCCACCCGGATATACTCCATCAGCTGCGGTGCCACAATCTCTCCGGAAGGGGTGCCGTTTTCAGGCCAGTAATAAACTTTTTCAGTTTGCGTATTGATGCACCATTCGCCGGGCTGATCCAGGAAGTCGATCACGTTCTCTACCCAGGCTACACTGTGTATGGGATGGGTGAAAGGCATGGCATTGGCTTCATAGGCCAGGTAGGCCACCTTGTTATCCATATCCACCGACTCAAGGGAGATGAAATTGAGGTTCCATGGAACGGGATTAAAGAACACTTCGATATCAGAGAGGTTGCTCCAATCCTTTATCTCATCATTAAAGGGAAGCATGCGCAGGTGGATCCTGTCACTATTGTAATATACATTCCGGCTGTCGGCCATTCGAACCTCCGTGTTTGGAGGCATCTGGAATGACTCGCTGCGGGCCCTGCTTAGGCGCTTCTCCCCGTCAAACATGGTCCTGAAAAGACCCGGTCCGGCAGGCATGTCTGCTACCCAAACCTTACCTCGGGAAACCTCGGGCAATCCCTCCACATCTCCGGATAGAAGCTGCCAGTTTTCGATGGGCAACCCTGAGCTTAAGACAGGTACTTCATCCCGGTAAGACTGAAAAGTGAGCGAATATTCGGGGCCAGGAGTGTCAAGAAATCCCAGCACCAGGGTTTTGTCCATAGTGTACGTCCCGCCACGAAGATAAATCGTCACATCCTCTTTTAACCCGGAACTGATCATTGCCCTCAAATGATCCTGCGCCTTCTCAAGCGTTTTAAATGGTTGCTCTATGGTTCCCGGGCTTCTATCGTTGCCTGAGGGGGAAAGGTATATTTCAGCAGCCTCAACGGATCCCAGAGTTAACATTGCAATCAGTCCAAGAAACAGGACTCTGCTTAAAAAAGGATATTCTATCTTCACTCTCATCTCATTTCATATTTACCTCATTATTAAGCGCTGGCCATCCCCGCTCATCTATCATCATGCCCACCTCCCCGAGCGATTCCATATCTGCGGGATGAATGGAACCATCGGCACGGGGACCAATATTCATTAACATGTTGGAACCGGTAAACCGGGAGTAGGAAAGCCAGTAAAAGACCTCCTCGGCCGAAAAGTGCCTGGCCCGCTCGTCATTGATCCAGCCACTGGGAACATGAAGTGCATCCCGGCCGGTGCACTCCTGCATGACCGTGTTCACCTCCCGCAGCTTATACTGGCTGAACTGCTCCCATCGGATGTCATTCCGGTTTTTCCCAAACCACCGATCCACCCTGATCTGATACCGCTCCTGTCTGCCGGGTGTATCAAACTGATACTCGAAGGGGAGCATAAAATGCTCCGGAGTGAGGAAATCTTCCTCCCCGGTTGCCCCCTCTTTGAATGAGATCAGGCAGTGTGGCTGAATTGAGCGGATAAAATCATAGGTCTCCGTAAGCCGGGTATAGTTCTCAGGATGCCGGTAGTAGTCACCAATCCCATCGAACCAGATTCCTCCAATGGGGCCATATCCGGTGAGCAGCTCCTCCAGTATCTGAAGGTTCAATTCCCTGCGATCCGGTGATGTTTTGGCAAACTCCGGTGGAACGTAAAGAAAAAGTGCCAGCTTGTGTTTCTGGCAGGCCTGGGCCAGCTCCTCCACCAGGTCCCGGTGCATGGGTGCCTTCATGGAGTTGAAATCCGACACAGCAGTTTCAAAATTATAACAACGGCCCAGGTGCTGGGTGGTAAAAGTTATGTATTTCATTTTAGCTTTCACAGCAAGAGAGCAAATCTCCTCCGCATCAAATTCAGGAAGAAGATAGCGTGAAAACAGCAGGCTGTCGAGGTTGTTTGCATTTTCGTATTCCGGTCGGCTGATCCCCACATAATCCAGCAGCCGGTTTGGGGCCTCTCCTTTGGCCCAGAGCAGATAGTCCTCTTTCCCATACTCACATAATGAGGCCAGGTTCAGATGCACGAACATGCCCGATCCTGCATCGCTGAACCAGGATTGGGCTGCCTTACGGGGGCTCTCTTTATAAATATCCTGGTAATCTGACAGCCAGAAGGGAACCTCCACATCGACTCTCGTGTTGCAGGAGAAAGCAATCAAAAAAAGCAGTATCAGTGGTAAAAGTCTCTTTTTCATGATTTTCGCTTTAAAACTGTAATTCATCAAGAACTTCAATCTGCGGCCAGCGTGTAGACGGATCATTGTCGACTACAGGTCCGGCATTGCTTCTACCCTCCCGGATATAGCGGGACAGTAAATCGGTCAGATTAGCCACCACCTTCGGGTGAAGGTGCTGAATGTTGGTAGTCTCCGAAGGATCGCTTGCCATATCGAAAAGCTGAATCTCTGCCGGATTTATAAGTGGCTGATCCTTTGGATTGTGCCTCCGGGTTCCTCCCTTTTCGTGGAGTACCAATTTCCAGTCTCCTCGTCGAATGGAGAAATGCCCGTCATCCGAGTGGTGGACAATACCCCGCTCCTCAGTCCACGCAGGGGTTTTCCCGGAGAGTGCATCCAGGAAACTGAAGCTGTCCTCTCCCACTCCCGGCTCCAGTGGATCTCCAGACAGATCAGCCAGTGTGGCCATCAGGTCGGTCAGGCAAACCGGCAGGTCCGAAACAGTTCCCTTTTCGATTAGGGCAGGCCAGCGGACAAGGAAAGGTACCCGGTGCCCCCCCTCCCACAAACTGCCTTTCAGTCCCCTGAAGATATGGCTTGGGTAGTGACCCTGCGCCTGAAGCTTTTCAAAACCAGCCTGGGGTGAGCATCCGTTATCTGCAGTGAAAATGATCAGGGTATTTTCAGAAAGTCCCTTCTTGTCCAGCCAATCCAGCAACATACCCACCGACCAGTCCACCTCCATGCAGAAATCCCCATATTTCCCAAGCCTGTTTTGTCCTGCAAAATTTTTATTGGGTACAATGGGTGCATGTGGGGCATTCATGGGCATATAGAGAAAGAAGGGATCTTCAGGGTGTGCTGACAGGTGATTATCCATCCAACGGATGGCACGATCTGTAAATTCCGGCAATACATCCTCCTGCCGGTAGGCCGGATCCCACCATCCATCCTTGCCCTGGATACCTGCCTCCTTAAGTTGCTCCTTACCCTCAAGGTATTTCACCTCTCCCAGCAGGTTACTATTCTCCATATATGCATGAGGTGGCATGTTCAGTGAAGCTGAGATCCCGAAAAAGTAGTCGAAACCCACATCGGTGGGTCCGGCAGTAACCGGGCTGGAAACATCTGCATTTTTACCATTGGATCCATTCACCCTTTCACCGTCCGATGAATCCCACTCCATTCCCAGGTGCCATTTTCCCACACAGGCTGTTCCGTATCCATGGCTCTTCAGAAAAGAGGCAACGGTCTCCCTGCCGGGATCGATCAGGGGAGAACTGTGTCCCTGCAATACCCCGCTTTTTTTACTTGTTCTCCATGCATACCTGCCTGTCAGCAATCCATACCGTGTAGGTGTACAGACTGATGAGGGCGTATGGGCATCGGTAAAAGTCATCCCTTCCGAGGCGATCCGGTCAATATTTGGTGTGGGAATTCCGCTCTCTTTGTTAAGTGCACTCACATCGCCATAGCCCATGTCATCGGCCAGGATATAGATAATATTTGGCTGTGGTGGGATGGACTCGCCACCACAGGCAGAAAGAGCCAAAAAGCCAGTCAGAATTGCTATCAGTATAATCTGATTTCTCATTTGGATTTGCGTACAAGGTGTGCTTTCTGTTCCCAGGGAATTTCCCTGTCAAATAGCTGACCATACTCGGCATACCGGTGTTGCGCATCACACTCCTGCCTCCACTGCTCCAGGTAGCGGTCATAAACACTCCGAATTTCCATCAGGGGCTCCTCATAACCTTCAATCCCAACAAGGTTCTTCATCTCAGCGCAGTCAGCCTTCAGGTCGTAGAGCTCCTCCACAGGCTCCATCCCCTCCCCATAATACCAGTAGAGGTATTTATAGTGCCCGCGCACCACAGACAAACACTGTGCAGCATCTTCTCCCCAGGCCTGGATAATTAATTGATCCTCCTTTACAGTCTGGTCCGGATCTTTTAGCAGCGGTGTAAGACTTACTCCGTTCATGGCTGTCGGGACCTCCACTCCGGCCATATCCAGGATGGTGGGTGCCATATCGATGTTGCCACTCAGGGCAGCAGACCGCTCCCCTTTCCCTGCACTCTTTGAACGTGGATCATAGATGATAAGCGGGGCCCGGCTCCCCTCTTCGTAGGGCAATACCTTGCCTCCAAATCCATGGGAACCACAGAAATAACCATTATCGGTGGTAAAGATGACAATGGTGTTTTCCTCCATCTCCAGCGCTTTCAGTTCGTCCAGGATCATGCCCACAGCCACATCCACTCCATAGATCAGCTGGTAATAATCAGCAAGTGATTCATCGTATTTGTCGGGGTACCACCGCTTGCCAAGCTTTGTAAACTGGCGGTCTGTTTTGGATTGTGCAGGAAGGTGAGTGGAAGACTCAACTCCGTAATTACAGGGTTTGGTAAAGGATTGATCTGCATATACCTGGTCATACTCCGGATCGGGCCTGACCGGGCTGTGGGGGGCCTTGAAGCTGACTGATAGACAGAAGGGTTGATCCCCGTCTTTCGACTCCCGGAGAAACTCCACGGCGGCAGCACCCAGGGCCCCGGAAACATGCGGGTATTCTTCCGCATATTCAACCATAAACTCATTCTTTGCCGTTTCGTAGTAGCCCTGGCCCGGCCAACCCCTCCACCAGTCAAACTGATCCATGGGCATCCGGTCGTTGGAGTGATAGCTGCTGTTGGCATCCGAGCCGGCCGGCACAACTGCAAAACCCAGCTTTCCTGCAAAACCTGTCCGATAGCCCGTTTTTTGAAGCAGGACCGGATAGGAGAGATCAAATTTATCCTGGGTAAGCGGCCCGTGCTGGAAGTTACACCCCGACTTAAATTCATACATGCCGGTCATGACAGTTGCCCGGCTGGCCATGCAGATGGCTGTGGTATTATAGTAGTTGGTAAACAGCACTCCCCTGGAGGCAAGTTCATCGATCCTGGGAGTCTGAATCTCACTGTTCCCCATGCATCCCAGGGCATCAAAACGTTGGTCGTCTGTAAGCAGGAAGATGATATTGGGACGGGATTCTTCTCCCGATCCATTGCAGCCCGGCAATCCCACAGAGATGAGCAGGATCGCACAAGTTACATATAGCGCATTAGTCATTTTCATCATAATAGATCCAGTCCTGTTGGTTGTGAAGATGTTTATCCATGGAGGTCTCACTGATGTAGTCCTCATAAAAACCGGCTCCTTTTGTGGTTTCCCAGAAAGGATGGCTCCTGGTGACCGGTGGAAACTTGGATGCTACGCATAGCAGCTTCTTTTTGCCAGCCTGGTGTTCTGGCAGGTTTTCAGCCCTGACATAACCCTCTCTGAACCGGTGAGACCCGGTATAGCAAAACCGCCCTTCGGGAAGGCCCAGCATTGGATTAAGCACTTCAATCAGGTATTCTTTGGTACGGATTACCTGGGAGGTGGAGATATAGCCGTAGATCCAGTCCCGATGGGAATCAGATTTCCCTTTCAGAAAGGGCACCAGGCTCTTCCCGTCAAAATCATAGCCCCCGGGAAGTGCTGCACCGGAAAGCTCCACCAGGGTGGGCGCAATATCCGTAAAATCGGTCAACTCGTCGCTTGCTCCCCTTTTCACCACCTGGTATCCGGAAATCACATTCACCACATGACACCCCCGTTCCACACCCCGGGTTTTGGCCGTACTCGCCGTACCATTGTCGGAAGTAATGACAAAAAGCGTATTCTCTTTAATACCCAGTTCACTTAGCTTGTCGGACATTCTCCCGATAAGAAAATCGATGTATTCATTCAGAGATTTGAATCGGGCAGCATTCTCTTCGGAGCTCGATTTCCCCATCTCACCCACCTCACCCCTGAATGGATTGGTGCTTACGCCCTGACGGGTTCCATGAGGTGCGACACATGGCCAGTAGGCAAAAAAAGGTTTGCCAGCATCCACTGAACGCTCCATAAAATCCATCAGGAAACTGCTGCAGATCTCGGGACCAAAATCATCCGCCTTGGTATACATTACCTGGCCGTTTTTGATCAGTCCCGGGTTCCAGTAGCGGGAAGTAGTTGTTTCATTCTCCATACCACCTTCCCAGCCTTCATAGTTCTCACACTGTTCCATAAGGCCCTGACTCGACCAGATGCAATACTCCTCAAATCCACCCTGCTTTTCGTAGGGCCGAATGGCCCCCTCATGCCACTTCCCGGCCACTGCAGTAGCATATCCAGCATCGTTTAGCAACCTGCCCAGGGAGGGAAAATCCTCCAGAAAAAAGGAACTCCGCTCATTGATCCACATTCCATTCTGGTAAACCCCGGTGGCATTGGCGTACCGGCCAGTTACAAGCTCCACCCTGCTGGCAGCGCACATGGCTGCCGCGTAACAGGTCTTGAACATCACCCCTTCCGAAGCCAGTTTATCGATGTTGGGTGTGGTGCCCGCATGCTCCATCCCCTTTGGGGTATAGGGAGCGTAACAACTGAACATATCGGGCGACACATCATCCAGCAATACCAGGATGATATTGGGCCGGTCGGCGGCAGAGCCTGCTGAAACGAAAAACAGCATCAACAGGGCGATTGCGGCTTTGATTGGGTGAACTGCTTTCATAATGCAATAATAAGGCATATACTCCCACGCTTCCAGTTGCCCGGAATCAGATCATAATACAAATCATTCAATGGATATAAGAATCCGTGCAAACAGACTCCCGCCCTAATGGCTATGGTACAAAGCTTAGTCCTGAGAAGTATTATACTGTGTTCGTGGACGCACATTACTAAAGAACTCTTTCTTCAAATTCAACCTAGTATTTCACTATTTTCTCAACGATAACATTTCCACTCTTTGTCTTTACCTTCACAATATAGACTCCGGTATGAAGAGAAGAAACAGCAAAGTTTGAGACTCCTTTAGGAAACTGTTTCATCAACTTACCTGAAAGATTATATATCTCTGTTGAAACAGGCTTCTCTACCATTGAAAATTGGTTGATAACCGGATTAGGAGCTATCCCCAGCCTTTCCGTTAAGTATGATTCATTGATAGAAGTAGAAGCATCCCAGTTAACTCTAACATTAAATCCCCGAACAGACCATGCGTTCTTACTATTTTCGCTATTACAGGCAAATGAAAAACTTGTAACAGGTTCTGCACCGGTATAGTCAGAAAACATAATTTCCGGATTGGGATTTATTTCACCATTATTGATTTCATAAGTCTCTGAACCTACCCTTAATAAAAGTGAATCCTCTACAGTATTATAATAGAATATATTGAATGAGATAAACGACAAATCACTAATATCTGCAACAGTAAGACTACCGCCACCGGCATTGAAGTCTATTATCTGAATATTATTGATATCGCCAACTTCTTCTCCCGTATTCATTTTGTAATACAAGGTTGGTTTATCATCGATATTTATATCAGCGGATTTCACACCCCAGTCAATAGTTCCTTTATTTTCACCTCTTGAGAAAATACTTGTCCCATCGATTGAATTCACATCAATAGATACCCGGTATGTTGCTTTACCATCAGGAGCTGCTATGGTATTTGATATCATGGTAGCAATAATACCTATTCCATAATCAGTGCTTTCTGCAGCTCTTATCTGAACATTCTGAATTTTCTGATTAGAATCTATTTCGCCGGTAGTAAATTGCCATACGTCGCCTTCTGTGGTATTATCCTTTAACGAATCAAGGGCATCTACCCTCCAATAATAGATGGTATTGGCATTGAGCTCTCCGGGATAAAAAATATTATTAGTCTGGTTACCCTGATAAACAAGGTTTTGCGGATCGGTTCCGAAATAGACTTTATATGAGGTCGCCCCCAGTCCGCCCAGCCACATCAGATCGGCATCAAGTTTGACGTTCTCGTTGCCAGACGGTGGAACCGCCATAGAGGCTCGCCGAAGCTGCCGACCCGGAATCCAATACTCAGTGTCACCATATTCATACGCGCCTATATCTGGCGCGGCGCCAAGGAACCCGGCCGTAACATCGATCGTCTGGCCATTGACTGAAACCGTGACCGGCGTTCCCTGATCAATCAGCTCGACCGCATCCGCCCGCGGGCGAAAATCCAAATTGTCCGGATCGCGCAGCAGTTGTTTCATGTTTTTCGGCTCAAATTGACCAATGAAGTTTTGGCTGGCGGTGCCGGGGATCGGATCGTCGGTAAAGTTATCTGCCGCATTGTTGCGGGTGATGGTATTGGCATTGCCTCCCTTGTCCAGCGCAACATTCAATGTAGACCTGTCGCCGATTCCAAGGTTGTTGTATATCTCGTGAAAATCGCCCTTGAGCCGGTAGCCATCTCCGTCGATATTTCCCTCCTTACGGCCTGCATCCATTGCCACGGTGCGGTAAACGTTAGCGCGTACCCCGGTTACTACTGGATCATTGGGGCCATCCCATCTGAAATCGCGGGCACTGTTGCCGTAGAACCAGTTGTAACGTGATACAGACTCCGTAGCCGCACTCTGATAGGAGTACTGCGCAGCTCCGTCGGTTTGTTGAAGACCGCAGGCGGTAAAGTAGTTGAACTCGCTAATCCAGGGGCGATCATCACGCTTGCCCAGTTTGACGGCCTGAGCGCTACCGCTGATATTGATCGTATTACGACGAAATAAGATATCGTGGCACCGCAACAACATGACAGTAGCGGGTGATGGTACGCTGCCATCAGTAACACTGGCATAACTGTTCTGGTAGAAAAGGTTATTTTCAACACGGCCAACATCTACTTTTTCGCCCCGAAGTCCCATGCCGCTTGAATAGTTGAATTCGCAATTATGGACAGTGATTTGAGAACAGAAATCCTCAGACCTACCCTCAAAGAAAGCTGAACCCGATGGGAGCGTAGACCCCAAAGCACGTTTTGAATAGGAGTAGTAATTGAAAACGCAGTTTTTGATTGTAATATGATCCGATGAGTAAAAATAGAAAGCGGTTCCAAAAAAGTCCAATCCATCAATCGTAATATTTTTTGTCGCAGGATTGCCTGTAAAAAAGTAGGTCTGATTTTTACCCTCAATTGTTCGACCGGTGGGATCGAGGCCATCGTCAGCCCAGAGATAGAGGGTTTTTGTCGATTCATCATAGGCCCACTCTTCGGCCATATCGACCATAGTCAATTCCGCATCGTTGATGCCGCCCTCGAAGAAATAACCCTGGGTTTGTCTGTATTGCACAGTTGGAGGACTATAATCGAAATGATCGGTTCCGGCCGTGTGGTTGGCAACGATACCTGCGCTGCTTGAAAAATTGCCAAAGTTAAACACCCCGACACAGTCATTAAAAGAGACCCCGGCTCCAGCCAGCGTAGCAATCGCACCCTGCGATGGATTGTCAACCAAATGACCATTAGTCGATTGACCGGGGTTTTTCATGCGTCGCGCCATATGGAGGTCCCACATCAGGTCCGAAAAGGCGAGTGCATTTGGGAAGCGGGCAAGGGTCATGTGCTTCCCGTCAACGAACAGTTGCCAGATATCCTCGCTCAGCGTTGTTTTATAGATATTCCCGCTATGCTGCGTCCAGTTCGAAGTGATCGGAAGCGTTCCAGATAAAATCACTTCTTCATCCTGGTATGGGGTCAGGGTGATGGGTGCACCCGATTCCCCGGTCACCCCCGAAAGGTCGACTTCTTCACGATAGGTGCCACCGCGAATATAGCAGGTACTTCCCGGAGTCATCACACTCACCGCGTGCTGGATTGTTGCGAATGGTTCCCCCAGCGTGCCCGGATTAGCATCACTGCCGCTGGTTGCCACATAAATGTGGGCCTGTGAATTTTGTGCCTGGAGCATCGAAAAGAAGCTCACCGTTGTTAAAAAAACAGCAACCAGAATTGTTTTCATATAGTAATACTAATTGTTTTGAGTAAAAAAATTATTCTGTTATTTTCTCCACAGGAACTGAAATATCACCTATGAAAAACTTGCTAAACTCGATTTATTCCTGGTGAAAGTTGTCCAGACGGAAGCTATCTCTCTATTATAAACTTAAAAGTTTGTACATCCATTCCCTCAACAACACGGAGCATATATGTTTCTGGAGTAAAAGTTGAAACTGGAATGGTCATGTATTCATCAACAGGTTTATAATTTGCGATTACGCTTCCTGATGAGCTGATCAATTCTATGGTCACACCTGAAGGAAGATGACTTATATGTATAAGCTCTTTCGCCGGATTAGGCCAAATAAGGATCTGGTCTGTAAGCCCTTTGGACCTGGACGATACAGCAGATACAACAGTAATTGAAAAAGCTTGCTCTGCTGTATCTGAACCATCCGTAAATAGGATACTGACATTTACTGTGCCGGTATCGGCTACTTCCGGCATACCGCTTAAAATGTTTTCACTGAGAGATAACCAGTCTGCATGAGGTAAGGTAGTGAACGACAAGCTTCCCTCCCCTGTTGTTTCAATGCTATAGATGTAAGCTTCGCCTACGATTGCACTTTCCATAGGAGTTGAATTGATGCTAAGAGGTATAGTCACTGAAATGGTAAATGCTTGCTTTACGGTATCCAACTCATTTGAATAAGCAACTATCACGTCAAAGGTTCCGGCATCTTCATACTGTGGTGTACCATTCAGGATACTATTTTCCAGGCTAAGCCAATCAGCTTCAGGAGAACTCTCAAACAACAAAGCTCCTTCACCCTCTGTCTCAATAGAATAGCTATATGTCTCGCCGGCTATTATGTTCTCTGCAGGACTGGAGGTGATTGCAAGTGGAGTCCTTTCTGCTCGGGTATAAGGACTAGAAAGATACTGCTTGTATCCATTAACCTCTAGTCCATGATTGCTGAAGAAATCAATTCGTTCAAACCCGTCCTTTAGCGGTATCGTCGCGGTCCATGTGCCGGTCTCTGCATCGTATTCCATATCCATCCATTGGTCTTCGGGGATTGGCACTTGTAAGAACGGCTCGGAACCTGCCGGAGCGCGGTCATAAATCCACCATATACGTCCGCTTATAGGCTGAGGCCCTTCATTGAAACTCACTCTGACAATTAGCTTGTCCTTTTCGATTATATGGCTCGACGTCGGAGGCCGAAGCAAGGATTCGCCGCCAAAGAAATGATGCCAGAGGAAAGCGTCTTTATTCTGTTCGTCATTTGCCGCAGCGACATGCGGCGTTTGTGAGTGCCCGCCATTGGGTTTGTAATAGACAGGCAACTGAGGATAGTTTTGCGCTCCCCAGAGAATGTCAAATGAAACATAGTCATGTGTTCCCGGCTGGAAAAGAATATCGACACCGCGCTCCATCAGTCGATCCCAATTTTCGGTAACGCGAACGCTGGACCAAAAGCAATCCTCTACTTCTCTGTCTCCCCCTCGAGCCGGCGAATAGTAAGCAAAGGCGTGCTGGGAGCATGTCGCGGTAAAACGCTCGTCATTTATCAAGGCGACCGCGGGCGATATGCCGTTCTTGGAGCTGCCCGAACCGGCCACTTTGCCTTTTTCAAAATGGTCGACCTCCGCATACGCCGCGGTTGTTGCCCTCATCAAGGTCATCGACCAAATCCAGACAGTCGTGTATCGCCGATTAAAGTCTTCCATAAACATGCGCTCCATCTCTTGTTCCAGGCCCTCTTTGCCCGGGATCAATGCAATCCGCTTGACGTGCGTCTTAACGATGCCAACGCCACCTGCCAGCAATTCTGCCTGAATGTCGGTTGGTTGAGAGTCTTTCATCAGCGTTTCATATGAATTTGCTCCTGTAATACTAAAGCCCGTTGCCTTGCCTTCAAGGGGCACTATCATACGCACCGGAATCCGATAATCTTGTCCAGGCCACCATTCAGCGACATTGATTTCGATCAGCTTCTGTCGCGTCGAGCCTGTCACCTCGTCCACATGCCAGTCTTCCAGGATCTCTATATCCAGCGTACTTTCGTCAAGAATTTCTTCGGTATTAAATAGGTTGCATTCCACACCAGAATCCTTCGAAAATCCAAGCAACCAATCCACCATCTCCAACGAACTAAAATATGCATTGCCCGCAGCTCCATGATCCCCGCCTTCAATCACGGTGTATTCCACATTTTCATTTCCAACAGCCAACAACTGGTCCACCATATTTTCCATCCCTTCGTAACGCTTGTCATCGCTGCCCACAATCAACCAAAGCGGCAAATTTGCAAGCTTCGTCGCATCGTCTACAACACTACCACCAGCACCACCAATCCCGGCCGCCGCAAATCGATGGGCCGATTCATTGAGCCAACGCCAACTACCGGCTCCACCGGCACTGTAGCCAGTCAAATACACACGGTTCGGATCAATCTCAGGAAAATTTTCCAACACATAATCAAGCATTCTATCGAGTTCATCCGCCATCCACACTGACGTCGTGTTAGGCTCAATCATAATCAGCTCCTTCCCAGCAAGCTCCGCTAAATCAAACCCTTGCTTCTTATCAATCTCAGCCGAAACCTCCAGTCGCTCTTCCAAACTATTTGCCCACCATCTCGATCCTCCGCCATGTAAGGCAATAATCAAAGGTACCTTCTCCTGAGTTAGTCCCCCTACAGGCTTGGTCAAATATGCAAACTCAAGCTGTGCTCCAAGTTGATCATGTAACTCACCAGGCCACTCAAGAAGCTCCACCTCAACATTCTCAAACCCCGCATTAATGCTCGCCAATATCTCAGTAAGTATCTCTTCGGTGTCTTGAGCTTGCAGATTAGCCCCCAAAAGAAGTAGCCCTACTAAAGCTACCAGTTTTTTTATCGTCTTGCGGATTAACCCGCTTGTTTTATGTTCATTCATAATTATTTTCCTTTATTTAGGTCGCTTAAACCCCAGCATCCATTCCACCAACTCCACCGTAGTACTAAACATTCCTTCGCCCCCCTCTTTATGCCCCCCTTCAAACTCCGTATATTTTACATTCGCATTCCCCTCCGCCTTCAATCGCTCCACCATTTTTCTCATTGCAGTTGCAGTCCCCCCATCATCGCTGCCCGCCATCGCCCAAATCGGCAACTGCGCAAGCTTCTTCACATCGTCAATATCACTACCACCCGCACCACCAGCCGCCGCCGCCGCAAATCGATCCGCCGATTCATTGATCCAAACCCAAGTCCCCTTACCCCCCATACTGTAGCCCATCACATACACACGATCCTTATCAATCTCAGGAAAATTTTCCAACACATAATCAAGCATCGTATCAAGCGTCCCCGCATCCCAAAGTCCCTCCGTGTTCGGCTCAAGCACAATCAGCCCCTTCCCCGCAAGCTCCGCAAAATCAAACCCCCGTAACATCTTCCTCTTAGGCGAACTCAAAATCGCAAGCTGCTCTTGCATACTCATGTCCCACCAACGCTGAGCTCCACCATGCAAATATATAATCAACGGCAGCTTCCCCGCAATCTTCTCCACAGGCCGCGCCACCAAAGCAAATTTCTTCATTTTTCCAAGTTTCTCATGCAACTCACCAGGCCACTCAAAAAGCTCCAGCTCAATATTTTTAAACCGCTGCCCTGTCCCCCTTGCATTAATCCCCGCCAGCGTCTCAGTAAGTTTCGCATCCCCAGCCTGCGTCGGTTGTGCCGCTGCAGCCGGGCGTGTATTCCTCTGCCTGGATTGGCGGAACTGTTGGATCTCCTCCGTGGTCAGTTTGCCGTCCTTATCTGTGTCCGCTTCGGGAAAACGCTTGAGTATTTTGGCCAGTTGCTCTTCGGAGGGCTGTTGCGCTTGCGCATTCGAGAAGGGCGCCGTCGCCAAATGCTGGGATGGGGAAAGTTCAACTCGGGAGTAGGGGCTTGAAAGATACTGCCGGTAGCCGTTGGACATGTGCCCGTGATTGGTGAAGAAATCGACGCGTGAAGCCCCTTCCTGTAACGGGATGGTGGCGGTCCAGGAGCCGGTCTTGGGATCCCGTTCCATATCCGCCCATTGGTTTTCGGGGATTTGCACGTGCAAGAAGGGAGCTGAGCCCGCGGGCGCTCGGTCATACATCCACCAGATGCGTCCGCTTTCCGCCTGAGGTCCTTCATTAAAACTCACGCTAACACTTAGCTCGTCCCCAATCACCTCATAGCTCGACGCCGGAGGACTCAGCAACGGCTCGCCGCCAAAAAAGTGATTCCAGAGGAAGGCCTCTTTATTCTGCTCGTCCTTTGCCGAAGCGACATGCGGCGTTTGGTAGTGCCCGCCATTGGGTTCGTAATAGACAGGCAATTGGGGATGGTTTTGCGCTCCCCAAAGAACGTCATAAGCAACATAGTCATGTGTTCCCGGCTGGAAAAGAATATCGCCGCCGCGCTCCATCAGTCGATCCCAATTCTCCGTAACGCACACGCTGGGCCAAAAACAATCCGCGAAGTTTTGCATTTCGTCCACGGATCTTCCCGCTTTCATATCCTTGCTGCTCTTAGATCCCACCATAACGCGTTGATAAATTTTGGCGCGTTTTTGATCCAGATCGATATCGCCGGCCTTGACAGCCTCAAAGAATGTTTTGTTTGCTGCGTCCGCTTTGGCCATTTCTTCCCTGTCGGCTCTTCGAGTCGGCGAATAGTAAGCAAACGCAATGTTGGAGCATGTCGCGGTAAAACGCTCGTCATTTATCAAGGCAACCGCGGGCGATATGCCGTTCTTAGAGCTACCCGAACCGGCCACTTTGCCTTTTTCGAAATGATCGGTCTCCGCATATGCAGCGGTTGTGGCCCGCATTAAGGTCATAGACCAAATCCAGACCGTCGTGTATCGCGGATTAGAGTCTTCCATAAACACGCGCTGCATTTTTTGCTCCAAGCCCTGTTTGCCCGGAATCTGCCTAAACGCCTTGACGTGCGTCTTAACGATGCCAACACCACCTGCCAGCAGTTTTGCATCAAAATCGCTTTGTTTCGCGTCTTTCATCAGCGTTTCATATGGATTTGCTCCTGTAATATGAAAGCCCTTTGCCTTGCCTTCGAGCGGCACAATCATACGCACCGGAATCCGGTAATCTTGTCCAGGCCACCATTCAGCGACATTGATTTCGATCAGCTTCTGTCGCGTCGTGCCTGTCACCTCGTCCACATGCCAATCCTGCAGCGTTTTTATTTCCAGTGTGCTTTCATCAAGAATCTCTTCAGTATTGAATAATGGGTCTACTGAGGTCTTTTTTATCTCAGATTGAATTCCGTTTTGTGCAACTATAGCTGAAACACAAAGTAGAAAAAGTAAAATTGAACTGATTTTTTTCATAATTGTTTATTTAGGACTAGTCATAATTCTATTTAAGAATATTCTTTAGCCATTGTTCTGCAAGCATGGGCCAGGTTTCCCCGGCGATGTTACCTGCTCGCAAGCCATACCCGTGTCCTCCAAAAGGCAGCAAATGAGATTCTACCGGGATGCCGGCATCCCTTAGTGCTCCAGCCATTACAAGGGTGCTATTTCCATGTTTATCATCGGCTGTGGCAAACAAAAACATCGGTGGAGTGTTCTCATCGACCTTCAATTCCGGGGTCAAACTCCTGCCTTCCCCTCTATCAAGACCGGCCCCATAGATCAGCATGGAAAAGTCCGGCCGGCAGGAGAGTGTATCAGCATTGTCAATCATTGGATACATTTCCTCCCTATACAATGTGCTGGCGTAGGCACAGAGACTTCCTCCGGCTGAAAAACCGATGACGCCCAGTTTGTCCTTATCCAGTTTCCAATCCCCTGCTCTGCTCCTTATGATTCGGATTGCTCTCTGGATATCCATCAGGGCCCCTTCCTGTTTTTTCGGCACCCTGTATTGCAATACAAAAGCTGTGATTCCAAGAGTATTGAACCATTGTCCCACCTCTAAACCTTCTTTATCCCAGGCAAGAATTCTTCCTCCTCCACCGGGACAAACAATCACCCCGGCTCCATTGCTAAGAGATGCCTCTGGTTCTAATACGATAAGGGCGGGATCTGTTACATCTGTTAATCGAATTACATTGCCAGATGTATTCTCATCCTGCCTTGGAGGATGTTTCGCATCGGATTCACCAGGAACAGAATCGGGCCATAAAAAAATGGTTTCATTGGTCTGGGAATTCATGTGCAGGGGCACAATTAATAATGCTAATAATGTCAGAATTGATTTCATTTTGTTTTGCTTATTGCTAGTGCCTGGTGTCCAGTGCTCCGGAATCTATTTTTTTATCTTCCGATTTCTTATACTGGTTCTCCACGTTCCCCTTTACGGTCACTGTGATTACACTGGCAATTTTATCGGGGGCTTCGGCGGGAAGCTCAATCATCAGATTACCGTCCTTCTTATGTGCTTTCAGTTCCGTGTTATCAGCCATGAGGGTTGCTTTCATCACGTCGTTGGCTATCCCGGGAACCTCCAGTCTGCCCTCCGCGGGCCAGTCAAAAACGAAGAAATACAGCGTGGTCTCTTCTTCATTCTCTTTTTTGGAGCAACGCCCCCAGGTGAAGGGTTGATACGGCCCGGCCTTTGTGCCGTGAACGGCCTCGCTGTTAACGGTCATCCATTCGCTGATCTCCTTTAAGCGAACAATGCTTTCTTCGGGAAAGGATCCGTCCGGCTTGGGACCGACATTCAGCAGGTAGTTTCCACCTTTTGAAACAATGTCCACCAGGTTTCTGATCAAGGTTTCGGAAGACTTCCACTCAGCGTCCATTTTCCGCAATCCATATCCCCAGGTTTCATTCATGGTCATGCAGACCTCCCAATTCACCCCTTCCAAACCGTGGGCATCAGGAATGTGCTGCTCCGGAGTCTTTATATCGCCCGGAAAATTCGGCCGTTGCAACCTGTCGTTCGTGATAATATGGGGTTGCAGTTTAAGTTGCTCCTGTAATTTCTGTGCCGCGGCATCGGTCATGCCGGTCGGCGTATCCCACCACAGAACGGAAATTTCACCATAATTGCTCAATATTTCCCGTACCTGAGGAACAGCTACCCGGTCGATATATTCGTCAAAAGTCGCGGCTTCCTGAGCCGGATCCCAGTGTCCATTATGTTTTTTGGTGTAGGCATCAACTTTCGCGGCATCAGGGTTGGCCCAGCCTTCCTTCGACAACCTACGTGCGGCCGATCCGCCTGGATTGCACCAGTCCTGAGCTTGAGAATAGTAGAATCCCAATTTGATCCCATGTTTTTTACAAGCCTCAGCCAGCGGCTTTAAGAGATCCTTGCCATACGGTGTGGCATCGACCACGTTCCAGTCACTGGCCTCACTGTCGAAAAGAGCAAATCCGTCATGGTGCTTCGCGGTAATGATCAAATATTTCATCCCTGCATCCCTGGCCATTTTCACCCAGGTCTCCGGATCATAATTTACCGGATTAAAATTGTTGGCATTTTCCTTGTATTCGGTCACCGGAATTTTACACCGGTTCATAATCCATTCGGCACCACCTTTGGCCTGATCATGTCCCTTGTATATTCCGGCATACTGCGAATATACCCCCCAATGGATAACCATACCGAAATGGGCTTCGTGCCACCAGGCAAGCCGCTCTTCATCGCTTAAGGGGTTCACTTGCTGTTGAAGCAGCTCTCCACATAGTTCTTCAAACCCTTGGCGATTGACTCCGGCTTCCTTTTCGCAGGCGCTGACAATCCATGTTGAGAGGACCTTCGCGGGCTTTGAAACCAGCAGGATTTCGCCATCGGTTTTCACCGTTTGAGCAAAGTCGTCGGGGTTGTAAAGTACGGCGGCGCCAATGGTCTGCGGGGATGCCGCCACATCTTCCGGGTGGAGTCCCCACGTGCCAATATAATGATCGCCCTGGAATGTTTCCGTGGTCTCCCAATAATTAATACCGGTAACAAATTCGACCGGATCGTCGCAAAGCGCGAACGCCTCCACCTTCATCTCCCGAACACCGGTAAAGGCCGAAACACGGATCAGGATATCCACCGTTCCACCTTTATATGGAATGCCCTCGGAAAACATTTCAATCTGGGAAAAACCGGCCTCTTTGCGCACCCGGGCCGTGCGCGTGGAAACAGGATCAAGCCGGACAACTTCGCCATTATCCCACAGGCGTACGCCCCCGAGCCCAATGGTCTGCCCAACCTTATACTGATCGGAACCCCAGCCCGCCTGCTGCTGTTCTTCGGTTGGATACCATGAAGCACCCGCCAGTTCCAGACCAGGGTGTTGCTTGTTATAAACATCCAGTGCGCACCTATGGTCGAAATAAATCCGAACCCCCATCCACTCGTTTTCAATAGCCGGGCCGTGATGTGCCAGCTTCTTGAACAAGTTGCCGCTTTCGGAGCGAATTTCAGATACCCGCGTTGAGCTGTCCTTCCACTTCAGGCTGACATCCGTCCGGTTTTTGTCTGGAGCAAATCCCGTGAGAAAAAGGAGCATCACTGCAATTATTATGTTTTTCATTTCTAATTACTGTTTGCGTTTTTTTTGCTCTCCATTTTCAAATACTTGCTCATATTTACAAATTCATAGAACTCTTTTATCTTCAGGTATTCCGTTCCGGCCAGAAGTACAGTTGCCAGTCCATGGCTGTCATTGACCAGAGCCGGCCGATTGTAGTAGAAGCTCAAAGAAGGATCAGTTGATGAACCC
>JAAEOI010000071.1 GCA_024244665.1 Bacteroidota bacterium | reverse complement strand
CCTCAAGCACCTCCTTATAATCCCGGTCAATCCCGGTCATGTGGGCATAGACATAATGGGTAAGCGAATTGATTCCCAGTTGCTTAACAATATCTTTTTCGACGCCATAATTATGCTCATCCTTGATGATATCCCTCTGTCCGTCCAATCTCAAAGAATACTGTAGTTCAAGACCCTTATAGCCGGCCTTTTTGACCTCTTTCCTGAACCATTTCAGGGCATCAATGGTCTCTTCAACACCACCCAGGCCTTTCAAAAGGTCATTCATGGAGTAGATCATAAATACCGGTTTATCATCGATGGTATAATAGTTCGGCTGCGAGAAATATTTCTCGATGAACCTGTGGCATATGATCTCGAATTCATCGCGGTCGATCGCAGCTTTCCAGATAAGTGATTTGTCTTTCCTGGCAAAGGCATCATCCGCACCGCGCTTATCCCACGCCCTGCCAACATCGTGGTTGGCCCACATGAGGTAGAATTTCATCTTCTCATTGTTTTTTGCCTTCAGAAAGCCATCATTCAGATGTCCTTCCAGATAGGGCATACCGTCATACCAGTACCAGTCGAAAATAAAAACATTGACCCCATGGTCGGTGGCTGCCTCTATCTCCATTTCTGCCACATATGGATCGGCTTCGTTCACATAGCCCCATAAGGGATATCGTGGTTGTTCATGTCCCTCGAACTTGGGCTTGTTACTGATCACAGTTTGCCACTCACCGATCCCGTCTGGCCAGAAAATTTTGGCCCGGTCGTCGGGATGGTATGAGGGCCAGACTATGGCCGCCACATCGTACTTCTGGTTGGATTGGGATAATACAGAATTCAGGAATAGACCACTGCAGCATAGCAGGGCCAGACCGGCGATCACTCTTTTATATGCGTTCATTAGCTTATCATTATTTTAGTAAAATACATATCATACAAACTGTAAAAATAGCGCAAACCTCAGAGAAGAATTCAAACGCTTGAATCAAATAATAGTGATTATGTTACCTTAATCATCAAATATGTTTCATTTAACTCTCAGGCAGTAATTCCTTCAGTGGATTTCCAGAATTACCGGTCCCAGCAAGCCTGAGCTCTGCAAGGGATCATCGGGGTTCAGCACATCCAACGCCATCCAGCTCTTTCGGTCGTCCTGATCCATCAGGGCATCCCCCTTCAGGCGATTCAGCCAGGTATTGGCCACCTCGATTTCAATGGTATTGCTCCCAGCGGTCAAAAACTCCGTTACATTCACTCTCCACGGTGCCGTCCATACTGCTCCTGTCTCCTTCCCATTTACCCGGACCTTCGCGATGGCCTGAACATCGCCCAGGTTCAGCCAGACATCCTCCTCCGTTAAAGACTCTTCCAATTCAACACTTGTTTTATAAAGAGCAGATCCTGAAAAATAGCGGATCTGGTCCTCTCTACTCTCGCTCCAATCCTCCAGCTTTTCGAACCGGGTGGAGAAGGTCTCATTAAAGGGATCTGTAAATTTCACATCCCACGGACCGCTTATCTCTTTTATCTCTTCGAATCCGGGAAAATTGGTTACACTTTCAGTCTCCAGCTGCTGTTCTGTAAATACCACAAACCCACTTTCAAGGGGTCCAAGGCTGATTGGTACGCGGGTTATATCTCCCAGTTTTTTATACTCAGGCAATGCCCTTGCCGATCCATCAATTGCATTCCACCACTGGGGATGCATTCCGCTTACCCTGAACTCCCCGGTAAAGCTGATCACCTCTTCACCCTGGTTGGTCAGAAAATAGATATCCATACCCGGAAGGGTACGGTGGATCCAGAGCAGGGGTAAATCACCATGGGCGGACAAATCGGGCAGGAGTTCAATATTCTCAAATACCTCTTCCAGGCTGCAGTTACGGAATACCATGCCTTCTCCATCCAGTTGATCCCACAGGGAGGAAGCCAGATCGGCCACTTTCTGGTCCGAGTCAGGATAGCCCTTCATCCCCGGAGCTTTTACGGGAGGGTTCCCAAGGATCACACCCCCCTTTTCAACCAGTTGACTGAGCTTCTCCAGCAGTTCGGGCCGCATGGTCTTGCTTTCAGGCAACACCATCACCCTGTAGCTCATGCCATCGGGGAGTGTAAAGCGCCCGTCCTTCACATCCATCCGATTCATAATCACATCGTAATTAATGTAATCAAACGAGTAGCCCTCGGGCAGTTCAGGATTTCGTCCCGAATTGGATTTGGGAGCATCCTCACCAATAAAATAGCACACATCAGCTACATATAATCCCTGCTGCAGCAGGTAAGTGCAGCGTCTCTGGTAATCGACCCAGGGTTTGGCAAGGTCCCACCAGGTGTTGTGCCGGTTGATCTCGCTTCCAAACCAGGCATTGACACCCGGTTTTTTCTCGTTGTAGGGCTGGTGGATAAAGAGGGTAAGCACCGTATGGTTGATTCCTTCGGTGTAGGACCAATCGCCTCTTTTCTTATAGGATTGGGGCGATCGCTGGAAATCAAGTCCGGAAGTGGTAAAAGACTCGGCTGAGACCACCTTTTTTCCATATATGTGACCGGACGATGAGGCAATCCTGCACTCCCAGAGGCCCAGAGGGCCTTCATTCCAGAACTCCCCGCCAATGCAGTCCGATTGTCCCCCGTAGAGCAATGATTCACCAGGAAAACCCCAGTGTCCGTAGTTCTCAAGCCAGAGCTCCATACCCGAACCATGGGCTGCCTCCCTGAGCCCACCCACATAGTTTCTCGCAATGTCATCGGCCACCAATCTGCGAAGATCCCATAAAAAGCGGTCCGATTGAGAAGCACTGCCCACCACCCTGCCGGTGATTACAGGGAGCCAGGGCAAAGGATCGTATCCATAAACCTCCTTAAACCTTGTCTCCAGCTCGTCGGTCCAGTTCTGAGAACCCACTTCATAGCTATCGATAATTACGTGAGTCAGAGCCGATAGCTCTGATTCACTCACCCCCTCCTTCATTTTCCCAACGTACTGGTCAAAATGGTACTGGATGGCCTCCGGATTCATCTTATCAATCTCAAGCCCCCTGGCGTGTGGCAGGGTCGGATGGTTCTCTACTCCTGTGGGTGTCATGCCAATGCGCTGAATGACCCATCTCCCATCTGGAACTTCCCATTCCAGTCCACCCTCCTCTGTGAGCCGGTCGCTCAGATTTATCACCTCTGATTCCCCAGCGATCAGATCCTTGTCTTCTGGCTCGGCCTGGGTTTCCCAGATGTATTCGGTCCCACTGTATACCGGATCCTGGTGCAACTTGGCCAGCTGTTTCTCCATATAGTGTTCAAGCCTTACCCCGGAGGATAACTCGATCTCTTTCAATCCCCCTGCCACAGATTCAACATAGCCGGCTGGCGCAATAGAGTAAGAGCTTTCGTTCAGCGATATCTTTAGTCTGAACCGGTCGGAGGTAACTGCAGGAATAGAGATGGCCAGCTCGGCATAGGGTACCGGTCCCACCGGAAGGTAATCGTTGTGCCGGTCCAGCTCAAAGGCTCTGACAAGCTTGAATTCTCCCTCTGTTTCGGCATACAATTCACAATCGGCCAGAATCTGGTGCTCGGCCGGATAAAGTACCAGGCTGCGGGCAGTAAAAGGTTCAGTTGTTTCAATCTCAATAACAATGCTTCCACCGGATCCCCGGAGATCAGGAAAGAGGCCCGAGGTCTTCAGATTTCCATCAGTAAGACTTTGCGGATTCTTCATGGCTGGCCGGGTCCACACACGATGCTCCTTTTCAGAGAGCGAAATCTCTTCTGAAGATACGGGGATTGCCAGTACAGCCACATCCTGGAAGGGATCGATCGGGGCAGGAAGAAGACCATTGAACCTCATGGGGCCACTTACCTCTGTTTCCGAACTCACCAGGTAACGCATGGCTTTGTCGGCCGTCACCCAGGGACCGCCTGACTGGCTCCATCCCGGACTGTTGAATACGCCGATATCGACACCTGTCCGGTGTCCCTCACGGATTGACCAGCGCATAAGTTCCCACCACTCCTCACTCAGCATTCTAACCTCACCTGATGGGATATTCTCTCCACCAATGTTCCCGATGAAAACCTCTTTGATACCTATCTCTGCCATGGACTCCAAATCGTCCGTAATGCCCTCTTTTGAAACATTATCGTCCATCCAGTACCAGTAGGCCCAGGGTTTAACACCCTCAGGCACCTGTTCGAACTCAGTCTGAATACAATCCAGGCCTTCCGGTGCCGGGGATTGACAGGAGGTAATACAAAGAAATACAGAAACGAGAAATACGCCGCTTAATCGATCCATGACTGGTATTTTAGGTTCAAAATCAAATATGGGAACTATTCCCTCCTTCCCAAAACTAATGGTCTGCTTTCAAAGAAACAATGAACTAATTGAGACTCAGTTTGTACAAAATGACCCTTTTGCCAAATTATAACTGATTCAAAAAAAATATATTTGAACTAATTTGAAAATCTTTACATTAAACTTATTCAAGATGCATCGAATAACCTATATTTTCCTCATCGCAGTAACCTTTGTCTCCTGCAATGCCCCCATTTCATTAAATGAGGAAATAATCAACCAGTCCCTCGAAAACGGCAATCAGGCTAGCGAAGGATTTATCCGAAGCATGAATTTTGTGGAGGGTTGGCTAAGCAAACGCGACAGTGTCAGCGGGCTCATTCCCGCAAATTTAGGCAGGGGAAGCGATGTTTGGGAACCACATAACTCAGGCGCCGACAACTACCCGTTTATGGTTTTAACAGCTTACCTGCTTGATCAAAATCTGTACAACGGTATCATGCTCGATATGCTGAAAACCGAGAAAAAATTGACTTCGCGTGTTAATACACTTCCCGATATTTACTCTTTTTCAAAGCGAGACTTTCTTTCGGATGAAATACAAATGGAAAAGGTAATTTTCGGAACCTCTGAATACATCAAAGACGGATTAATTCCCTTAAACGAATACATTGGGAAATCGCCCTGGCAGGATCGGATGATGGAGATGCTGGACGATCTGGCCCCTTACATGAAAGATCCTGAAAATCTGGAGGAACTATTCAAATCCAGGTCAGCCTCAGTGGAAGAAATCAACGGGGAAATGCTTCAGACACTTTCGCGAATTTACTGGATGACCGGAGAGAAAAAATACCTTGATTGGGCGACTGGAATTGGCGATTATTACCTGCTTGGGAAGCGGGATCTTACTCAGCTGGATTATCTCCGAATCCGCGATCATGGCTGCGAAATTATTGGTGGATTAAGTGAATTGTATGTAACCGTCCATTTCGTCAAACCGGTAATAAAAGAGCAATACAAAGAATCCTATTATAAAATTCTGGATCGCGTGCTCGAAGTGGGAAGAAATGAAGATGGTTTGTTCTACAATGCTATAAACCCAAAAACCGGCGAAATTACTGATTCCATGGTGGTGGATAACTGGGGTTATGTTTTTAATGCCTATTACTCGGTCTGGCAAATTGACAATAAAGAGGAATACCGTGAAGCCGTACTGAAGGGAATTGAAAAGCTGAACGAAAAATACCGGAACTATCCCTGGGAGGGAAGCAGTCACGATGGCTATGCCGATGCCCTGGAATGTGGAATCAACCTCTACAACAGAGAACCGGATTCGGGCCTGAAAACCTGGATCGACAGCGAGATGCAGGTCATGTTCGCCATGCAACAGGAGGACGGAATTATCGGTGGGTGGCATGGTGACGGTAATTTTGCCCGTACAGCTATTATATACAGCCTCTGGAAAACCCAGGGAGCAACCATCCAACCCTGGCGTGAGGATGTTATTTTGGGAGCTGAAAAAACCGGTGAGCACACTTACTTTGCATTAAGCGCTGCAAATAGCTGGGAGGGAACACTGATATTCGATGCACAGCGACATAATACCATTTTGAGCCTGCCTCTTGATTACCCGCGCATAAACCAGTTCCCTGAATGGTTTACAGCCAAAGAAGGTGAAAAATACACTTTGGTTTCATCGCAAAATGAAATTTCCGGAATATATAATGGAGAACAATTGTTGGAAGGAATTCCTGTAAAACTTCATGCAGGAGACACTCTGGTGGTCGTTGTTCAATAACTTCAGGCATTTTTCAGGGCTAATCCTGTTTTCGTCATCAGGACACCCTGAGTACAAAAATCTTAGTCTGGGTGGATGATATATGCGTATTTATGGGGATAAGCAGATCAAAATTTCCTTGCTGTACGAACATAAAAGTTATCCATCAAAGAGCATTCATTTGCAGCTCCTTCGATACATTCTTAATGTGTGGGAAAGCCAGGCAGGTAGCAAGCAGGAGCTTTTACCAGTTATTGCCATTGTGTTTTATCATGGCAAGAAAAGATGGAACCGCCAGGAGATTGTAAAGAATATACCGGAGGAATTGAAGCGCTTTGTCCCCCTGTTCGACTATGTGCTGTTTGATACCAAAGATTTTGAGGACCACGAAATCATTCAGCATTTCAAACGGCCAAATGTGAAAATCGGAGTGTGGTTTATGAAACGAAGCGACAATCTTATCGGTTTCATACAGGAAAATCCCCTTCTGGCCAGGGAGATATTGCGGGAGATTAGAAACATTGAGAAAACAAATATCCAGAGAATTTTGTTTTATTTGTATAATGTATCAGGCATTGCGCCTGAGAAAATTGATCAGATTATGAAAACAATATCACCGGAATCAAAAGATGTCTTTGAAGAATACCGTATCAGGCTAATCGAGCAGGGAATCGAGCAGGGAAT
>JAAEOI010000070.1 GCA_024244665.1 Bacteroidota bacterium | reverse complement strand
TCCATGCTGGGTGTTTTTCAGCAGGTCGCTATCCACATAGCCGATCACAATATAGGGCAGCTTGCTACATTTGATCTGATGTTCGAGGGAATCCGAACCGCACTGAAATCCCAGATACAACGGGCAGTATTGCAGGCTGAGAATAATCTGGATAACCCTTTTGCCATCCGTTTGCTCAAGTCATTGTTCCTGATCAAATATGTCAAGGAGTTCAAAGCCACGGTACGCAATCTTTGCATCCTGATGCTGGGTGGTTTCGATCAGGATCTGCCCAAATTGCGTGATAGGGTGGAAGAAGCACTTAATCTGCTGGAGCAACAGACCACTATCCAGCGTACCGGGAAGCAATATGAATACCTCACCGACGAAGAAAAGGATGTCGAGACTTTGATTTGTAAACGGGAAAGTTGTCATGAGCAGATTGGACGAAAAGATCAATAAACATTTTCCCGGCCTGGTGGTTCGCAAGGACCTGGTCAAGATGGTTAAGGGTAACGCCATTGTTCCGACCTATGTGCTGGAATATCTGTTGGGGCAGTATTGTGCCACCAATGATGAAGCTTTCATTCAGTCAGGCATTGATACCGTCAAGGAGATTCTACGCAAGCACTACGTACACCGTAATGAAGCTGGGTTGATCCGCTCAATCATCAAAGAGAAAGGCCGCCATAAGGTGATAGCAGACCTCTCCATTTCGTCTAAAAATCACCCTCATTTTTGGACATTCATCAGCTTAATGGGGCT
>JAAEOI010000069.1 GCA_024244665.1 Bacteroidota bacterium | reverse complement strand
GGGATGTTAATGGCTGCTTTACGACTGAACATTCCCGTTATCTTTGTATCTGGTGGTCCCATGGAGGCTGGTAAAACCAATCTACAGGGAGAAGTGATCAAACTCGATTTGGTCGATGCCATGGTTGCAGGTGTTGATCCTGCTGTTAGCACCCGGGATAAGCAACTGATAGAAGAATCAGCCTGTCCTACCTGTGGTTCCTGCTCAGGCATGTTTACTGCAAATTCAATGAACTGTCTGGTGGAGGCACTGGGACTTGCTCTTCCTGGAAATGGCAGTATGCTTGCCACCCATGAAGACAGAAAGAAACTCTTTTTTCAGGCTGGGACGCGTATCATGGAGCTCTGTGAGAGCTATTATCAGGATGAAAATGTTAATATCCTGCCGCGTAATATTGCCAATGGTGATGCCTTTCATAATGCCATGAAACTGGATATCGCAATGGGAGGTTCAACCAATACGGTTTTGCATTTGCTGGCTGCTGCTCAGGAAGCTGAAGTGGATTTTTCCATGGCAGATATTGATCGTTTATCGAGAGAAATCCCCCACCTTTGTAAAGTTGCACCATCTATAAATAAATATCACATGGAAGATGTGCATAATGCCGGAGGTGTCATGGCCATCCTCGGTGAACTGGACCGGGCGAATTTATTAAGTGCTGAAGGTCACCATGTTGCCGGAGACTCTCTTAGAGCTGTACTGGATGAGTGGGACATCATGAAAACCAAGAATCTTCAGGTAAAGAATTTTTTCCGGGCAGCACCTTCAGGAAAAAAGAACATTGATGCATTCAGTCAACAGAACAGATATCCAGCCCTTGATGATGACCGTGAAAATGGCTGTAT
>JAAEOI010000068.1 GCA_024244665.1 Bacteroidota bacterium | reverse complement strand
GTGTAAATAGAACTTATAAGGAACTGGATTCTTATACTGATTCCTATAAACGTTGGGATTTTACAGCGCAACAGAAACTACCATGGCTTGGTGGAGGACTCCAGTTGTATCTGAATCTCAACAATATTACGAATACCGTTGATCGTACATTTACGAGTGAATTAGGGAAACTGGCTTCGGTGGAATATTATGGCAGAACAGTGGATTTAGGTCTTCGTTATACCTTTCATCAAAAACCTGAATATCTATGATTGGCCCCATTTTTTTTTTCGATGAATCAAATCCCATACCTGCACCAACACAAGTGCCTTCAATAAGTAAAAATTCATATACGATTTTCTGTTTTTTTCTGGACAAAAAAACGTGGTGCGGTCTTCACCTTAGATCTATATTGGACTCTTCAATAATAAAACTATCAAGATCACACCCATATCTAATCTAACACCTAAATCCTATTGACTATGAAAAAATCATTTTTGGGGATCGGATCCATCCTATTGGCGGTCATTTGCCTATCATGTAATCATAGGGATATTGAGAAATCCTCAAAGCCTGAGATCATTGAATCAATGACCCTGGCCAATGACTATTTCATGGAAAAATGGCCCGATACCGGGAAGGAGATCCTTCAGCCCACTACCGGCATCCTCTGGAAAAGCAATATCTGGACCCGCGGCACCTATTATACGGGATTAATGGAGCTATACAGGACCACTGAAGAATCCCGTCTCTTGAAGTATGCAGAGGATTGGGGGAAGAGCCATAATTGGAAGATTAGTCCCAAAGAGATGTGGAATGACCAACTTGCCGGTCAGACCTATATAGAACTCTACCTGATGGATACCGCAAGATCTGAACTCATTGCCGATGTGAAGGCATCCATTGATGAATATATACAGACCGGTGAGACCGGTGGAAGGGAATTTGGGAACAACTGGAACTGGGTAGATGCAGCATACATGGCCATGCCCCTGTTTGCCCAGTTGGGAGTCATCACCGGTGAAGATCTCTATTTTGAGCATATGCATGCCCTGTATACAGACATGAAGGATAGCGTAGGTGGAGGCCTGTTTAATGAAGAGGATGGCCTGTGGTGGAGAGATGCCGATTTTGTGCCACCCTACCAGGAACCCAATGGAGAGGATTGTTACTGGTCCCGTGGAAATGGCTGGGTGATCGGTGCCCTTGTCCGGACCCTCCAGGTTCTGCCTGCAAATTCAGAATACCGCGAAGGTTATGTAAAGATGCTTCAGGAAATGTGTCAGGCCCTGCTCAAGGTGCAGCGGGAAGACGGCATGTGGAATGTCAGCCTGCATGATCCGGATCATTTCGGAGGAAAAGAGCTTACAGGGACAGCCTTTTTCCTTTACGGGATGGCATGGGGAGTAAACAATGGACTACTGGATGCCGGTGAATATGTCCCTGCCATAAACCAGGGATGGAATACAATGGTGAAGGATTGCCTTCATCCCACTGGATTTTTAGGCCATGTCCAGGGTACTGGAAAAGAGCCAAAAGACGGACAACCGGTCACCTATGAATCCATGCCTGACTTTGAAGATTACGGGCTTGGGGCTTTTCTTCTGGCAGGTTGTGAAATAGCTAAAATGAGGTAAATCACTCTCTCTTAATTGTGGATGCTTCAGAATTCATGGTAATTTGGTAAGATTAAATTTGAGTTCTATCTTGCCGGCTTCATACACTATGGATAGAAGATTCCACATAAATGAAATAATAAAAATTGGACTAATCCTCGTTCAATTATTAGCATGCACATTTGTTGCGTCTGCACAGGATATTGAATTTGACCGGATCAAAATGCAGGACGGACTTCCCGACAACACCGTGCGGGACATATTCCAGGACAGCAGGGGATATATGTGGTTTGCCACTTTTAACGGTCTCTGCAGGTATGATGGGAAGAATTTCCATACCTATCACTCCGAACCGGGAGACACAACAAGCCTCAGTAACAACCGGATTGAATACATAAAAGAGGACAAGTATGGTTACATCTGGGGTATCACACTGGATGACAATGTGCACAGGATCGATCCTTTCACGCATGTTGTTCTGGACCTCTTCTCCCAGATCCTTAAACAGGAAGTCCCCATTGAGGATTATCTCATTACCTCCAACGGAGACCTATGGTTATGGGGTAATAAAGGCTGTGTATACCTGAGCTATTCAGCAAACAGGAAGGACCTGAATGCCGAGCACTTTACAAGTGAGCAATTTCTCCCGAATAATGCGATCCATTTTATTCACGAGGACAGGAAGGGTAAAATCTGGATCGGGACAGAAGAAGGTCTCGTACATATTGACAATTCAGCCTCAAACATGAGGCTTGTCAATAATTACCTGGACGGGCAAAGCATTATAAGCATACATGAAGACGGAAATCATCTTTTGTTTGGAACAAGCAGATCCGGGCTGAATTTCTTTGATCAAGCCGCAGGAAGTTTCAGGCGTTTTCCAGAGATTAATGAGCAGCTTAAGACAAATCCAATCTACTGCATCCAAACCATTGATTCCACCAGGATCCTCCTGGGTTCCAGTCAATATATTTTCGACGTTAACAAAAAAGAGAACACAGTAGTTAGCAGCTTCCATAGTAAAATAGACAGTGCCAGAGGATTTTTTGTGGACTCCCGGAATCATATCTGGTTTTCACAGTATAACAGAGGCATTTACAGGTATGACCCCGACGAACAATACTTGCTCTACTATCCGCTTGAAGGCGCTAACAGGGATTTCTTAGGCGATCTGGATCACCCGGTATTTCTCGAAGACAGCAATTTTGATCTCTGGGTTGGTGTCCGTGGAGGAGGAGTATTTCTGTACAGGCCGGAAAACGATGATTTTGAAAATTACCTCTACTCGGAAGAGAATACGAACAGCCTCTCTTCCAATTTTATACTTGATGTGTTCGAAGATAATTCCAAAAACCTGTGGATTGGGACCATGGTCGGAGGAATTAATAAGGTGGATTTGTCACCCAGGCAATTTTTCTGGCACCAGCCTGTGAAAAATCCCGTGAATACCTATGTAAATACGATCCGGGCTGCTGCAGTGGATAAGAACGGTTTCTTATGGTTGGGGAGCAAGGGGGGAAAGATATATTGCTATGACAAGGATAAAGTACTTCGCCGAACCCTTCCCGATGATCTCAGCCCGTCAGGAAGGAAGCTCCTGGAAGACATCAATGTCTATAGTTTAATTTTCGATGATTTTGACAACCTGTGGGTTGCCTCCAAAGGAAAAGGAATATTTGTACTGAAAGATATACTGGACATTCCGGCTATTAACATGGAGATTATTCATTTCGATGAACATCATTCCAGGGCACTGGATGAGGTGTTTTCCATTATTCAGGATGACCACGGGCAAATCTGGATTGGATCCCATGTATCCGGACTGGGTCTGTTAACCGATCCGTTTACCAACCCCAACTTTGAAATCTTTTCAAAAGAAAAAGACAATATGGCGAGTGACCAGATCCGGTATTTTCTTGTTGACAAAACCGGTAACCTCTGGATAGGAGGAGCGGACGGTATTAGTTTTCTGAGGAATGATCAGCTGACGAGCGATAAAAAAGATTTTAAAATTATTCAGAGCAACAGGGAAGAATCATCCAGCCTGGTATACCCCAATGTGGCCTGCATTTTCCAGAGTGAGGACAGCTCCATTTTCGCGACCACCCTGGGTGGAGGTATCAGCCGACTTTCTATGAACAATATCCGGGATGATAGGTGGGAGTGGGAGAATTTCAATACCGAGGACGGGCTGTCATCAAATATGGTCTATTCCATCCTGGAGGATAAGGAAAACAATCTTTGGATGTCTACCAGCAATGGGATAAACAGGCTCAATCCCCTCACCGGTTCTATTGAGAATTTCTTTGTTGAAAAAACTGCCATTCTGAATTATTTCACCGAGAGTTGCGGGGTCTCTACTTCCGAGGGGGAGATTATCTTCGGGAACAGCAAGGGTTTCCTCTATTTTAATCCAATGTCCGTTGTAAAAGATTCCAGCAAGTACCCTGTTGTTCTTTCTAAGTTTATGGTAAACGGGAACGAGATATCGCCCGGAAAATCCGATCTTCTCGATAAGGCCATTGAATTTGAGAGTCAAATTGAGCTAAGCCATTTACAGAACTCATTTCAATTCGAATTTTCTGTACTTGATTTCACGAATCCTGACAAACTTCAATTTTCATTCAAGCTCGAAAACCACCATGAGGATTGGAGCATTCCCCTTACCACCAACAGTGCGATCTATCAGAATATGCACCCGGGCAAGTATACATTCCAGCTGAAAGCTTTTAATAGTGACGGGGTGGAGATACCGGAGATAAAGCAATTTGGAATTGTCATACGGCCTCCGTTCACAAAATCACCCCTGGGAATCCTGCTGATTGTCCTGGTTTCCGGAACCATCCTGTTCACGATTTTCTTCCTCTATAAAAGGCAGACGGAGGCGAAGCAAAAAATCACTTACATGGACAGGTTGAATGAAAAGAAACTACAATACTACACCAACATCTCTCACGAGTTCAAGAATCCCTTAACCATGATCATCAACCCGGTGAAGGATATCATTGCAGAATCAGATTCACCCGAAGTCGTTGAGAAACGAGCAAATCAAATACATAAGAATGCCACCTACCTGCTGAACCTGGTGGAACAGATACTGGACTTTCGCAAAATCAGGGAAGAGCAGATGAAGCTTAGCCTCTCGTACATTGATATAGTTGAATATATCAGAAACCTGTCAGATTTATTTGTTCCCCTTGCGGAGAAGAAGAATATTGATTTCAGCTTTACATCTACCCGGAATGAAATTTTAGGGTACATTGATTGCAAGGTCATGAACAAAATATTAAACAACTTGCTGTCAAATGCATTCAAGTTTACCCCTGAAGGGAAGGCCATAGAAGTTGGAATTAATTGGAACGAAGATTCGGATTTTTTTGAATTGTCAGTAAAAGATGAAGGTCGGGGAATAAAGGAAGAGGATTTGAACCGTATTTTTGAACGCTTCCACAGAAACGAGAACAGTTCCGGCCTGGGCTTATCTTTTGTGAAAGAGCTGGTCAATCTGCACAATGGGACCATTCAGGTTGACAGTGAGATTAACAGGGGCACACACTTCAGGCTATCCATACCCCTTATTGGAGATGATGAGAGTTCAGGTGATCTGTTTATTACCGACACCGATGAAATTCAACTCTCTGTTCCTCCTATACTTCAATCAGAACAATTGAATGAAAATACATCCAAGGGCATTTCTCACAAGAGCTCCATATTGATCATTGAAGACAATGAGGATATGAGGGAATACCTGGAGGATCAATTTAAAAAATTCTACATTACATATGGTGCCTGTAACGGGGAGGAAGGCCTTCATACAGCTCTAAAGGAGTCTCCGGACTTTATCGTCTGCGATCTGAATATGCCGGTTATGGACGGGATAGAAACAATTCGGAATTTGCGGGAGAATTTTACTACCAGTCATATTCCTGTGATACTTCTTACGGCAGATTCAAGCGAAGGAAAGAAAATGCATGGCCTTGAGACCGGGGCTGTCGATTATATCACAAAACCTTTCGATTTCAAATTATTGAAATTCAAGATCGACAACTATATCTCCAATAGAAAAAAACTGATCAACAAATTTAACCAGGAACCCAACCTTCCGGCCAATGTGCTGACAAATTCCGATCAGGACAAACAATTCATTGAAGAATTAACCAGGATCATTGATGAGAGCATTGGCAAAGTTGATTTCAATATCGATTTTCTGGCAAGAAAGACAGGGCATAGCCGCACCAACCTGTACAATAAAGTCAAAGGGATATCAGGGGTAACCCCACACCAGTATATCCTTTCCATTCAAATGAAAAAGGCGGCATTATTGCTTGAAGAAACCAGCTACCCCATCTCAGAGGTGGGATTGATGGTGGGCTTTAATGATGCAAATTATTTCAGCAAATCATTCAAGAAACATTTCGGTAAAACTCCGAAATCTTACCAGGTTGAACTCAAGTAATCCTTAAAAATCTGAGCTTTCATCTGACAAAGCCCGTGCGATTCATGTCTCCTTTTCCGGAAGGTCGTATGTAGAACCCGGATACGATATTCATGAAAAATGTAACCATTTTTCCACTTCAAACCGAGGGTATGTTCGTTTCTTTACTATTAGGTAACAATGGTTTCGGACAATGCAGAGAATTGGATTGGGAAATACAGGTGAAGAGATCTCGATTGCGGGATTGGGATGCATGTATTTTGGCACCGGAGTGGATGAAAAAACATCCTTCAGGCTGCTGGACATGTATGTGGACCATGGAGGAAATTTCCTGGACTCAGCCAACAAGTATGCCAGCTGGTTACCCGGGTTTAAGGGTGGAGAAAGCGAAACCATTCTCGGCAAATGGCTGAAAAAGAATTCAGCTCCTTCAGATCTTCTGATTTCATCAAAAGT
>JAAEOI010000067.1 GCA_024244665.1 Bacteroidota bacterium | reverse complement strand
CAATGAAGCTTACAATGGGTTTCAAATCAATTGGAGCGTCATTCAATACAATGGCATCGGAATACCCTTTCATCCAGTCATACTGGTTCCATCCGGGGAATTTTTCCATTGGGAATTCTGTATACCCCTGTAGCAAATCGTACCATTGCCAATTGGTGTGAAATTCAGTTGGGAAATCAGCCAATGCAGGATGCCGGGGGTCGCAAATAATGCCCATCGTCCTAGGTTGTGGAGGGAACAGCAGGTGGTTCCATCCTACGGGGTAAAAATGACTGTCAATACCATTCCTAAGCGTTGCTTTAGGAGGATTAAATAGAACTTTGCCACCATTTTCAAGGATGGTTTTAACACTTTCATTCCAAACAGATGTAACCGTAATACCTGAAGGAATACCCTTGTCAACTGTCCCAGGATATACCCACAACGGCCAGGAATTTTTATACTCTGTTCCGTCGATTGCGACAGATATCAATAATTGTTGTGCCTTTTCGATACCCGTTAATGGGAACTGTAATTTTCCAATATGGCTAATCCCCCCTGCAGAAATAGAAACACTACCCAGCACTCCTTCGTCCAATAGTGCCCCATTCATTCGGCGGATTTCCCATAATACATCAACATTACGTAAATCATCAGGACCGTAATGATAAATCTCTATTTGTCCTGTCAGTATCTCATTACTGTGCCATATCCATTGTTTTGTACGCAATAATGGTACAGTAGCGCTACAGAACTGACGCCATTGCTCAGGAGTAATAAGCTGCTTTGACTCGAGAAAGGCGTCTAAAATACCTATCAGTGCAACCCCCTGCCCGGGAAAGTCCTGAAGACTCAGAAGTTGAAAACCAGCCGAATTATCGGTTTTCAGGCTTTGTTCTATTAAATACTTATAAAGCAGTACTGTAAATGCTCCGGTAGAACGCCGGAAATTATCTGCTTCAGGTAATAAGTTGTGCTCTTCAAGACTTTTGCGATACTCAATAAAATTGTAGGGCTTCAAATTCCCAGTGTATTTACTTATCTCCCTGAGGTCCGGAAACATTGCCGGCCATCCCATTTCGTGTACAATAAATGGCCTGTCAATATCTTCCAAAGCCAGATGAACATCATGATCGGTCGTAGCCATGCTTCCATCCGGGGGATAATACCCGTAAGCCCTTCCTTTTGGTGTGAAACCCGCAACATAAAAATCATCATTTCGATCATCCGAATAGGGTGCTGTTGTACATGTATATAAATGACGTGGATCCCTGACCTGGCAGGAAGCCACCAATTCCTGCAGGTATGGTTCATTGCCTTCTCCAAGTTCATTGCCCATCGACAGCAAACAAAAAGATGGGTGGTTTCCGTATTGATCAATAATACGGTTAACCTCCTGCTGTATAAACTTTGCCCTGTCGGGTAGCAATGCAATTTGCCCGTTACCATCCCATAGTGGAGCCTCAACCTGCAAAATCATTCCCTCTTGATCTGCAGCCCTGAAAGCAGCCTCGGGCGGACACCATGAATGAAATCTGATGCCATTCATACCATAATTCTTGATGGTCCTGATTACCTCAAGCCATCTCTCTGTACTCATTGGAGGATAGCCGGTTAATGGATAAATGCAACAACCCAAATTGCTTCGCAAAAAAATCTTATGCCCGTTTAAAGTTAAATGATCACCTTTTATACCTAATGACCGCATTCCAAAAGTAGCTTCCCAATCACGGGTTAAATGATTTCCTTCTCCCCTTCTATGCAGAGTCGTTCTTAATTTATACAGGAAGGGTTCAAATTCGTTCCATAAGTGCGGCTCATCCGGAAATGAAATATAGGTTGTAAACTCAGAAGTTCCGGTTGAAATCAACTCTTCTTTCTTAAGATAAGTTATAATGTCATTGGAACCTGAATCTCCACTGATTTCAAAAACGAACGCAGCATTAGTTTCTTGGTCCGCAGTATTTTCAACGGTTGTTATTACCTTAATCCGCTGCTTGTCCACCTGCGGGAAAACTTTCTGTGATTGAATATATACCAAATCGCATGCATTCAATTCCAGCTTACCAATGATTCCAT
Organism: Bacteroidota bacterium; assembly: GCA_024244665.1. Next base: position 396 of record JAAEOI010000067.1, on the reverse strand, counting down.
TCCAGTTTGTTTGTGTTTCATCTGTTATAGCATGAGTCCACCGCCACTGCAGGATGTGATGACTGATATTCAATTTTAAAGTATTATCAACACAAATGGTTAAGGTATGTTCTCCCGGGTTTGCCAATTCAGATATATCATAAACATGAGGGATAGAGAGACTGTTTTGAGAGCCAACATATTCACCATCTATCCATAAGGACGTTTCCCAGTGGCAACGCTCAAGAAACAGAGTGATATGTTTTCCAGACCATTCCGGGGGAATTTCTATCTGACGTTGATACCACGCTGGTCCAACATACTCATATTCCCGGACTAAACGATTATAATCACCTTTGCCAGGGTCGAATTTGATTGGGCCGATGTTTTTTCTACCATAACCTTGCTCATCGGTTG
>JAAEOI010000066.1 GCA_024244665.1 Bacteroidota bacterium | reverse complement strand
GCCCAAATGGTGGTTTTACCGGAAAACTTTGGCATGATTGGAGTCTACCCGGAAGATGTGGTGTCCTGCAGGGAGAAGTCGGGCCAGGGGCCGTTACAGGATTTTCTCGCTGAACAGTCGGCGAAGCATTCAATTTATATCATTGGTGGATCAATTCCTATGGAGGCCGACGATGCCAAAAAATTTCGCAATGTCCTGTTGGTCTATGATCCTGAAGGTTGTTGCATAGCGCGTTATGATAAAATTCATTTGTTCGACGTTACGCTACCTGATAAAGGTGAACGCTATCATGAGTCGGATGTTATTGAGCCGGGAGATAGTGTACATGTTGTTCAGGCAGGCCCAGTTAAACTAGGCCTGGCCATTTGCTATGATCTTCGGTTTCCGGAAATGTTCAGATTGCTTACCGATAAAGGGGCCGAAGTAATAGTTCTTCCATCTGCTTTTACTGCAGAAACCGGAAAAGCGCACTGGCATGCATTATTGAAAGCCAGGGCCATCGAAAACCTGTGCTTTATCATTGCACCTGCTCAGGGAGGTTATCATGTGAATGGTCGGGAAACCTATGGCCATAGCCTGATTGTTGATCCCTGGGGTAATGTGTTGGATGAGATATCGTCTGGTTCGGGCTTTGCCATGGCAGACTTGAATCTACAGCAGCAGTGGCAGGTGAGGGATAGTTTTCCCGTTTTGTCCCATCGAAAATTTAAAGTGGCGGAATATGATCATGAGATTGAATAAAATATGACATCTATTTTAAAAATGGTTGACCAGGTAGTATTACAACCGGTCGAATTGACGCTTGATAAAATAAATCACACCCTGGATCAGTTGCAGCAGTATAAAATTGATGCAGGTGACCTTTATTTTCAGGTGTCTCAGCAGGAATCATGGGTGATGGATGACGGGATCATCAGGGAGGGATC
>JAAEOI010000065.1 GCA_024244665.1 Bacteroidota bacterium | reverse complement strand
GCAAACCTGATCGCATGCATGTGGCCGTAACAAGGCCCCGCCAAACAGATACTGAAGGGCTCAAATTTCCCGTCATCTACGGGACCAGTCCTTATAATGCCGGAACCGGTCCTGTAGACAAAGAATACTTCTGGGATGTAAGACTCGAATTGCAAACTGTTTCTACGCCGCGTAAACATTTCCCTGCCCTCACTCCCTGTGGCGAGCGGCCCATTATCACAAAAAGAGAGATCTGCGACTGGGTTCCACGTGGTTTTGTCGTTGTACACTCCTCTTCTCCGGGAACGGGTCTGTCACAAGGATGTCCGACCATTGGCGGAGACAATGAATCACTGGCTCCCAAGGCGGTTATTGACTGGCTCAACGGACGTGCCACAGGGTACACAACTCCTGATGGAAATGAGACAGTAATTGCATACTGGTCAACCGGAAAAGTGGGAATGACGGGGACCTCTTTTGATGGAACCTTGCCCCTGGCTGCAGCAACTACAGGTGTCGGGGGACTCGAAGCCATCATCCCTATCGCTCCCAATACCTCCTATTATCACTACTATCGCACCAACGGCCTAATCCGTCACCCTGGCGGCTGGCTGGGTGAGGATATTGACTTCTTGTATGACTGGGTCCATACCGGCACCAACGATCCGGAAAGAGCCGAATGGTGCAATTGCAATGTAAGAGATGAAGAGATACTTAAAGGATTCGACCGGGTAACAGGAGACTATAATGATTTCTGGGCCGGCAGGGACTATCTTAACGATTTAGGCCCATTGAAGGCAGCCGTATTAATGGCTCACGGTTTCAACGATTGGAATGTGGTTCCTGAACACAGCAATCGCATATCCCAGGCATTGAAAGCCAAAGGTGTCCCTGTGCAGATCTACTACCACCAGGGAGGCCACGGTGGAAAACCACCTCATGAGATGATGAACAGGTGGTTCACACGTTACCTTTTTGGGATCGAAAATGGTGTGGAGAATGATCCAAAGGCGTGGATCGTTCGGGAAAACGATGAAAGAACTAATCCTACTCCTTACGAGGATTATCCCAATCCTTCGGCATCAGATGTCTCTCTTTATCTGAGTTCAGGTGCTCCAGAAGCAGGAGAGATGAGTACTAATCCCACTTCAGGTCAGGGAACAGAGACCCTGATCGATAACTTCTCTTTCAGTGGTTCATCACTGGCTCAGGCTGAGTGGACAAACCACCGGCTGATCTTCATGACTCCCACCCTGACAGACTCCGTTCATATCTCCGGAACTGCGAGCATCAAGATCAAACTCGCCAGCAGCAAGCCGGCAGTAAATCTTTCAGTATGGCTAGTTTCCCTGCCCTGGAATGATAAAAAAAATGCCAAAATCACAGACAATATCATCACCCGTGGATGGGCTGACCCTCAGAACCATCGCTCACTCACCAGGAGTAAAGCCCTGGTGCCTGGTAAATTTTACGAAATGACCTTCAATCTTCAGCCAGATGACCAGATCATTCCCGCCGGACAGCAGATTGGCTTGATGATTTTTTCAAGCGATCGAGACTTTACACTCTGGCCGGATCCGGGAACCGAATTGACAATCGATCTGGATGCAACATCAATTAGTTTGCCGGTAGTGGGAGGTGTGGATGCATTTACAAAAGCTATAAAGGGAAAGGGTAGCTGATAAGCTGAGATTCAGAACAGGGTCCCATTGGAATAAAAGCAATGGTCCGGAGGCCTTGTAAAAATACCTAACTTACAAATCGAAATAGTTAAATATAAAATGTAGCGTCATGAATCTAAAATCATTTTGTTTCCTCATTCTGCTTCTGGCTTTTTCCGGAATTGCCGGAACGGCCCAACAAAAATCTCCTTTAACAGATGGCGAAGTCAGACTTGAACTCCACAAGAAACATCAGGATTTATACAAATCATCAGAACTGAAAGATGCTCACTGGCAGCATCTCGGTCCCACTAACATCAGTGGGAGAGTAACTGACGTGGAGGCTGTCAGACCACGCGGAGAAAGTTACACAATTTATGCAGCATTATGCTCCGGTGGTGTTTGGAAAACAGTTAACGAGGGCCTTACATGGGACCCGATTTTTGAAAATGAAGTGACCGCAAGCGTTGGGGATATCGCAGTGGATCCCGGGAATCCGGATAAATTATGGGTTGGGACCGGTGAAGCTAACATTTTGCGGAGCTCCTATGCCGGTTCCGGAATATACCTTACCCGGGATGGAGGCGAAAGCTGGGAGAATATGGGACTTGCCGGCACAAATACCATTGCAAGGATTGTGATAGACCCAGGCAATACTGATGTGCTCTTTGTGGCAGCAACCGGAAATGAGTGGACAGCCAATAAGGAACGGGGAGTGTACAAGACCATAAACGGAGGCGAGACCTGGGAAAAAGTGCTCTATATAGACAAGAATACAGGAGCAAACGACCTTGTGATGGATCCGGATGATCCAAATATTCTTTACGCCTCCACATGGGAGCGGGTCCGTCCAAAGTGGAGCGATCCCAGGGCTGAAAAAGAATATACCGGCACGGGCATCTGGAAATCGGTGGATGGTGGCAAAAAATGGAAAAAGATCAACAAAGGATTGCCGGAAGCAAAGAACAGGGGACGTATAGGTATTGATTTGTGCGCAGCGAATCCAGATGTTGTATATGCCCTGGTGGATAATTATGAGATTGGTGAAAAAGCAAAACCCGGTGCGACAGATTCTTATGGAAGACCCAAAAAAGATATCATCAAGGGTGCGACAGTATACCGCTCAGCTGACGGTGGCGAAAACTGGACCCAGGTAAGCGGTCTGACAGAGGAGATGAAATCCTATATGCAGCGTCACTCAGCCACTTACGGTTGGGTATTTGCTCAGATCAGGGTGGATCCGGTTGACGAGAATACCATATATACAATGGGACTTGGACTGCATGTGTCGCACGACGGGGGAAAAACCTTCGATCGGCTGAGAGGAATGCACGGTGACCATCATGGATTGTGGATCGACCCGGACAATACGGACTATCTGCTGAATGCAAATGACGGAGGTGTATGTGTCTCCTATGACGGGGGAGCCAACTGGAACTGCTGGCTGGACAATCTTCCGGCGGTAACATTCTTCAATGTAAATTATGATATGAGGGATCCTTTCCGGGTATATGGTTCTGTTCAGGACCATGGGAGCTATTATAGTGTTGTTGACCTGAGCAATGGCCGTGACAAGATCTCCCCGATGAATTTCGAGAGCGCTCCCGGGGGAGAAGGTTGCAGCCATTTTATAAATCCTGAAGATCCGGATGAAGTTTATTCGGCAGGATTTTATGGAAGGATCCAACGAACCTACATGGGTGAAGACAGGAACTGGCATACCAGGACAAAGCGTCTCCTGCCATCCAGATATGAAGATGAACCCGGACTCAGGGGCCAATGGGTTGCTCCTTTTATCCTTTCACCTCACAATCCGGATATTGTTTATCATGGCATGCAATACCTGATGATGTCACGGGACAAAGGAGATACCTGGGAATATATCAGTCCGGACCTGACCTATAATGATGAGAATAAGATGGGAGACATCTCCTACCAGACCCTGTCCACAATTTCTGAATCGCCACTTAAGTTCGGCCTGATCTATGCAGGTACAGACGACGGCAGATTACACATGACAAAAGATGAGGGTAAAACCTGGAATGAGATACTGAATGGTGTTCCCATGAATAAATGGATATCCAGGGTAGAAGCTTCCATATATGATATGGGAACCGTATATATGACACAAAACGGCAAAAGGGATGATGATTTCCAGGTATACGTCTGGAAATCTGTTGATTTTGGAGAAAGCTGGAAGGATATCTCAGGCAACATTCCCATTGGACCAGTGAATGTGATCCGGGAGGATCCGCTCCATAAGGATATCCTCTATGTGGCCACGGATATTGGCGTTTACGTAAGCAAGAACGGTGGGGATAGCTGGGAAGTGCTGGGAGATTTTCCCTCCTCCCCAGTTCTCGACCTGGTTATCCATCCCAGGGACAATATCATTGTGGCAGCTACACATGGTCGTGGAATCTGGGTTTTGGACGGAAATCTAGTAAATGGTGACAAGAATTAACTCTTACAGTATATTGAACAATGCATTATAAAAAACTCTACTGCCTGCTTGCAGGTTTCATCTTATCTCTCTCCGGTCTCCTCCATGCACAGGCTTCGCTGGAAAGCACGCTTAACTCAATCAGCAAGGATGAATTAAGGGACCATATCTACTTTCTGGCTTCAGATTTTATGGCAGGCCGGAGTGCACTCTCTGATGAATATGAGATTGCGGCCCGCTATGTGGCTTCCCAGTTTGAATCTGCAGGAGTAGAGCCCCTGTTAAAAGATGAAGCAGGTGAATTGACCTATTTCCAGGAAGTACCCTTTATCAAAACAAGCTACGGGCCTACCCTTAAATGGACCCTGAATAAGGGGGGTGAAACCATTGATTTTCTGCACAACAGGGACTTCAAACTACAATCCTCCCGCAGCAATCACAATGAAAAGCTGGAGTGTGTTTTTGTGGGCTACGGAATCGAAGAGCCGGATCATGGCTGGAACGATTTTGAAGGAATGGATGTGAAAGGGAAGATGGTGATTGTGCTCAACGGAGCACCCATGAAAAGAGGCAAAGCTGTGCTGTCTGAAGAGGTGCATGCAAAATATGCTAAATCAGGCATCTGGAATAAGTCCCGGGTCCTGAGCAATAAAGGTGCAAAGGGCATCATGATGGTATATGACGAAAATCCGGGTACCGGGAAGTCATGGGATAGTCTGAAAAGCCAGGTTCGCTCTGAGAGGTATAGCTACCAGAGACCGCAGCGTGATGGTATATCCAGTTCAAGGCCCTCCATGTATCTAATTAAACCGGAGGTGGCCGATGCCATATTTGAAGGTCAACCCTGCAATCCATCCATGATAAAGGACAAAGGGCTCAGGAATTACAGCTGTTTCCCGCTTGAAGGCATCACCCTTGAAACTTACCATGAGGTATTGGAGGAGGAGCTGCTTTCCACGAAAAATATAATTGGAGTTGTCCCGGGTACGGATCCCGGTTTGATGGATGAATATATCACGGTCGGTGCGCATCTTGATCATGTTTCTCCTTTCAAGGGCCAGATACGGAACGGTGCAGATGATAATGCCAGCGGAAGTTCCGGTATGCTGGAGATAGCCGAAGCCATGGCTCTGAACCCCGCCCGCCGTCCGGTGGTTTTTATTGCATTTACCGCTGAGGAGATGGGCCTGTGCGGATCCGACTATTTTCTTCATTCCGGCACCATTGAGAAAGATAAGCTCAAATTCAACCTGAATCTTGACATGATAGGGCGCAGCTCAGAAAAAAATGCAGAGACAAGGGCACATTATCTGGTTTCCAACAAGAAATACCTGAACCAGTTGAACACATTTGTGGGGGAAATCAATAAAAACTCAGTCAACTATCCAATAATCTTCAACAATGATAAGGACTCCCCTGGAGGAAGCGATCACCAGAGTTTCATCAGAGCCGGCATTCCGGCTTTCTTCTTCTTTTCAGGGGTTCATCCTGATCTTCACAAACCGGGTGATGATCCCGGTAAAATCGATTACGAGAAGGCCGAAAGCATATCCCGGCTTGCTTACCTGATTGCGAACGAGCTGGCCAATATGAATGAGGTCCCCTCTTTCCTTGAAGAGTAGTGCCATTTTATGTCAGAATAGCTTCATATATTGCAAAAGAGAATCAGGCAATGCTTGAAAAACTAATGCCGGTTCTTGAAAAAGGAAATACAGGTTTGTACAAAAAATAAAAAACCAGAGTCTCAACAATGAAATCCACCCACACACCTACCTGTTCGCTGAGACCAGGAGTAGCACTGCTGTCTGTTTTTCTTTTGACTGCAATATCAATTTCCGCTCAAAACCAGCCTAATATCCTCTGGATAACCATAGAAGACCTGAGTCCTCACCTTGCTTGCTACGGGGTGGACAACATAATCACTCCTAATCTGGACCAGCTCGCTTCAGAAGGTGTACGTTACGACATTGCCTGGGCTACAGCACCGGTATGTGCAGTAAACCGCACAAGCATTCTTACAGGTATATACTCCACATGCACGGGCGCTCATCAAATGCGCAATCGAATACTATATCCCTCCGAGATTAAAACTTATCCCGAACTAATGAGCCAGGCAGGGTATTACTGCACAAATCCCGCAAAGACGGATTACCAGTTTTCCTCTCCGGGCAAAGAGGAGATCTGGGACGATGCGGCGGCCTCGGCACACTACCGGAACAGGCCCGATAACAACCAACCCTTTTTCCATGTAATCAACTTCGCCACCACCCATCAGAGCCGGCACACGGGCGATCCCGGGGGCTATGATCCGGGAACGCTTTCCCTCCCCCCCTACTACCCGGATACGGAAAAAGTAAGGTTGCAATGGGCTTCATATTTTAACAACATCACCAGGGTTGACCAGCAGATCGGCGAGGTATTAGCGGAACTGCAGAATGAAGGGGCGGCAGAAAATACCATCGTGTTTTTCTATTCCGATCATGGTGCCGGACTGCCCAGGGCCAAATGGTGGGCCTATGATGCCGGACTAAGAGAACCTTTTATTGTTCGCATACCCGAACAATTCAGAGTTGACGGGCAGGGAAAACCGGCAAGTGCCACCAACGAACTGATTTCCAATCTGGATCTGCCTTCCACAGTGCTTAACCTGGCCGGCGCTGAAATCCCTTCATACATGCAGGGCCGGGCTTTTCTGGGGCAAAATTTAAATCCTGAATACGACTATCTTTTCGGCGCCAGGGACCGCCAGGGCGAACGTTATGATATACAGCGGGCTGTGCGCAACAAACGGTATATGTATATACGAAACTATGAATACTGGAAACCCGTGTACCAGTACATTGAATATGGTGAAACTAAACCGTGGAACTACATCATGACTGAGACGCGACGCTTATATGCGGAGGGTCAACTCAACCCTGTGCAGACCCGATTACTGGAAGTACCGAGACCAATTGAAGAACTTTATGATTTGCAGGAGGATCCTTATGAAATAAATAATCTGGCAGCTTCCCCTGCACACCAGGATATATTGCTTGAATTAAGAGAAGCCCATCTTAAATGGCGCAGAGACACAAGGGATCTGGGTGTTTTACCCGAAGGCATATTGCTGGATGAACGTGGCACCTATGGAAGCGAGTATCAACTGGGAATCCAGGAGGCTGACCGGATTGAGAGCTTATGGATACTTCTGGAGTCACTTCATCAGAAAACAGAAGCTGAACTGGTCAATATGCTCGATGACAGGGATCCTGTTGTCCGCTATTGGAGCGCCATCGGATTGGGAAACCTTTTGGAAGTATCCGCAGCGGTGAAGATTGTGCTGGAATCGGCCCTGTCAGATCCTTCCACCCACGTCCGGATCGCCGCTGCACGAGGCTTGCTGCTCAAGGATGAAAATAGTGAAGCCCTGAAGGTTTTAGGCCTGGCAATAATCTCCAAAGGCGCTGCGGGTTTAGCCGCTTCACTGGTTGTTGATGAAGCGGGATACAGGGCGAAAGAACTGGTTCCTGAACTGAAAACTGCACTGGAGGGGAATTACTCCGGAGAGGTGGAATCCCGCATCCCCCAGGTACTACGCCGCACCCTGGAAACCATCAATGAGCCACCGGGTTATGATTTGAATACGAATGATCCAGGCAAGTTCAAACTTTAATAAAACAGTGATTAAATAGCTTTTGTCTTAACGCCGGTGCTAAAATCGGCTCAAAAAAAATCAATTTGGATTTTTAATGAAAACGGAAATCTATGCTCTTATCTAACACAAGCCTTTTGTCAAAGCTCCCTTCAGGGATTGCTACCATTGCATTACTATGTCTGACAAGTCCTGGCCTGACTGCAGGGGACACGATCTCTGTCAGCGATTTCGGACTGCTCCCGGATGCCAGGGAGAATTCCGGACCCTATGTTATTCAGGCAATCGAAGAGTGCCGAAAGAGTGAGAATCCTGTGCTCGTATTCCCTGAAGGGAGATATGATTTCTGGCCCTCAGATTGCCAGAAGGACAGATTTATTCCCGGGCATAAAAGAATAAAGAATCCTGTTCCTGTTGGTATATTTGTCGACGGCCTGGATAACCTGGAGATTAACGGCGACGGTTCACTGTTTGTATTCCATGGTAATATGATGTCCGTCGGAGTAAAGAACTCAGCCAATACTACCATAAGGAACGTCACCATAGACTGGGACCGTCCATTCGTCTCCCAGGCTGTGGTTGAGTCTGCAGGCGATGGATTCCTGGATATAAGGATTGATCCCTGTGAATATCCCTATATGATTGAAAACCAGGATCTGATTTTTACCGGGGAAGGCTGGAGAGACAAGGCTGCCCATCACTGCCTGTTTGATAAGGATAAAAAGGAAATTGTCTACAGGACCAGGGATAACCCATTGGGAATTATTGAAGACTATGAAGCTGAGGAACTGGCTCCGGGCAGCATCCGTCTGAAGGGCTCCCTGCCTTTCAAACCGGAAGCCGGAACCTACATTGCATTTTATAATGGTAGACAAGCCTATTTTGGGGTGGGTCTCAACAAGAATCAAAACACAGTCCTGGAGAATGTCACCATTCATCATTCACCGGGGACTGGTGTGTATTCTTTTTTCTGCGATGGATTGGTTTTCAGGAAATTAAAGGTTGCAGTGAATGAGGAGAAGGGACGCGTTTTCAGTGCATTGGCAGATGCGACTTATTTTGTGAATTGCAAGGGAAAAGTTCTGGTTGAGGAATGCCATCATACCGGTCAGACCGATGACTGGGCAAATTTCAGGGGCACTTATACCATTATATCGGAAATATTATCCGAAAACAGGGTGGCAGTAAGGTATAAATGGCATAACGTAGCCGGTTTTTACAATCCGGGTGATGAAGTATGGTTGGTCAATACCCGGACCATGGAGCGAACGGAAACCAGGATAGTGAAAGGAGCTAAAGACCTGGAATCGGGAGACACGGAAGTCGTTTTTACAAGCCCTCTGCCTGAGGATATTCAGACCGGTTATGCCCTTGAAAACAGAACCTGGATGCCGGAAGTGGAGGTAAGAAACTGTGTAATTCCCAAAAGGAACAGGGCAAGGGGAATATTAATCTCCACCCCAAAAAAAGCCCTTATCCATAGCAATCATTTTGGTACAGCGGGCACAGCCATCCTGATAGAAGGGGATGTGGACCGCTGGTATGAAGCCGGTGCGATCAACAACCTGGAGATAAGCAACAACACATTCGACAACTGTCTTTCTTCAGGTTCTGACGAATCTAATTTTGGATGGGGGGAAGCAATCATTACCATAACACCTTCTCGCAGACCTCAGAGTACTTCGGATGAACCCTACCATAAAAACATCATCATCAAGAACAACAGGTTTGAAACCTTTGATACACCCCTTGTAAGGGCCAGGTCCGTACGAAATCTGCAGTTTATCAATAATACCATCATCAGGACCTTCGATTATAAGCCTTATGCCTGGCAGAAAAGCAGTTTCCTCCTGGATGGTTGCCGTGATGTCGAGATCAGTGGTAATAGCTTTTCTGATCAGTATAAGACGAGAACCATTGATATGGAGCATATGAAAAAAAGTGATCT
>JAAEOI010000064.1 GCA_024244665.1 Bacteroidota bacterium | reverse complement strand
GTGTCTTTTATACCGGAAAATTTGACGGTTCAAACCTATCCATCGGAAACGTAGATGGAGGAACCTCAGCAAGTAAAAATAATGTAGTAAATGGTACGGATGAAATCATTCTTGTATCGTACAACCTGGATGGCAATGCAAATTGGAGTCAGACGATCTCGAGTATTGCAGATGACATGGGTCAGGGCATGACCTTGGATGCGGACAGCATCTATCTTACGGGAGAAGTAGATAACGGTGTATCCTTTCCGGGATATGCCGGAAATCCACTATCTACTTCGGCGAAAAGAGATATTTTTATCTCTTCCCATGCCAAATCGGACGGGATTACGGGGTGGGTGCATATCATTCCCTGCACAGGTGACAGCGATGAACGCGGATTCTGTTTGGATGCAGATAACTTCGGGAACCTGTATGTGATCGGAGATTATAAGGACGATCTGCAATTCCCAGATGGCGTGACACTTACGGCGATCAGTGGTGATGATGTATTTGTTGCAGGTTATACAACCGACGGGGATTTCGGCTGGGCCGAATCGGCCGGTTCATCTCAGAAAGATGAAGGGTATGGGCTCGCTGTGGGATTGGAAGGATCACTCTATATATGCGGACGGCACGATAACCAAATGGGGCTGGGATCACTCACGCTGCCCGATAATGATAGCTGGAACGGATTCCTGGCCAAGCTTCAGGGCCTCATACCCCCTCCTGCCAATGATAATCCATGCAGTGCCATATTGCTTCCGGTTGGGGATACTTGCGCATCGGAAATAGATGACAACATAGGCGCCACTGATTCAGGGATTCCGGACCCTGGCTGCGGCGAATATAGAGACGGAGATGTCTGGTTTAAAGCGGTGATCCCGCCTTCGGGCAATTTGTTCATTGGCACCGATGCATCCGATGATGATAGTTATCCCCCGGTTGATGGGTGGATGTACCGGGTTGAGATGGCGGTCTATTCGGGAACCTGCGGGTCACTGAATATGGAAGGATGTTATTCCCACAACAGCGGATATCATTACCGGGCATCCTCTGCATACCTGTTTGATAAGAATCCCGGTGATACCATATGGATCAGGGTATGGGAAGCTTTTGGAGACGACTTCGGCAATTTTTCGATCTGCACTTTCGATCCGGGGCATTTCCCAGCCTGGGACATTCCTGAAATGTTGTGCAGTAATGAAGGGATGATTGATCTGGATACAACCCTGGCGGAGCTCATTACCGGATTTGTCGATGGTGTAACAGGCTCCTCAGGAGTTCCTGATCCGGACGATGCTGTGAGTACCCCGGATGCGGCTACCGCCAGGTTATTTGATGACGGGGATTGGATTACCCTGGATCTGACCGATACAATTCCAGCAGGCGAACCATACATTATTTATTTTCGCTCTAATACCTCTGTTGATGATCCCACTCAAATGACCTTACGGGCTTCTCAGAATTCAGTGGATTTTATTGAACACTCCTTCAAGCCTGAAACCGAACTGGATGCGGTGACCTCCTACTATATTATCGCCGAACATCCCACCCGTTATATTTACATAGGGAACCATGGCGCCGGTGGAGGAGGATTTGCCGTGGACGGCATTAAGTATTTTTACAGGGGAACTATGGGAGGTACCTGGAGTGGGCCAGGAGTGACCGGCTCCATTTTCGATCCTTCCGCTTTGCTTGGAGCAGTATCCATCACCTATTCGTTGGGCGGGACCACCACCGATTCGGATTCAACCATCACAACCCAAATAATGAAGAGTGATGCTGGAACTCTTGGAAACGATACGACGATTTGCACAGGTGATCATAGCGTAACCCTTGATCTTCAAGGATTCAACGGTTCTGTAATTAAATGGGAAAGTTCAGAAGACGGTTTCCTCTCCACAAATCCCATAGCCAATACTGACCCGTCTAATATTGTATCCGGGCTTCTCCAAACCACCTCCTTCAGGGTAATAGTGCAGGATGGCAGTTGCGATCCGGATACCTCCAATGCAGTTATAGTCACTGTAGCGGAAATCCCATCCGCAAATCCGGGTTCCTATAGTGATGTTTGTGGGGCCAACCTCGGGCTTCAGGCCATCCCCTCAGTTGGATCGGGTGCCTGGAGTACGGCATCAGGACGAGGGAGTGCCACTTTTACGCCTTCGGAGAACAATCCCACCGTCAGCGTAGAGATAGACCAGTACGGTACATATCTATTTACCTGGACCGAGACAAACGGGAATTGTACCGACGATTCGACTATCTCCGTGACATTTCATGAAGAGCCGGTGGCTGATCCCGGATCAGGAGGAGATACCTGCAGCACCAGATTCGATTTGAATGCTATCCCTTCTGTCGGCGTGGGCCAGTGGAGCAAGATCTCGGGACCGGGATCAGTATTTTTCACTCCATCCAATGCAGCGCCGGATGCAGTGGCCTCTGTTTCAATTAACGGAAGCTATCTCTTCCAATGGTCTGAGACCAACGCAGGTTGCACATCAGATGCAAATATCTTGGTCAATTATTCAAAACCACCAGCTGTGGATCCCGGACCAGACGATCAGACCTGCGGACTCGATTTTACATTGAATGCCGTTCCCAGCTTTGGATCCGGTACCTGGACCCTGTATACCGGACCCGGAACGGCCCAGTTTTCTCCTTCTGAGACTGCAGAAAATGCGACGGTGAGCGTTACGGAAACAGGTAGTTATGAGTTTTTGTGGACAGAGTCGGATGGAATGTGCAGCAATGACTCCGTGATCTCGGTAGCTTTCATCGATATACCGGTCTCTAATGCAGGAAGCGGGGGTGAGTGGTGCGGACCAGAATATCAATTGTCTGCTCTACCAAGCACAGGAACCGGTTCGTGGTCCCATACAGCAGGCCCGGGCACGGCCACATTCAATCCCTCCCCCGACCTTCCGGACGCTACTGTCTCTGCGAGCGAACCGGGTAAGTATGAGTTTACATGGACCGAAACCAATGGCATCTGTTCCGATCAGGATAGAATTGAAGTTCTTTTTACTGACGAGATGGTGGTTGATGCGGGTACAGGCAGATTCACCTGTGGTCTGCAGAGTGATCTTGTTGCTTTTCCAGCAGATCTTACCGGACACTGGAGCAAGTTCTCCGGTCCGGGAATGGTCACATATTCACCACACGACTCTGCAACTATTGCCTCAGTGACAGTAGATGAATTTGGACTATATGTATTCCAATGGGAAGTTATCCGTGGATTTTGTAGTGGTTGGGATACTGTCGCTATAGAATTTTTCAATCAACCTGAAGCAGACGCCGGAACAGATCAGATCCTTGAATTTGATTTTTCCACCTATCTAAATGCGGTCAGCCCGGAATTAGGTTACGGAACCTGGTCTGTTTTGCATGGAACAGGAGACATTGAACATTTCAATGATCCTGTGTCCCGTGTGACAGGATTGGAACTAGGATTAAATGAGTTTATATGGACGATCTCTTCTGAATTATGCCCTGATGCTTCCGACCAGGTGATCGTTACTGTTAATGATATTCAGACATCAACTGTTATTACTCCAAATATGGATGGTCAAAACGATTTCCTGGTATTCCC
>JAAEOI010000063.1 GCA_024244665.1 Bacteroidota bacterium | reverse complement strand
TATAACAAAAGATCATTTACCAATATTGAAATCAGGCAATGTAAATACTTGAATAATATTGTGGAACAGGGTATCCGTCCTAGCAAGTACACTTCCAACCTGATTTCAGGACATTATGAGAGGTCCAGGTTCTGGGGGAGCAGATCGGATAGTTTGTTGGCAGGATAATCCGGGATGATCTCCAGTACCTTTTTCAACCAGGTGAAGGGATCCACATTGTTATGTCTGCAGCTTGCGAAGAAGGAATAGAACATAGCAGCACTCTGTGCTCCGGCGTGGGATCCGGCAAACAAGTAGTTACGCCTCCCTAAAGCCGTGGGCCTGATTGCATTTTCGACAAGATTATCCAAATGTTGTGATAATCTTGCCGAAAGAGATGTCAGACCAGCTAAGGTCAAACTGAAAGTATCCAATTGCTTCCGGTCTTTCGAAGGAGCAGAGATCTATGCCCGGATCGCAAGCTTTGTGTCAACGGCCCGAAAGAAACAAACAACCGGAACGTCTATTCTGAATTATCCACTACCTTTAGTGGACACAACTTCATTACAGGGTAGCATACCCTGGTAAACAGTTACCATATTTCATTGAATTAGTTTTTTATGATTACAGATGTTTTTTTTGTTTTATCAAAAAACACAATCTCAATTAAGTATACTCCAGGAGAAATATCTTCAATACATTCTTGAATAAAGAGCTGGTTGTCATAATTTGAGGATATTGCTTCCGTGCCAGAGATGCTGATTATTCGCATTTGCGAAATAGGTATTGAAGATTTAATCGCAATACTTGATTCAGCAGGTATAGGGTAGATAATAGTCTCAGTTTCATAGGTAGCAGTGCTCAGAAGATTCTCACAAGTAGGACATTCATAATTATCAACCTCAGTGTAACACTCAAGTACTCTTGTACTCTCTCCACTATTGTTAAATGGATAAAAGTAGCCTAATAACCCATTAGAATATCCAATTCCCTCAGTAAGTATTTCTTCATAATTTACTCCTAAATCCTGAATGTACCTCTTACGATAAATGCCACAATATTCAACCGAATCAATATCATCGATTATGAAATTTTCTAGAAATCCATTTATTGTATCTCCAATCGATAAATTGAAATCATAAATTACCCTTGTAGTATCTTCAAATAAACTCTTGAAGATTACTTGCTTGTTTTCGGCATTACGAATGGCTCCTAAATACTGTCCTATAAGAGTATCGGGAATAAGGTCTCCTTGTGGCTCAAAAATTAATTTATTCTGAAATAATTTATAGTACTCCTGATTATTAATGACAGTATCACCCTTACAGTATATTTGTATCCACTCTTGATACCCGCCTTTTTCGAAAACCTCTACGAACCAGCGGCCCTTTTCAAAACTGAATGGTATGTAATCCTGGGCTATAATTTCATCCTGAACCATTAATAGTAACAGCAGTGCGGCTGCTAGATTTGAAAGATGCTTTTTCATATATACGAGTTTTATTGGACATTGATTATTATCTGATATACACCACTAATAAGTATAGAAAGTCGATGTACGGGTTCGAGAGAGGCCCTAAAGGGTATGAAACTGATTCTGTTCTTACCCTCATTCTTACCCCTGAAATCAAAAAACCCCTTAACTTGCTTGAAGTTAAAGGGTTTCTCTTTGATTAAGCGGTCCGGACGGGACTCGAACCCGCGACCTCCGGCGTGACAGGCCGGCATTCTAACCAAACTGAACTACCGGACCGTAATCTGTTGATGGCTATGGGTATTCTCTTTATTAGAACTTGCATCATTCAAATGCGTGGCAAAAATAGATGAATTTTTCAATTCAGCAAAGAATATTTGAATATTTTAATTCGATTATCCCATTACTATTTCAATCTCTGTTTCTGATGTCCTAATCCGACGGGGATAAAAAGCCTGGTGGCGGTATACCCCTTCCAGAGAGAAGGAACACAGGGATCGATGAGGATGCCGTCGTATTCCGGTTTAATCCCCAGGATGAACTGACTGATGGATATGATTCGTGGTACCTACTCGTGAATGTATCCGATCCATTCAATCACCCTGTCGGGCCAGGTGGAGAGGTGCCCCATCCCAATTGCCAGTGAATAACCATGTCCGCCGTATGGATAGACATGCAGTTCCGAGAGCTTATTGTGCTTCCTGATGGCATCAAAATATAAGAGGCTGTTTTGCACGGGAACCCCCTTGTCGTCGGCCGAGTGAATCAGGATGGCCGGGGGGGTATCTTCTGTAACCTGCAGCTCATTGGAAAAGTGTTCCACCAGTTTCGCATCCGGCTGCTCGCCCAGCAGGGACCTTTTTGATCCACCATGGGTAACCTCATCCTGGAAAGATATTACCGGGTAGACCAGGATGGAGAAGTCGGGCCGGCAGCTCACCCGCTCCACCGGATCTGAACTGGCCGGATCGCCACCATCATAATGGGTGGAAAGTGTCGATGCCAGGTGCCCTCCTGCTGAAAAGCCCATAATCCCGATCTTCCCGGGATCCAGGTTCCATCTGGCTGCATGGGTTCTGACAATCCTCAGGGCCCTCTGTGCATCCATCAGGGGTGATTTGTGGGGTTCAATATTATTGGAGGATACAGGCAGGCGGTATTTGAGGACAATGGCGGCGATCCCCTTTGAGTTCAGCCATCGGGCAATGTCGCTGCCCTCCCAGTCATATGCCAGGATCTGGTAGCCTCCACCCGGACAGATCACCACTGCCTCCCCGGTGGCATTCTTTTTCGAAGGCAGAAATACTGCAATATCCGGTTTCTGAACATTTCTTACCCTTACAATATCCGATGTATCCCAAATGGTCACTTCACCGGTCTCCCGGAAATTGGGTGGATCTTCCTCCCAGAGCAGTATCACCTGGTTCTGAGCAAGTGCAGATGAGATTACAAACATTGATATCAGTGTGACTAACAGGGTTTTCATGATATATGGTTTTTATATTTCTAATTTACGCAACATGATTGTCACTCGTTCCTCTTCATAAGGTGAATCAAGGGCCTCCCCCTTGCCCAGCGACCGGGTTACTACCTTCTGCTCACCGCTATATAAATTGATAAAGTTTATTTCATACTCTCCTTTCGGAACGCGGGGAACCGGCTCTCCATGCCAAGCTGCTACAGGAGAATAATCCAAGCGCCAACAACAGGATAAAAGACAAGCATTTCATAGCAGGCATGAGTTTTATTCATGACTCAAAAATAGCCACATATTCCATACAGGGGTTCTCTGATTTCATGAATCTGTCAGTAAAGTTTGAATTTCTGCTTATGTGGACTATTTTGCACCATGAAGCTTCCGTTCGAATCCTTTCAACCCGATTTTGAAAACCTGTTGAAGGTGCTCAGACGGGAGAGAACCGATCGCCCGGTCCTCTTCGAGTTCCTCCTGAACCTGAACTACTGCATGGAGTTTTCTCACTTCACCAGCAAGCCTGAGCCAGGCTCCATCGATCATTTCCGGATGATTCTGGAAGCATTTGAAGCCCTGGGTTACGACTATGCCCCTATCTACACCTGGAAGTCCGATCTGCTCTCCTTCGAGAAGGGTCAGCAAGAGTCGCTGGCCAGCATTTCGAGGAACCAGGGTGTCATGATCACAGACCGGGAAAGCTTCGATTTGTATCCCTGGCCCGATGCAAAGAAGGGCAATTACGATATCTACCGTCAGCTGGAAGAGCATCTTCCTGATGGAATGAAGCTGCTGGGATTCAGCAATGGCGGGGTGCTTGAAAATGCCACCGACATTGTGGGCTTCGAAAACCTCTGTATGCTCAGCCTGACCGATCCCGAACTGTGCGGCGAGATCTTCCAAAACATTGGTGAGCGGCTGATTGATTTTTATGCCATTGTATCCTCCATAGATTCGGTAGGTGCCTGTGTTGTGAATGACGACTGGGGCTTCAAGACCCAGACCATGTTCCCACCAGAGATGATGCAGGAGTTTGTATTTCCTTATATCCGCAGAATCGTAGAGCTTATACACAAAAACGGGAAACCGGCCATACTCCACAGCTGCGGCAACCTGAAAGATATCATGGATATTGTGATCGACGACCTGAAACTGGATGGGAAGCACAGCTATGAAGACGGGATCTACCCGGTGGAAGATGCATACGCCTTGTGGCACGACCGCATTGCCATAATGGGAGGAATTGATATGGATTTTCTTGCACGTAAATCGCCTGAAGAGATCTACGCCAGGTCCATGAATCTCCTGGAACTTACCTTTGAAAGGGGAGGTTTTGCACTGGGGTCCGGGAACAGCATCCCGGATTACATCCCCATGGACAACTACCTTGCTATGCTCAGGTCAGCAGCAGATTTCAGCAGCTAATTCCCGGGGATTTCCTGAAAATAATTCTCCGCCCGGCTGCCAGGACCAACAGGGTAAGTAGGCTCGTCATTTTCATTCCTGCACTATGACCATTTTTTTAACCCTCCGGTGTAGAGACCGTTTAAAAAAATCGTTTCTTTGGGATCAAAATTACCGAAGTGAATATCCTGGGAATATCTTCATATTATCACGATTCTGCGGCAGCCATCCTGGTGGATGGACAAATTGTGGCTGCAGCACAGGAGGAACGGTTTTCCAGGAAAAAGCATGATGCAGGTTTTCCGGAGAAGGCCATCCGGTATTGCCTGGAGGAGGCAGACCTGGAACTCTCAATGGTGGACCAGGTGGTCTTTTACGACAAGCCTTTCCTGAAATTTGAAAGACTGCTGGAGACTTACTACAATTACTCCCCCCGGGGTATAGCCTCCTTTGTTACCGCCATCCCTGTCTGGATCTCCGAGAAACTGTTTTTAAAGAGAAATATACGGAAAGGACTAAAGGCTATTGCCGATTTCGACACAAAACAACAGCCCTTACTATTCCCTGAACACCACCTTTCCCATGCGGCCAGCGCATTCTACCCCTCTCCTTTTAAGGAAGCTGTGATTGTTACAGTCGACGGTGTCGGAGAGTGGGCCACCGCCTCCATCTGCCAGGGTAAAGAGAATCAGATCAGGATCGTTAGCGAAATGCATTTCCCCCACTCGGTCGGACTCCTCTACTCGGCTTTTACTTACTATCTGGGATTCCGTGTGAACTCGGGAGAGTATAAACTGATGGGGCTGGCTCCATACGGCGATCCCGAATCGAAGCGGGTAGAACAGTTCATATCGGATATTAAAACGAACCTGGTTCGCATTCATGAGGATGGATCCATATGGCTGGATCAGAAATGGTACCGGTATGCAACCGGACTCCGAATGACTGCCAACTACAAGTGGGAGAAGCTCTTTGGAATTCCACGGCGAAATGAGAAAGATCCCATTGAGCAGGTTCACTGTGACCTGGCCCTGGCCATTCAGCAAGTCACCGAGGAGGTGGTCATGAAGCTGGTCACCCATGCGAAGAGTCTCGCCGAAACCGAATTACAGGCAGAAAATCTCTGCCTGGCAGGAGGTGTGGCACTGAACTGTGTGGCCAACGGAAAACTGAAAGAATCCGGAATCTTCAAAAATATCTTTATACAGCCTGCTGCAGGCGATGCCGGAGGAGCCCTTGGAGCTGCACTGGCTGCCCACCACATCTACAATGGCGAGAAAAGAATCGTGAATCCCGGCGACTCCATGCAGGGCACTTGCCTGGGACCTGCATTTGGCTCCCGGGATGTGCTCAAAATGATCCGGAAGTTTAAGGCCCGTGCAGAGGAGATCACCGATTTTAAAACACTGAGCACCAGAGCGGCAGAATTGATTGACCAGGGAAACGTAGTGGGTTGGTTCCAGGGCCGCATGGAATTTGGTCCGCGTGCACTTGGCAACCGGAGTATCCTGGCCGATGCCAGGAGTCCGGAGATGCAGAAAAAACTGAACCTTAAGGTAAAATACAGGGAGGGATTCCGTCCCTTTGCCCCTTCTGTGCTGGAGGAGTGTACCGGGGATTATTTTGAATATGAAGGATCCTCTCCCTATATGCTTATGGTTGCACAGGTTAAAAAAGAGAGGCAGCACCAGGTACCCGGGGACTATTTCAGTCTGCCTTATATGGATCGGCTCTATGTACAGCGAAGTGAACTTCCTGCCATCACTCACATCGATTTTTCAGCCCGGCTCCAAACCGTCCACCGGGAAACCAATCCACGTTACTGGGGACTCATCAGCGAATTCAGGAATCTGACTGGCTGCGGGGTGATTATCAACACCAGCTTTAACGTAAGGGGTGAACCCATTGTCTGTACACCTGAAGATGCATACCGCTGTTTCATGCGGACCGAAATGGACTACCTGGTAGTGGGGGACCATCTCCTGAAAAAGGAGGATCAACCCGCCTGGGAAGAGAAAGACTGGAGAAAAAAAGTAGGAACCGACTAGATGATGAAAGCACAAACAGAGAGAAGCAAATACAGAGAGACACTCCTGGTCATCGTACTGGGATTTTCCCTTCTATACCTGATCCTGGACCGGGAGTGGATGCTCTACGTGGCACTTGGAACAGGGATCATCGGGATGCTTTCGATGAAGCTGAACCAATGGATCCATCAAGGCTGGCTCTTTATCGGGGAGAAGCTTGGATTCGTGGTCAACAAGCTGGTCATGGGAGCCCTCTACGTTGCAATACTGCTCCCCATAAGCATGCTGGCCCGCATATTCAGGAAAGATGTCATGCATCTTAAACCCAGCACGAAAAGCGGTTTTCATAAGCGGGACCACCTCTACGAGCCGGACGATCTGGAGAACACCTGGTAGTCCGGAAGCTTATTGCTCCAACCTGGTAATGATGGTATAGAATCCCGATCCGGTGATCACAGCCACACTCCCGTTCATACACTGCTTCTCATAGGAGGATCCCTCCATCGGTTCACCGTTGATTAACATTTCGGCAGGTCCGCCGGGTATGTGAATGGTGGCACTTGTATTAACAGGGATTTCCACCTCCATAGTCATGGTCTCCCCCTCCAGTTCCCATCCCGAAACAATAGTACCGTAGAGACTCTCGTGAGTGGCTTTTGCAGAAGTCAGGCCTCCTCCCGGACGGGGTTGGATGATCACATGTTTGTAACCCGGACTATTCTCATCAATACCAATCCCGGCCACCACCTGGTAGAGCCATTTACCTATGGCTCCGTAGGCGTAATGATTAAATGAATTCATTCCGGGATCCTGGAAAGTGGAATCGGGTTTCTGCCCGTCCCAACGCTCCCATATGGTGGTGGCCCCCATTGTGACAGGGTAGAGCCACGACGGGTACTTCGTGCGGTTCAATAAGCTGTAGGCCAGGTCGTTTCGACCTGTTTCGGTCAGTGTCTGCGAGATCAGGGGCGTTCCCAGAAAGCCGGTGGTAATATGCAGGAATTGCTCCACATCTCCAGCCAGGTGATTAGCAGCTTCATTTGCGGTCTCCCCATCCAACAGACCGAAGGCCAGGGCAAGTGTATAGGCAGTCTGGGTATGCGCCACCAGGCGGCCATTGGGTGTTACATACTCCTCGTTAAATGCCTTTTTTACTTTCCCGGACAGCTTGCTGTAATAGCTGGCATCTTCATCCTTTCCAAGCACCCTTGCCACCTTTGCTACAATTCCGGATGAGTAGGAGTAGTATGCTGTGGCGATAAGGTCCTTGGTGGTATAGGCACCCATATAGTCGGATTTACTGTCATCAAATGAGAGCCAGTCACCATAGTGCCAGTTCTCCTTCCATATATAATCATCACCGGCATTGGTCTCCATGAAACCAATCCATCTTTTCATGCTCTCATACTGGTTCTTCAGAACCTGAACATCCCCGTAATTGAGGTAGAGGACCCAGGGAATTACTACTCCTGCATCGGCCCAGCCGGTACGACCTCCGGATCCAAGCATATCCGGGATCACATCTCCGATGGCCCCGTTCTCGTACTGGTCGGCCGCCAAATCCTTCAGCCATTTGGTATAGAATGTGGCCGCATCCACGTTGAAGCATGCTGTGGGTGCAAACACCTGTGCATCACCTGTCCAGCCCAGTCTTTCATCCCTCTGCGGGCAATCGGTGGGCACATCCAGGAAATTCCCCTTCAGTCCCCATAAAATATTATGCTGTAGCTGGTTGATCAGCGGATTGGAGCATGTAAAGGTTCCTGAAGGGGTCATGTCAGAATGGATTACCATTCCCCTGATGTCATCTTCGCTCAGGTTTCCGGGATAACCCGATACCATCACATACCTGAATCCCTGGAAGGTGAAGTGGGGTTCAAGAACCTCTTCCACTCCTCCCGCAAGGGTATAGGTGTTTGTTGCATCGGCCGCTCTGAGGTTGGTGTAATACATGTTTCCCTCCTTATCCAGAACTTCGGCATGCCTGAGGGTGATCACATCACCTCTCTTTCCACTGGCTTTGATCTGTATCCATCCCACCATGTTCTGGCCCATATCCACCATCCACTCTTCACCCACCTGTTTGATGGAGAGCGGCTCCAGCCGGTTCACTACCCTAACCGGAGGTCCTTCCGGTGCAATCAATACTTTTTTTGACTCCGCAGTCACCTCAACGGCGCTCCACTGCGAATCCGAATAACCCGGCATACTCCATCCTGTCAGTTCCCTTGTGGCATCATACACCTCTCCATTGTAAATATCTGATTTATGAATGGGGCCTTTGCTGGCCTTCCATGAACCATCGGTCCCAATCACCTCTGTGGATCCATCTCCATAAGTTACAGCAAGCCGGGCAATGGCAGAAAGCTTCTCCCCCCAGGTATTCCTGTTTCCTCCCCAGGCCAGGTTACCCCTGTACCAGCCGTCACCCAGCACGATCCCAATGGCGTTCTCCCCCATATTCAGCATGGATGTCACATCATAAGTCTGGTATTGAAGCCTGCTGTCATAACTGGTCCAGCCGGGCGTGAACTCCTGGTCACCCACACGCTGACCATTGATCTCGGCCTGGTAGAGTCCGTGACTGCTGATGTAGAGTCTGGCCTTCACCGCTCCCCCTTTGAGGGCAAATCCCTTTCTCAGGTAGGGTGAGGGCTCCGAAGCTTTTAGATCCTCCTCCCATGTCGGGCTGATCCATTCAGCCTGCCAATCAGACTCAGCCATCACCCCCATCTCAAACCTTGCTACTTCGCTCCATTTGCTGAATTTACCATGATTGTCTTGGACCTTTACCTGCCAGAAAATCCGCTGGAACGATTTTAGGGGTGGGCCTTCATACTTCACATGGACGCTTTTTGAGCTGCTCACCATTCCACTTTCCCACAAAAGATTTTTGCCTTTTGCCACATCTTTCTCACTCAGGGCTGCCCTGACTTTATAGGAGTCCTGCATGCTGTTCACCGCTTCAGAACTGATAATCCAGCTGAGCGCAGGCCTTGGATTATCCATGCCAAGCGGATCGGTTTTGTAGTCAGTTTTCAGGCTGGTAACAAGCGGTTGAGCCAAAAGAAATGTTGTTGAAAACAGGAAAAGGGCCAGGAAAAGTGGTTTCAGGAATTTCATATCTGTTTAGTCAGTTTGTGTGTGAATCTAAGATAGATTAATTATTTAAAAACAACCTGGGAGCTGGGTTTATAGCCAATGCGGTCCGCTATTGAAACTAGTGTAATCCCCTCCTCAATTCTGATGGGTTCGGTATATACATGCCAGGATTCACCGGGAGATTCATCTCCGCTCAGCAACTGGTATCCGATGGAGGCTCCTTCCGTGTCACAACTAATCTCAATTCCCTTTCCAGAGCTATTAATCACCGGGTTGCCTGTTACTGGCTGAACTCCGCCGGGCCGGATGCTTTCAATATACTCCGTTTCAGGAATCAGCCCCATATCGCCGGTCTCCGCAATCCACCGGTCACACTCCTGTCTGAGCTCCTCAAGCTTCTCCCTGTAAGCCGGATCAGCCGCCAGGTTATGCAGCTCAAAGGGATCATTGTACGTATCAAACAGCTCCTCAACCGGCTTGCTCTCACGGAACCACTGCGCCTGGTATTTATTGAGCTCCCCATGATCCCTCATCCTCAACAACTCCTGCATCACCGGCATCTGCTCACGATAGGCAACAGCCAGGTAGTAGCCCTTTTCGGGCCAGTAATTCCGCAGGTATTTGTACTGGTGATCACGCACAGCCCTGATCCTGTCATACCTCTCATCGAACCTGTCGGCCGCTCCATGAATATATTTTCTTTTTTCGGCCGACTCATACTTGCCGGCAAAGGCCCTTCCATCCAGGTAGCCAGGTGGCTCGATACCTGCCATGGAGAGTAGTGTGGGCTTGAAGTCCAGGAAGCTGATCAGCTGGTCATCTTCCTCCCCCGCCCCTGCTTTGTCCGGATACCTGATAATCAATGGCACCTCTAATCCGGAGTCATACAGCAGTCTCTTCTGCCGCGGAAGCGGTCCGCCGTGGTCGGCATACCAGAAGATAATGGTGTTGTCCATATGGCCATCCTCTTCAAGCTGCTTCAGTATCTCTCCCACCTGTTGATCCATCTCCAATATATTGGAATACATGCGCCTCACATCTCTCCTGCCTACCTCGTTATCGGGCAGATAGGGCGGAACAGGCACAGCGAGATCCGCATCAATCCACAATGAATCCTCCGCCTTTCTCCATATCTGCGACTCATGGCACACATTGAAGTTGAAAATGGCAAAGAAGGGCTGACCGGGCTTCTTGTTTCGCCAGTGGGCTTTGGGGGAACTCTCATCCCATGCGGTCAGGGTTTTCTGAAACTGGTAATCCTCCTTGGAATTATTGGTGCAGTAATACCCGATCCTTCTCAGGTATTCACTGTGCAATTTTACCTCCGCCGCAGGCAGTGCCTCATAAGGGAATACTCCTTCAGGCATTAACTTCACATTGCCTGTAGTCCGCATGTGGGTTGCTCCAATGCGTGTGGGATACATGCCGGTCGCAAGTGCTGCCCGACTGGGCGAACATACCCCGGATACCGAAAACACATTTGTAAAACGCACACCTTCCGATGCCAGTCGGCTGAGATTGGGAGTAACAATGGTTGAATCTCCAAAGGAGGGGATCACCGGGCTCATATCTTCTGCCACCAGCCACACAATGTTGGGCAGGTCAGAAGCAGCTCCGGAAGAGTTGCTCTCTTTGGTATCGGGTGAGATACAGGCACTGCAGCATAACAGGGCTGCGAAACAAATATGGATTTTTCGTGTCATGATTATTGTTGTGTTTCAATCGTCTGAAAAACTATAAAAGACTCACCCGCCAGAACACGTTCCATGAAGTCCCCCACCGGTTGCTGATCCTGGTAAAAATAGGCCCCGGCAAAAGAGTGATCTCCCTCCCGGAATGTAGTAAGCTGGCTCGTTCCGCCAAGTTCCTGCAGGTGCTCCGCAATGGCATAGGAACCAAAAAGCATAAGCCATCCGGGCGAATCGGGCGGACAATAGTGATGGGCTGCAACTCCATAAGGGACCAGCGGGTCAGCATCGCCATGAATAAGCATGGTGGGGATCATGTTCTCGCGGGTGATCATGTTAAGGTCCATGATGGCACCTGCCCCTGAAATGACTCCGGCATATTTGAATGCGGGAGAGAGCATAGGATCAAAGAGCTGCATCTGTTCCCTCTCCCAGTAAGCCGCATGCAAAACGGTCTCAGCCCCTGCGCTGCTGCCGGCAATGAATATCCTGGATGTATCTATATGATACTGGTCGCTCAGCTTATTCAGAAATGCCGTGGCATGCCAGAGCTGACTTGCAGCAATCTGGATCGCCTTTACCTTTTCCGAAAGGATGCCGTCACATCCGAAACTTTTGCCCTTCATATAGAGCGTATAGCTTATGGTAGCACAGGCAATACCTCTGTCGCTCAGGTGGTTTGCCAGCTTGTACCCCTTGAAGCGGTCACCTCTGGAAAAGCCCCCGCCATGCATAAATATCAGCAGGGGAAGCGGTTCGGTATTTCCACTTTCGGGAAGAAACAGGTCCAGTTCAAGGCTAATGGAATCGTTGGTAAAATAGGTAAGTGTCTGTGTGGGCACTGTCTGAACCACCTGCGCCTGTAGAATGACCGAAAGTAAGAAGCAAACTGAGAGAATTAATTTGAATTTCAGTAGCATTCTATGGGTTTATGGATTACAACTCTATTTTATCTCTACCTGCGGCTCCTCATCAAGGTACCCCAGGGAGACCAGGAAACGGTTCGCTTCAGAAACAGTAAGTTTATAGTTTTCGGACCTTCCGTAATTGAAAAATCCATGACTCTCTCCTTCGTACAGGAGCAGGTCACACCTGCTTCCCACCTTCTCCATCACAGTCTTATAGTACCGGGCCGTCTCCACCGGGATCAGACTATCTTCCGTACCCAGGAAAATAATACTCGGGGGTGCACCCACCCTTATGTTGTGCAGTGGAGAAAACTCCCTGTACGCTTCACCAACCCGTTCATATCCATAGCCTCCGGGCCCGTTATCCATAACCGGGTTAAAGAGCACAAGTGCATTGGGGATACAGCTGAACGAAAGATCATCCGTATCCTCATTGTACCCGTCAACAAGTGCCGTGGCCGCAGCAAGGTGTCCTCCGGCCGAGCCTCCCGAGGCAATAAGCCGCCTTGGATCAACACCCAGGTCCCCCGCATTTTCACGAACAAACCTGATAGCCGATTTTGCATCCTTCAGCGATTCGAAAGGGCTAGTCCCATGCTTTTTTTTCACCCGGTAGTCGGCCCGAAAACAGACCAGTCCCCTCTGCGCAAAGTACCTGGCATGATGCTCAAAATGGCCCGGGGTTCCACCATTCCAGCCACCACCGAAGTAAAACACGATGGCCGGGTAGGATAAGGCAGCATCAAATCCGGGCGGATAATCAATATACAGGTACAAATCTGTGGAATCCACCTGTTTATAAAGGATGGAATCGGCTCTTTGTGCATGGATTGAAGCAGCACCAGTGGCGACAATCAATGTGGCAAACAATGTAGTCTTTAAAAAACTCATTCTCCCGGATATTTATTGGTTTAATTGTTCGGCAACCTGACTGGCAATCCTCCTGCAAAACTCTGCATCCTCCCTATTGTGATTCATCAGTCTGGCCGTCTCACCGAATGTATCTTCGATCCGGTATAACGTTGGAATAGTCTCTGGCAACTCTCCTGTAATGGTCCTTACAAAGACCGATGCAGAAAGCAGTATACCCAGCTCATTGGGGTGACTGCCATCGGAGGTATAAAGATCCACAGCGGGGCGCAGATCCAGGGCTAGCTGCCAGGCCGGACCCACTGGTACCCTGACCGCACCATTCTCTCTGGCTGCCTGTTCGTAAATCGCATCGATCTCCTCCTGGTACTGCGGCACCTTTTCCCGGGCCCATGTGTTGAAGAGATAAGTCTTTGCCCCGAAGCTGCTATTGTATTCGGAAAATAGCTTTATATATTTCAAGGTACTGTCGGGTGTCTCTATGGCCGCCATGCTGAAATCCTGCAGGATCACTATATCAAAATCCCCTTCGGCAATCATCTTTTTCGTTTCCAGCTCCCTCTTTCCATTCCAGTGTTCCCGCAGCTGGGCTCCCCCGATCGCCGATTTCCGGGTGATCAGTTTTACGGATGTCACCTCCGACATGATGGAAACGATGTGCGCCAGGTTGTACCCGTAGGTATAGCTGTTGCCCACAAATAACACTTTTAGCTCCTTCTGCTGAGCATGTATAAGAGAAGAGAAGAAAATCAGACCAATGAGAAATGTTGCTTTTCGCATTTTATGAAATTTCAAGAGGACTCGTTCTAAGGATCACTCAAATATAGAAATTTAGTTTTCTTACTTGTAATCCACCGAAAGGGTTTCTGTGTAATCTTTATCTTTAATGTTTACCTACATACACAATAGCCAGATTATGAAACCCAACAGAACCTTTCTTTATATGGTGCTTGCCATCCTTGCCGGGGCATGTACACCGAATCCCGGGAGCCAGCAAGGTTCCGATCCCTCATTTGATATGACCTGGTCGGGTGACCAGCTTGAGAGGCTTGCCTTTCCCATGGGCGGGATCGGGGCAGGGATGATCTGCCTGGAAGGAAATGGGTGTATCTCCCATGTATCGGTCCGGCATAAGCCGGATGTTTACAATGAGCCATTTATGTTCGGGGCCATTGCAGTGAAAGGCCTGAAAAAAGGGGCCAAGGTCCTGGAGGGCCCGGTACAGGAACACAAGATATTCGGCGCTCCGCATTCCGGCAATGGGAATTCCACTTCCAGCTACGGCTATCCCCGTTTCGGGAAGGCAGAATTCAGTGCACAGTTCCCCTTCGGAACGGTCCGGCTACAGGATGGTGATATCCCCATGGAAGTGGAGATTTTGGGATGGAGCCCCTTTATCCCTGCTGATGAGGACAACTCCTCCCTTCCGGTGGCCGCACTGGAATACAGGTTTTCCAACACAGCAGACTCTGCACTGGAAATGGTATTCAGTTACCATGCTGAAAACTTCATACGGATCAGGGGTGAGAACATCTGGGGCCCGGCCTACAAGAATACGGGCCATGGCATTAAAAAGAGAAAAAATGGTTTTATACTATCACAGGACTGTTCTCCCGACACCCCTCAGGATAAGGGCGATTTTTCCATCTCTACACTGGAGGAAGCCGTGGTTGATTACCGCTGGTTCAGGGGTGGATGGTATGATGCCCGGACCCGGATATGGGAAGATATCGAAAACCTGGAATTGCCTGCCGACACCTCGTGCGAAGGATCCACAGGGGCATCCCTTTATATTCCCATCACGCTGGCAAAAGGGGAGTCGAAGACAGTCCACCTGTTGTTCTCATGGCATGTTCCGCACTCAGATCTCAGCCTCGGAGCCGATGTACCCCAGCTGAAACCACCTGCATGTGATCCGGCAACCGGCTGCTGTTCATCGGAATACACCTCGCAGTTTTATGAGCCCTGGTATTCCGGGGAATATACAGACATCAAGGAGATGTGCAATTACTGGGATGGGAATTATCGGGAACTGAGAAGTAAAACTGAGCTGTTCAGCAGAACCCTGTTTGCCTCTCAGTTGCCCCCTGAAGTGATAGAGGCTGTCTCTGCAAACCTCAGCATTCTGAAATCACCCACGGTACTGAGGCAAAAGGATGGAAGACTATGGGCCTACGAAGGCTGCTTTGACAATACCAGTGGTTGCTGTCACGGTTCATGTACCCACGTGTGGAATTATGCACAGGCTATACCTCACCTGTTCCCCCGCCTTGAAAGAAGCCTCAGGGAGACTGAATTCGGTCCTAGCCAGGCTGAGTCCGGCCACCAAAATTTTCGCTCAGCACTACCCATTCAGCAGGTCGACCATGGCTGGCATGCCGCGGCAGACGGTCAGCTGGGAGGGATCATCAAATGCTACAGGGAGTGGAGGATCTCCGGGGATAAGGAATGGTTGAGTTCGCTTTGGCCCTCTGTCAAACAGAGTTTTGATTTTTGCTCTGCTGCATGGGATCCCCTTGGAAAGGGAATTCTTGAAGAGCCCCACCACAACACCTATGACATCGAATTCTGGGGACCTGACGGAATGTGTACCAGTATTTACCTGGGGGCCTGCAAATCTATGGAACAAATGGCCCTGGCCCTGGGGGAGAAGAGCGAACCCTATTCCACGCTTTTGAACAGGGGAACTGCCTACCTGGAGGAAAAGCTATACGACGGGGAGTACTTCTTCCAGAAAACAACCTGGGAGGGTTTGCAGACAGCTCCGCCCAATACGGATCTTTTTTCATGGAACATCTCTTACAGTGAAGAAGCCATTGAACTGCTCAGGAAAGAGGGCCCCAAGTATCAGTACGGGACAGGCTGCCTGTCGGACGGGATCATTGGGACATGGTTCGGGAAAGCTGCAGGCCTTCCTGACTTCATTGATGGTGAGAAAGTGAAAAGCCACCTGACTTCCATCCACCGCTATAACTACAAAAAAGAATTGAGCGACCATGTAAATCCGCAACGACCGGGATTTGCCATGGGTGATGACGGCGGACTGCTTCTCTGCTCCTGGCCAAAAGGGGGCCAGCCCTCCCTTCCTTTTGTGTACAGCAATGAGGTCTGGACCGGGATCGAATACCAGGTGGCATCACATCTGATGATGATGGGGGAAGTGGAAAAAGGCCTTGAGATTGTCCGCTCCGCCAGGCAACGCTATGATGGTACTGTCAGAAACCCCTTTAATGAATATGAATGCGGACACTGGTATGCAAGGGCCCTTTCAAGCTATGCCCTGATGCAGGGATTGACCGGATTACGCTACGATGCGGTTGACAGGACACTCCACCTGGACTCGAAGATCGGCGACGATTTCACTTGCTTCATCTCCACCGAAACAGGTTACGGCCTGGCAGGAAAACGAGCAGGAGAACCATTCATAGATGTGGTTTCAGGCAGCATCCGGGTTGATGAATATGTGGATCACGGCAGGGAGGTTCAGATAAAATCCATGCAGTAGGATCAGCTGCGTGGCTGCCGCCTGTCACACTGCAGGCTCAGGGCCGTAGATCAGCACTTTACTCAGGTGCAGGCCATAGCCCTTCACCGGGTCCTTCAGGACAACTTTCACCTGGTGGGGCCCGTCCGGCAGATTGTACTTCCAGGCAACTTCGTGCTTGCGCTTGCTGAAGTGGGTGGGCATCACTGTCTCCTCGTAGAGCTCACCATCGATGTATACCTCCAATTTCACCTCCGATTCATCCATGGATTCATCCTTTATAGCAGATCCTTTGAGCACAAATCCCTTTCCCTCGAAACCGAACTCGCAGACAAGTTCATCTTCGGCCTTCAACTGCTTTCCTCCCCGTCCCAGGTCAATCCACCTCACAGGGTAGTGCCCCTCGAATGCCCTTTCAAATGCAACAGCAACCGGTTCCTGAAGCGGGATCACTACCTCATTGCCCCCTGCTTTGCCACCGTTCATGCAGATCATGCCCAGCGCCTGCCGGAAACTCATATCATAGGTATCGGCCAGGGAAATGGTGGTGTATTTGAAGTCCCTATCCTCCACCTTATCCAATCCCATTTTCCACTCTGCCGGGATGGCATCATAACCCAGAATGGTGCCAAGGATCCCTCCCGAACTTGCCGGATTACAATCCGAATCCTGTCCGCAACGGGTGCTGATATCAACTGTTTTGCTGAAATCTCCCTCTCCGTAGAGCATCCCTATCACGATATAGGCAGCATTGATCTTTGCATCGATATTGAATGGAATAAAGACACCGTTGGGGCAACCGATATCGGACGACCATTTCTTCTCAACCTCAAACCATGTTCGTTTCCAGTCGTCGGGAAACTGGCTGTGCCAGATAATCACATCGCGGATGCACTGGAAGAACTGGCTCTCCTCAGGAATGGTCCTGAGCGCCTCAGAAACAATAAAGGCGATGTTGTCCGAATAGAAGGAGAGCGAATACATGGCGGCTACATAGACTCCCCCGTACCAGCCGTCACCGTAATTCATGATGTGCCCCACCCGATCGCACACCTCCGAGGAGGAGTTGACCATACCCGGATTCATCAGACCGGCAAAATCGGCCTCAATCTGGAAATCTATGTCATCGGCATGGGGATTGTTCTCCCAGTGACCGGTTTCCGGCGGCTCCATTCCCGCCAGGATGTTATAACGGGCCGCCTGGTTGGCGTGCCACAACATGTATTCTGCATTGGCAAAAGCCCTGGCATGGAAAATGGCAGGAGCATCCAAACCCTCTTTTTCGAAAACATCCACGAAGGTAAGGTCCATGTAAATATCGTCATACAAACCCGGCGCATTGTTGTAATACCACTCCATGCGGGTCTCATCCCATACGATGGGAATGTAGTCCTGTATCATGGTGCCATTGTATTTGAACTCGGTCGGACCACCATAGGTGCAGCCGATGACCTGACCGGCCCAGCCGCCCTTGATCTTATCCAGCAGAACCTCCTTCGAAAGGGTGAATTCTTCAGGATAGCTGTGCTGTGAGTGCACATTACTTCCCGTAGTGCTGGAGCATGAACAGAGCAGTGCTGTGAATATGAAGGCAATCAAACCAAATACAGGTAAAAAGTGCATTGAACGTTTCATGGTATCTTAGCTGTTAGTTCTGTTTCAGGAAGTAGTCGGTTTCTTCTCTTCGGGGGATTGAGCTCTGGGCACCCAGGTTTTGAACAGACAGAGCTGCTGCCGCATGAGCCATACGGATCGCCTCCTCCATGGAAGAGCCTTCAGCAAGAGCCACAGCAAGCTGACCATTAAACACATCACCGGCAGCGGTGGTATCAGTGGCTGTAACCTTAAATCCCGGGATCATCTTTACCAGTCCCGATGCAGGATCGGAAACAAATGCACCCTCCGATCCCAGGGTTATGATCACTGTATTTACACCTCTTGCATGCAGGGCTGAGGCTGCCTTCAACGCATCTCCCTCGCCTTCCACTCTGATCCCGGTAAGCCTTTCTGCCTCGGTTTCATTGGGTGTGATGATGTGAGCCCCCGAAAGTATCTCATCTGACAATTCTGCTGCCGGTGCAGGATTCAAAATCACCCTGGTATTTAACTCGCCGCAAAGGTGGATTGCCTTGGCCACCGTCTCAAGCGGAGTCTCAAGCTGTACCAGCATATAATCAGCCTCAACAAAAGCCTCTTCGGCCTCATCCAGATCATCGGGAAGTAGCTTTGCATTGGCCCCGGAAGCAACAGTGATGGCGTTCTCTCCCTGGGCAGATATGGTTATCATGGCAATCCCCGAGGGAACTCCCTTGCAGATCTTGACATCCTCGGTGTTGATGTTGTCCAGTTTATACCCTTTCACTGCATCAGTCCCATAACTGTCATCTCCAACGGCAGCAATAAAAACCACATCACCACCTGCCCGGGCAACAGCCACAGCCTGGTTAGCACCTTTTCCTCCCGGAAAGGTCATAAACTCCCCGCCCAGCAGGGTCTCGCCGGGCCTGGGGATCTCAGGCACCTTGATAATCAGGTCGGTATTTGAACTACCGACCACCAGAATCTTCTTCATCATGTTTGATCTTTTAAAAGGTGGTACCTATATAATCCGTGAGGCGATAATCATTCCCAGCCCAAGCAGGAAAAAGAGGAACATGGCTGTTAACATACCCTTCAGTCCTTCTGCCTTCCCAAATTCCTTCCAGACGAATACACCCCACAGGGCTGCGATGAGCGTGGCTCCCTGTCCCAGACCGTATGAAATAGCCGGTCCGGCCTGACCCGAAGCAATGATACTAAATGTAAAGCCCAGGCTCCAGATCATACCCCCAAGGATGCCAATCATGTGCAATTTGGAATCGCCTTTTTTAATATAATCCCTGTAAGTGGCTTTCTCTCCCGAGATCGGCTTGTACATGAAAAAAGTATTCCAGAGGAAATTGGAAACTATTAGACCCAGGGCAAAGATCACAGATGCCGTATAAGGTGTTAATTTACCTGTCTCGGGAACCGCAAAATTGCCAGCCATGGATCTGGCTACCAGGTAGTAGAAAAAGCTCATAAGTATACCACCCAGTATGGCAATAAGCAAGCCCTTGGAGAATCCTGAGCTGCTCCCTTTACTCTTCTTTTTGTAAGCCAGTGCATTAATAACAATGGCCACCACTACCAGGGCCACACCTATGAAAAGGATAACCGGGTTTCCTTCAGGCTTGGCGATATAATTTAGAAATACCCCAATCACCAGGGCAAGTCCGATACCTACAGGGAAAGCTACAGCCATTCCGGCAATATTGATGGCCACCACAATGAGCAGGTTAGCAATATTAAAAACCACACCACCAAGCAAGGCTGAGCCAATAGCCTGTCCATCAGCCTGTCCAAGATCCGCCAGAAAACCTCTGCCTTCATCCCCGGTGCTACCCATGGTAAAAGCCAGGACAAGGGAAAGGATCAGCACACCCAGGGAATAGTCCCAGTAAAACAACTGAAATGCCCATTTCTTAGATGCCATTTTCTGGGTATTGGCCCAGGAGCCCCAGCAAAGCATGGTGATGACGCACATGAGGACTGCTACAAAATAGGATTGAATTATTACCATAATAGCTAAGAAGATATGAAGTTAGGTAATGTGTAAGTTTAGCACTTTGCAGTTTGGTAGTTTAGAATTTAGCTGGCTTTAAATGTAGTGATTTTTATAGTTCCTGAAATTCCTGCCGGGATCAGGTCATACTCCTCTATTCACGTGAGGTTGCTTTTTTTACTGAGCACTTATTCGGTGACCCTTGGCCAGTCATCGCTGCAGAATGAACTGGCGGGCAATCCGTCAAGGTTAAAGAGGTTGGGTTCAGCCGTATTACTCCAGCCATACCTTACCGCGACGGGCTTTGCAATATCCGGATGACTTACAAGCAGTGTTTTGCCATCGACCTTCGCTTCAGCAGGCAGGTATACCCGGTCAATCCCGGCAATTTCAATATGGGTCAGCGGTTCATTGCTGATCATCAGTCCAATTCCCGCATGCTCAAAGAGGACCCTGATGGTGTTGCCTTCGACAACCTGCCCGGCAAACAACGGCCCTGAACAAACAAGATCAATATTATAATCCCTGGCCAGGGCCCAGAGGGCAAGCCGGTCCCCAACATCCCTTTTGTTCCTGGGGTGGATGTCTCTGCGATTTCCAATATCCAGTGTAACGACCATACCGGTATTGTCAACCTTCGACAGGGTCTGGAACTGGGCCTCGCGCAACTCAGCACCAGAAAATTCAAGTCCATAATTGTATGGCGCCAGCTGTACGAAGTAAAAAGGGAAATCTTCCTGGCCCCAGGCCGTTCGCCAATCCCGGATCATTAACGGAAATATCTCCCTGTATTGAACAGCCCTGTTAACATTGGATTCTCCCTGGTACCAGATGACCCCTTTAATGGCATATTCTGTCAAGGGATGCAGCATGCCGTTATATAGCACTGTAGGAAATTTTGGATTGGCCACAGAACGTATTAATGGGAAATGATGTGCCACCCTGTACTTCCATGGACCTGGCAGTCCAATTGCTTCAGCAGCCTCACCCTCGGGGTATATCCTGAACTGCCGCGAGGCCGCAAACATTCCGCCGTCCTCATGGGTATTCACAATCCGCATGGCTACCAAACACTCATTTTCAGTCACCAGATTTCGTGGGATCTTAAAGACCCGCACCTTATCCCTGTAGTTATTATTCAGGCTCGCGCGTACCTTCCAACCGTTGAAATAGGCAACATCCCTCTCATCGAGGAGTCCCAGTTCAAGGAGTAGTGATTTCCCAACCCAGGAATCGGGTATAGCTATCCGCTTTCTAACCCATAACACACCCTCCACCCTTCTAAGATCGGGAATCGCACTCCGCTGAGCCAGAGCACCTGACATAATCCAGGCTGAGTCGTTAAGAGAAGGATCCATCCAACCTTCCGCAAGCCCTGTGTTTTCCTTGTTCATGAAATCCTTTTGCAAAGCTATCACCCTCCTGATACTATCCCTGGTATGTCTTGTCATCTCAAATGGATCATTGTGGAATTGATCCAATTCTGACAGTTGTGTACTGAAATCACCCTGAGACTTCAAGGCCCCGGTGCTGGTCCATGCTTCAGATGGGGTCCCTCCCCATGAACTATTCACCAATCCCACCGGGATACCCAGCTCCTTATGCAATCTCTTTCCGAAAAAATAACCTACAGCGCTGAAATCAGAAGATGTTTCTGGAGTACACCTGCTCCATATCCCGCTAACATCATCCCGTGGGGATGAAGCAATTCTCCCCTCCACACTGAACAACCTGATCCCAGGGTAATCCGCCTGTGGAATCTCTGCCACTGCCGATTGTGCCTTGGTCAGGGTCCACTCCATATTGGACTGTCCGGAACAGATCCATACATCGCCAAGCAGGATATCCCGAAGAGTGATGGTCGTGTCGGCCTCAATGATCACCTCATAGGGTCCACCCTCCTCGGTTGTACATGCCTGTACCAGCCAGTTCCCCTCAGTGTCGGTAGTGGCTTCATAATTGTGCCCGTCCCAACTGGTTTGAACACTGATTACATCTCCTGGGGAAGCCCATCCCCAGATGTTAACCGTACTGTTCCTTTGCAACACCATGTGATCCCCAATTAAGGAGGGAAGTTTCAGGTCTGAAGCTGACATTGCACTGCCCAGGAACAATCCAAGCACAAGCAGAAATAACACTCTCGAATATTGTCTCATTTTAATAACCTCCTTACCCATCTATTTATTCATGTTCCCACTTTACAATCCACGGATCATTGGTGCGCTCCTGGAAGTCGTAGAGCTTTTTCTTCAAAACCTCCTTCTCCTTCTCATAGGCCGGGTTCCCGGCAAGGTTCCTGGTTTCATAGGGATCGGTCTCCAGGTCGTAGAGTTCAAATTCGCTACGGTTGGTGAATGCATCAATGGTTCTCCCTGCATACATTCCGCTTTCACTCTTCAGGGCTAGCTGCCATGTGG